>CAZHTZ010000178.1:0-7370 GCA_964535455.1 uncultured Caldilineales bacterium
GGGGTGCGTTGGACTCGACGGGGGCGCTCATCATCGCGCCCCCACGCGAGCTCGCCGGGCAGATCCACCAGACGATTGTCGATCTCGGCAGGCACACCAAGGTGCGCAGCGTCACCATTTATGGCGGCGTCAGCAAAGGTCCGCAGATCGCCGGGGTGCGCCGCGGGGCCGAAATAATCGTCGCCTGCCCTGGCCGGCTGCTCGACCATCTCGGCGACGGCACCGTCGACCTTTCGCACGTCGAGGTGCTGGTGCTGGACGAAGCCGACCGCATGTGCGACATGGGTTTCTTGCCCGACATCCGCCGCATCCTCAAGTACCTGCCGGCGCAGCGCCAGACCCTGTTCTTCGCGGCCACGATGCCGGAAGACATCCGCAGCCTGGCCGACAGTATCCTCAGTGACCCCGTCACCGTCCAGATCGGCATGATTGCGCCGGCCAAAACGGTTTCGCATGCCCTCTACCCGGTGCCCGATGGTCTCAAGACCAGGCTGCTGCTGGCCCTTCTGCAGCAGACGCCCACGGGGCGGGTCCTGATCTTCACGCGCACCAAGCACCGCGCCCGCAGCCTGGCGCTTGACCTGGCCAAACACAACTACCGCGTCTCGGCGCTGCAGGGGAACATGGCGCAGAACCGCCGCCAGGAGGCCATCGACGGCTTCCGCGGAGGCAAATACGACATCCTCGTCGCCACCGATATCGCCGCGCGCGGCATCGACGTGTCGGAGATCACGCACGTGATCAACTTCGACATGCCCGACACCGTCGACGCCTACACCCACCGCATCGGCCGCACCGGCCGCGTTTACCACACCGGCGAGGCCTTCACACTCACCGCCCAGGCGGACGAACTGATGGTGCGCGACATCGAGCGGGTGCTGGGCGCCCGCATCGAGCGGCGCCGGGTGCGTGATTTCGACTACGGCAGCTTCGTGCCCGACCGCCAGTCGCCGCAAAGCTATCCGGGCCAGGCGCGCCCGGCGGCTGCCCCGGCCCAGCGTGACGGCGCCAATGGCGGCAGCAACGGCGGCTACGCCCGCCGCGACCAGTCCAGCGGCGACTATGGCAACCGGGACCGCAGCACAGGCGACTATGGTCGCAGCACTGGGTCCGGCTCCTCGTCGCGACCGCGTCCCACGGACTCGCGGCCGGCAGATTCGCGGCCCACTGATACGCGACCTGCAGACTCGCGACCTGCAGACTCGCGGCCTGTAACCCAGCAGGCCCAACCCCGACCGCAACAGGACACGGCCGCATCTGCAGGCGCACCCTACAGCCAGAGCCGCCGTCCGCGCCGGCGCCGGTAGACCTGCTCCACGCCCTTACGGCATCCAGGCAAGACCACTTGCCAACAAGAAAGCCCGGCCATCGTGGCTGGGCTTTCTTTTGGGCTCAATTCGGCGACCTACCCCGTTGTGTCCTCGCCACCGTCCACGAAGATGATGCTGCCCGAGATCCACCTGACGGAAGGATCGGCGAGGGCAGCGATGGTGTTGGCAACGTCCTCGGTCGTGGTCAGGCGCTTGCCGGGATTGCGGCGTATGCTGGCCTCGACCAACATCTCGTTACCGGGGATCATGCGCAGCGCCGGCGTGTCGGTTACGCCCGCCTGAATACAGTTGACCAGGATGCCGCGCGGCCCCAACTCCATCGCCAACTGCCGCGTGTGCGACTCCAGCGAGGCCTTGGCGGCGGAGACAGCCCCATAATTGGGCATCACACGGTGCGACCCTTCCGATGTCATCGACCAGATGCGGCTGCCGCGGCCGAGCAGGTTCACCCGCACCAGCGCCTGCGTCCAGAAAACCAGCGAGTGCGACATGACTTCCAGGGTCATGTTCATGTCGGCCGGGGCGATGGCGTCGGCCGGATCATCAGCGATGAACGGCTTCAGCGTGCCAAACGCCAGCGAGTGCATCATCACCCAGATAGTCGGCTCGCCTGAGGCGGTCAGCTCGTCCTTCATACGAGTTACAGCCCGGTCGCGCTTCTGCTCGTTCGAGGCGTTCATGTTGAAGAATACGGCCTTGCCGCCGGCGGCCTCGATGTCGGCCTTGACCGCATCGACGCGCGGCATGGTGGTTTTCATGTCCATGTGCACGCCGAAGATGTTCATGCCCTTGCGGGCCAGCGCCCGCGACGCTGCGGCGCCGAAGCCGCTCGATGCGCCCAAGATCAGCGCCCATTTGCCTTTCAGACTGCTTTCGCTCATGCGTTTGTGGTGCCTCCACCATGGTTGTGAGTATGTGTCAGGCCCGCGCCGGCGCCTGCCATCTACGGATGATTCCAGGTAAGAACCCTTATTCTATCCCTATACAACGCAGCCGCAAGCCAGAAGTTGCGGTCGGTGGACAGCAGGCAGTAGTCAGTAGTCAGTAGTCAGTCGCCAGACAAATGCAACCGGTTGTCGGTGGACAGCGGTCGGTGGTCGGCGGTCAGCGGTTGGTCCTCGTTGTCTCCTTGGTTGCCCCATCCGGGCTATGGTATTCTCTTGGTCGTAGCCGGAAAGCCCATTCTTGGAGGAATTGATGCTGACGCCAGACGCCGTGCGTGAAGAACTCAAGCGCGTAGTGGACCCTGAGGTCATGATGGACATCGTCAACATGGGCCTCGTGTACGATATTGCCGTGGCAGAGACCAACGACATCGACGTCACCATGACCCTCACCACGCCTTTCTGCCCGGCTGGGGACCAGATCGTCGACAACGTCAAACGGGTCGCGGGGAGCATGGACGATGCCAGGGAAGTGGCGGTGAACATCGTATGGGAGCCGCGTTGGTCGCCATTGATGTTTAGCAAAGAGCTCAAGGCGGAGCTGGCCGAGATGGGCGTCGAGTTCGATGAATCGATGATCCCGGACCACACCCCGCCGGTCGAGGCGTCTCCCGTCACCACGTCTGCCCCCACAGCAGCCAAGAAGAAGGGCGGCGGCATCATGGGTTGGTTGTTCGGCCGCTAGATGCCGCCTGGGTGACGGGCATGAATTGGCCGCCCGGTACGCTGGTTTTTGCCCATCGCGGGGCCTCGGGCTACGCTCCTGAGAATACGCTGCCAGCGTTCGAGCTGGCGGTAGAGATGGGGGCAGACGGCGTCGAGTTCGACGTCCAGATCACGGCGGACGGCAGCTTGATCGTCCACCACGATCGTGTTCTGGGTCGAACCGAGGCAACATCCGGTCCTTTGCGCGCCTGGCGCCACGCGGACCTGCGGACGCTTGATGTGGGCGCCTGGTTCGATGCCCGCTATACAGGCACGAGGATGCCTACGCCCGAAGAAATAGTCGAAGCGGTCGGGGACCGGCTGCTTCTCAACTTCGAGCTGGTGAATGACGGCTACCGCCTGGATGGGGTGGAGGAAGCGGCGGTGCGGCTGTTCCGGCGTCTGAACCTGTTCGACCGGGCGATGATCTCTTCGTTCAACCCGCGCATCCTCTGGGCCGTACGCCGCCAGGAGCCGCGCATCGCTCTGGGCGCCTTATGGGGAGGGTTCTCGCCCTGGTACCTGCGAGCGGGTTGGTGGCGCACCCTGGTGGGCGCCGAGGCCCTTCACCCTGGCTATGACCTGGTCACCCCCGCTCTTGTCGCCCGCGCTCACGCCCGCGGCCGGCGCGTCCACACCTGGACCGTGAACGAAGCGCCGGAGGGGCAGCGCTTAGCCGCCCTCGGCGTGGACATGCTCATGGGCGACTACCCCGATCGCCTCAAGACAGCACTTTCCCCACCGATTTGACTTGATACGTTAAGAAGTGATACGTAATGCGTAATACGTAATTCGCAATTGCACAAGGCTTTGCATATCATTTTACGCATTACGCATTACGCATTACGCATTACGTAATCTTGTGCCCGGCCAGCCAATCGTAGCCGATGGACGGGTCATCGTGCGGCAGTCGCCCCTCATCGGCGGGGTCGTAGGAGCGGCTGGTGATGTACAGCATGTGCGCTTCGGCGCTCAGCACTTTGTAGCCGTGGGCTACGCCGGGCGGTATACAAACGACGACAGCCGGGTAGTTGTCGCCCAGGTAGAGCTCCATGAGCTGGCCCTGGGTGGGACTGTCGGGCCGGGTATCATAGAGGGCAACTTTGATGTTGCCGATTGGGCAGTACCAGCAATCGGTCTGGTAGCGGTGGACGTGCCAGGCCTTGATCACACCCTGGAAGTTGCGGGCGTGACTCCACTGGCCAAAACCTTCCGCAAAGAAATCATCGGTGCTGCGGATGACCTCGCGAAAAAACCCGCGCGGGTCGGCGTGCGTAACCAATTCTTTGATCACCACGCCGTCGATCTGGCCGGAGAGATTGTTGGTGTAGGGCATGGCAAGAGAAGCGAGAAGCGTTTCAACGTTCAAACGTTCAAACGTTGGAACGTTCAAATGCAAAGATCCATCACCGTGTCGTAGAGGACGCGTATGCCCCAATCCAGGGCGACGATAGGAATGCGCTCGTCGTGGCCGTGCACCAGACCGCGCCAGTCGAACTCAGGCGGGTAGTGCATGGGGCTGAAGCCATAGGTCTCTACGTTCAAGGGCTCCAGGTGTTTGGCGTCGGTGCCACCTGCCAGTAGGATGGGAATAACGACGGCCTTCGGGTCGTGTTTGCGCAGATTACGCACCAACGCCTCCCACAGCGGGCCTGTCGACGGGCGTTCCAGAGCAGGCGAGTCGAACTCCGGCACGTGGATGATCTCGACAGGCAGGTCGCTGCCGATAGCAGCCGCCACCTCGGCCATCAGGTCGTCGCTGGTCTGGCCAGGCAGCAGGCGCCCGTCCAGCTCGACCTCGGCCACGCTGGGCACGACGTTGATCTTGACACCGGCGCGCAGCAGGGTGGGCGCTGCGGAATTGCTCGTGACGTTGCGAATCAAGTCACGCATGAAGGGGTAGGGGAGGGTCGGGAGCAGATCATCTAGCCGGGCGGGGTCGGTCAGCGCCGCCGCATCCTGGTCCAACACCGGCGCCAACTGGCGCAGCGCGTTCTGTATCGTGGGGGTGATATGGGTGGGCAGCCTGCCACTGGTCAGGCGCTCTATGGCAATGGCGAGGAAGCGGATGGCATAGTTGCTGTAATTGGGGGAAGCACCATGTCCGGGGGAAGCACTTGCCCGCAAGACCAGGCGGCAATTGCCCTTCTCACCGCACTGGATGGGATAGATGATCTTGTCGTTGACATAAAGAGGAAAGGCGCCTGTTTCGCTCAGGCCCATTTCGGCGTCCACCAGGTCGCGGTGCGCTCTGACAAGATACTTGAGCCCGAACTCGCCCCCCACCTCCTCGTCGGCGCACCCGGCAAAGATGACATCACGGCGCAGGCGGGGACGCTCGGCAGCCAGCCGCAGCATGACCATGAGCTGCTGGGTGACGACGTTCTTCATGTCAAGGGCGCCGCGGCCCCAGACGTATCCCTCATGCAGATCGCCTCCGAACGGGTTGCTCGACCATTGATCTTTCTCAACCGGCACGACGTCGAGGTGGTTGTAGAGCAGCAGCGGGCGCTGGCTGCCATCACCGCGAAAGCGGGCGACGACGCTGCCACGACCTGGCGCTGATTCCACGATTTCGGGTTCATATCCTGCCTGGCCGAGGACGTTCGACAGGTACTGTGCAGCCAGGATTTCGTTGCCCGGCGGGTTGCTGGTATTGAGGCGGATCAGGTTCTGCAGATGGGTGATAGCGGTCATGACATCACGAAAGCATGCGAGTGGCAGGTTGGCGGTGGTTGAACTCCGAGTGTAGCCGAATCGACTGGATTTACCGAAAGCGCGGGGCGTCCGCGTGAAACCCTTGACTGCGCTTGTCGCAAATTTCACTTGACACCCCTCTTTGGCAGCGGGTATAATCCCGCCACCGATACCGGTGTGTCACCGGCCTTTTCTGGCGGTTCTTTTGTGCGTCTCGACGCGGAAGACGGTCGCGCAGCGCCAGACAGGGGGTCGGGCCTTTCTCCAGAGCGAAGCCGTAGCGAAGCCGTTCGCTTTCCTGCCTGCCACGACAAGGATTCAGGGTATGGCCAACGATAACGAAGTTCCGCAGGATCTGAAGCAGAACGTCTTCATGACGTCGGTGGACTTCCTCTACAACTGGAGCCGCAAGAACAGCGTGTGGCCCATGCTGTTTGGCCTGGCTTGCTGCGCCATCGAGATGATCTGCACGGCAGCCGGCCGCTATGACCTTGCCCGCTTTGGCATGGAGGTCCTGCGCCCCTCACCCAGGCAGTGCGATCTCATGATCGTCTCTGGCACCGTCACCAAGAAAATGGTGCCCATCATCGTCCGCCTCTACAATCAGATGGCGGAGCCGCGCTACGTCCTTAGCATGGGCGCCTGCGCCACCGGCGGCGGCCCCTTCAAGGAAGGCTACAACGTCGTTTCCGGCATCGACAAGTATGTTCCGGTCGACGTCTATGTGCCCGGCTGCCCGCCCACGCCCGAAGCGCTGCTTTACGGCATTCTGAAGCTGCACGAGAAGATCGCAAGCCAGTCCGTACGTTCCGTGCCCTGGTATCGCAAAGAAACACCGCGCGGCCTGACCATCCCCGAGCTGGGCCCTGACGTCTTCCTCCCCGAACGCGCTGCTGAGATCCGCCAACTGACCATGCGTCCCGACGTGGTTGTCCAGGAGAGCTGAATCATGGCCGATGTCACTGTGTTTGCTCCTGAGTTGCCCTACGCCGACGCTGTTCCGGGCGCTGTGGTTTCGGCCGATGCTGCGGGCATCGTCGTCGAGCGCAACAAGCTGGTCGACTTTACCCTGTATCTGCGCAACAAAGAAGGCTTCGATTACCTCTCCTCTCTCACCGCCGTCGACTATCTCGGCTTCGAGGGTCGCACGGACGCTGACCGCTTCGAGGTTGTCTACCACCTGTTCAACACGAAAAAGGGGGGTGAGGGCCTTGTGCTCAAGGCGCGCATGCCGGCGAATGACCCGCAGGCGCCCAGCCTGATCAAGGTCTATCCCGGCGCTGACCTGCAGGAGCGTGAGGCCTACGACCTCTACGGCATCACGTTCAACGGTCATCCGCGTTTGCGCCGCATTTTCCTCTGGGAAGGCTTCGACGGCCATCCCATGCGCAAGGACTGGAAAGAGGCGTACCACGAAGAAGATCACAAGCCTTTCAAGAGCCGCTGGCCCATTGGCAACTACCAGTGGGCCGAAGATCGTGTGCCCTGGGGCGACAATGTCAGCTATCCCAAGGGGTGGGATCCCGACACCTTCAAGCCGGCCCCACCGCCTCTCCCCGTCATCCACGAGTCGCCCGATTTCCACAGCATCCATACGGATCGTATCGTGGTAAACATGGGGCCCCAGCACCCCTCGACGCATGGCGTGTTCCGCATGATCGTGGCGCTCGATGGGGAGACCGTAGTGGGTCTC
>CAZHTZ010000179.1:0-7147 GCA_964535455.1 uncultured Caldilineales bacterium
TCGAGCGAGTGCAGGAGCTCCTGCGCCTGGTGGGTTTGAACCCGTACTTCGTCAATCGCTATCCACACGAATTCTCGGGCGGACAGCGCCAGCGCATCGGCATTGCCCGTGCTCTGGCCGTCAGCCCCGATTTCATCGTCGCCGACGAGCCCATTTCGGCGTTGGACGTGTCGATTCAGGCTCAGATCGTCAACCTCCTGCAGGACCTGCAGAGCGAGTTGGGACTGACCTATCTGTTCATTGCCCATGACCTGTCGATGGTCCGGCACATTTCGGACCGGGTCGCCGTCATGTATTTGGGGAAGATCGTCGAGCTGACCGATTACTTGACGCTTTACGAAGACCCCAAGCATCCCTATACGCAGGCCCTGTTGTCGGCGGTGCCGATTCCTGACCCATCGATAGAGCGGAAGCGCCAGCGCATCATCTTGCAGGGCGATGTGCCTAGCCCGATCAATCCGCCCAAGGGCTGTCGTTTCAACACCCGCTGCCCGCGCGTGATGGACGTCTGCCGCGAAGTCGATCCCGAATTCAAGAACGTCGGCACGCCAGACACGGAGCACTGGACGGCCTGCCATCTCTACTAAGTGACTGTTCGTGGCAGGACCTGCCGCCGTTGGCAGCCGCCGACGGGTGGTCCCTCTGTCACTCGCAGATTTTTCGCACCAATCCCTGTATCTTCGATGCCAAGGAGGTATCGTCAAGCTTGACAACTACCATCGTTATGTAGCGGCAGACAGCCTGGCAATCTACGCTGCCGTTGCCTTTGTGCTTGCGCCCGATCCTAAGCGGGCCAGGCAACCCATCCAATCTCAACGGAGGAGAACAGATGTCTCGCAACAAACTGTTGTTCGTTTTGGCCGTCCTCGTCCTTGGCGTGCTCGCTCTGTCGGCTTGCGCTCAGGCGACGCCCCAGGTCGTGGAAAAGGTCGTGACCGTCGAGGTCACCAAGGAAGTGGAAGTGGTGAAGGAAGTCGAGAAGGAAGTCACCAAAGTGGTACAGGTGGAAGTGACCCCGACGCCGGTCCCGATGGCCGAGCGCCAGTGCGTGGCGCCCCGTCCCGACACCATCACCGAGGTCACCTTCGGCGACATCGAGACCATGGACCCGAACCTGGCCTACGACACCGCCAGCGCCCAGTTGATCATGAACGTGATGGAGCCGCTGATCAACTACAACGGCAAGGACGCCACGAGCTTCGTGCCGGCCCTGGCCACGGAAGTGCCCAGCCTGGAGAACGGCGGCATCTCCGCCGACGGCAAGGTCTACACGTTCAAGCTGCGCGAGGGCGTCAAGTTCCATGAGGGCGGCGATCTGACTCCCAGCGACGCCGCTTACACGTTCCAGCGCGGCCTGCTGCAGTCTGACCCCAACGGCCCGCAGTGGCTGCTGCTCGAGCCGATCCTGGGCTTCACCTCGGGCGACGTCACCGAGCAGATCGGCGAAGGCGCCTACGCCGGCGACAAGGACGCGCTGCTGGCGAACGCCAAGCCGGAAGAGCTGATGGCTGTCTGTGAGGCGGTGCAGAAGGCCGTCGTCGCCGCCGCCGCCGCCGGCACCGTCACCTTCAACCTGTCACAGCCCTGGGGTCCCTTGCTGGCGACGTTGGCGCAGACCTGGGGCATGATCATCGACAAGGAATGGGCCGTCGAACAGGGTGACTGGGACGGCTCCTGCGACACCTGGCAGAACTTCTACGCCCCCGGCGGCGAGAATTCCAAGCTGACCGCCGTGATCAACGGCACCGGTCCCTACAAGCTGGCGCAGTGGACGCCGGGCCAGGGCTACAGCCTGGTTGCCGACGATGCCTACTGGCGCACCGATTCCGATCCGCTGTGGGAAGGCGGTCCCGCCGGTAAGGCCCGCATCAAGAACGTCGAGCACAAGATCGTCGAGGAATGGGGCACCCGCTTCGCCATGTTCCAGGCCGGCGATGCCGAGATCGTCATTGTCAACCCGGCCGATCGCCCGCAGATGGACGAGTTCGTCGGTGAGACCTGCGACTACAAGACCGGCGAGTGCACACCCAGCGAGACCAATCCCACCGCGTCGGGGCGCAGCTACGCCGGTCTGCCCAACCCCACCCGCACCGACATGTTCATGAACTTCAACGTCGCTGCGGATGAAGAGGGCAACAACCCCTACATCGGCAGCGGCAAGCTGGACGGCAACGGCATTCCGGCGGACTTCTTCAGCGACATCCACGTCCGCAAGGCCATCGCCGCCTGCTTCGACTACGACACCTACATTGCCGATGCGCAGAACGGCGAGGGCGTGCGCAACAACGGCCCCATCATCCTGGACATGCTCGGCTACAACCCCGACGGCCCCATGTACGAGTTCAACCTCGATACCTGCAAGACCGAGCTCGACCAGGCGTGGGAGGGCAAGCTGCCGGAGCTTGGTTTCCGCTTCCAGGTGGCTTATAACACTGGCAACACCGGCCGCCAGACCGTTGCCCAGATCCTGCAGGCCAATCTGTTGGAGGTCAACGAGAAGTACACGGTGGAAGTCCTGGGTCTGCCCTGGCCCACCCTGCTGCGCGAGGTTCGCGCCAAGCGCTTGCCTGTCACCGTCTCCGGTTGGGCCGAGGACATCCACGACCCGCACAACTGGGTGCAGCCGTTCACGGTCGGCACCTACGCCGGCCGCCAGAACATGCCTGAGGACATGAAGGCCAAGTTCCAGGAACTGGTCAACGCTGGCGTGGCCTCCAGCGATCCGGCCGAGCGCGAGAAGCAGTACTTTGCCCTGCAGCAACAGTACTACGATGACATCCCCACCGTCACCCTGGCCCAGGTCACCGGCAAGTTCTACGAGCAGTGCTGGGTGAAGGACTGGATCTACAACCCGATCGTCTACAGTATCGGCTTCAACTTCTACCAGATGGATCTGGCCCGCTAAACGGGTCGATCTCTCACCCCCGTGTCACTGGCGGCCCCGCCGCCAGTGACCGGCGGATGTGGGGGCTTCTCTCGCGGGAGGAGCCTCTACACCCGCTGTCTTGTATGTGCCACTGGGCCTGATGAGCGACTGAAGTCGCTTCACTCATATTCAAGTTCATATTCAAGTTGGTAGTGACGACTTCAGTCGTCTCAGGTTGACGGGCGACTCAAGTCGCCACTACATAATCGTGTTGTGGAGGTAGCGCCTCATGACCGCCTACATCATCCGTCGTCTGCTGCTGTTGCCCATCACCGTGATCGGCGTCACGCTGCTCATCTTCTTGATGATGCAGACGCTCGATCCGGCCGAGCGCGCGGCCCTCTACATCCGGGACATCCCCAAGAACGACGCCCAGATCACCCGCATCATCGCCCAGTACGGCCTGGACAAGCCGTTCTACATCCAGTACATGACGTGGCTGGTGGGCATCATCGATCCGGTGAGCGGCAAGCGTGTGGGCGGCGTGCTGCGCGGCGACATGGGCTATTCGCGCACCGGGACGCAGGACGTCAGCGCTCTCATCGCCCAGCGTCTGCCGGCGACGGTGGAGCTGGCCATGTGGTCGATCGTGCCGATTTTGGGCGTCGGCATCTGGATGGGGATCAAGGCAGCCATCAACCACAACAAGCTTGCGGACCAGGCGGCGCGCATCTTCGCCATCATCGGTTACTCGTTCCCCACGTTCGTCTTCGGCCTGTTGGTGCTGATGATCTTTTACGCCAAGCTGGGATGGTTTCCGCCCGGGCGCATCTCCGACTGGGCGGCAGCCATCATCCGCTCGCCGGAGTACACGCCATACACCCGTATCATCACCATCGACTCCTTGCTGAACCTGCGCTTTGACATCTTCCTGGATGCGCTTCGCCATCTGGTGCTGCCTGTTCTCACGCTTTGCTACATCCAGTGGGCCTTGCTGCTCAAGATCACGCGCTCGTCCATGCTGGAAGCGATGCGGCAGGACTACGTGCGTACGGCGCGGGCCAAAGGGCTGGACGAAAACACCGTGATCAACCGCCACATCCGCAAGAACGCCCTGATTCCGGTGGCGACGATCGGTGGGTTGACGGTAGTGGGTCTGCTCAACGGCGTGGTGATCACGGAGACGGTTTTTGTCTTTCCCGGCATGGGTTCGGCCCTGGCCAAAGCGGCCGCCAGCCTGGACGTGGTCACCACCCTGGGCTTTGTCTTGTTCAGCGCCTCGCTCTTGATCGTCGCCAACCTGGTCGTCGATATCCTGTATGCGTTCATCGACCCGCGCGTCCGCTACACCTAAGGAGGTCCTCTGATGGCTGCTGAAGCTGCGACTGCACCCCCTCCCGTTCAACTTGGCGGCGCCGCCCTGCACCAACCGGGCCGGCTGGAACGATTGCTGGGACCGGAGTCGTACCGGATGGTGCGCGGGCTGGCGACGAACCCGCTCTCGGTAGCCGGGATCGCGCTTCTGGCGATGTTCGTCGTCGTAGCTCTGGCGGCGCCGGTGCTGGCGCCGCCTGTGCGCAAGAACGCCGATCCTTATACCATCCCCCGTGATGGCTTTGGCCCCCAGCCGAAGCCGCCTGGCACGGAGTGGAAACGCAATCCGCCGCCCGTTCCGGGGTGGTATCGCACCCTTACCGGCAACGACAAGTGGGTGCACCTGATGGGCACCACCAGCGGCCAGTATGACATCTTCTACGGCGTCATCTGGGGGACGCGCACGGCGCTGTTCGTCGGCATCGTGGTGGTGCTCTCGACCCTGGTCATCGGCTTGTTGATCGGCTCGCTGTCCGCCTTCTATGGCGGCGTCCTCGACGATGTGTTGCAGCGCATCACCGAGGTTTTCATGGCCTTTCCCTTCTTGCTTGCCGCCCTTACCCTGGCGGCGATCCTGACCCCGAAACTGGGCAAGGGCATCTGGCCGGCCCTGGTGGCGCTGATCGCCTTTGGGTGGATGACGTACGCGCGCGTGATCCGCGGGGACATCCTCACCGTCAAGGAGCGCGACTACGTGCTGGCCGGTCGCGTGCTGGGCGCCAAGGATTCGCGCCTGCTCCGCCGCCATATCATCCCCAATGCTGTGTTTTCGACCCTGGTCCTGGCTTCGCTGGATGTGGGCGCCATCGTTCTCACCTTCGCCGCCTTGAGCTTCCTGGGCGTGGGCACCGAAGTGGGCTTTGCCGATTGGGGCCAGTTGATCAGCTTCGCCCGCTCCTATATCCTCAGCCTGAACGAGTTCTGGTACATCGTCGTTTTCCCTGGCATTGCCCTGCTGCTTTTCGGTCTGGCCTGGAACCTGGTCGGCGACGCCCTGCGCGATATCCTCGATCCCAAGCTGCGAGGCAAACAAGGGTAAGCAAGTGTTGCGGTTCAGCGCCCTCGACGGCGCCCTGCTCGCCCTGGCATTGGCGGCAGGCGCTTGGGGCGCCAGCGTCGCCGGACTGTTCAGACACCCTGTGCGGGAGGCATGGCCCAGCTATGTGCTGGCACTGGCGGCGATGGTGGCGCTCGGCGCCGCCGCAGGGTGGTTGACGGCGCGCTGGGACCGCGGCGTTGACTGTCTTTTCCACGGTTTCAGCCCCGTGACGCTCGTTCGCTGCCAGGAGGACGCGGCATGACCCGTCTGCGCATCCTCTCGATCTTTAGTCTGAGCCTGGGTCTGATGCTGGCGCTTGTTCTTGTGAGCCATGCAGGGATCGCGCAGGCGCAGGGAGGCGACGGCGGTAAGGAGCGTCCCGGGGCCGGCAACATGCCCATCCCGGACCGCCTGGCGCCGCCGTTCATGCCCGAGCATCCCACCCAGGCCGACCTGGGGGCGCACGAGTACTACCTGTACTGCATGGCGTGCCATGGCGACCGGGGTCAGGGTTTGACGGCGGAGTGGCGTTCGGCCTGGAGCGTAGGCGATCAGAACTGCTGGCAATCCAAGTGCCATGCCGCCAACCATCCCCCGGAAGGGTTCAGATTGCCCTACACCGTGCCGCCGGTGATCGGCAAGGGCATCCTCGACCGCTACCAGACCGCCGGCAATCTGCACATCTACATCAGTACACGCATGCCCTGGCACATGCCGGGCAGCCTCCAAAACGATCAGTACTGGCAATTGACGGCGTTCCTGGCCCGGGCGAACGACCTCCTTCCCGGTGACGTGAGCCTGACGCCTGCCAATGCCGCAAGCTTGCAGTTGGGAGCAGCACAGGAGGCGACCGCGGCACAGGTGGGTGGCCTGGCGCTGCCGCAGACGTCAAGGCAATGGCTGGGTGGGTTCCTCCTGATCGCCAGCAGCCTGCTTCTGGTAGGGGCGCTTGTCGCCGGTATCCTGGCCAGCCGGAAGCGGCAGTGAGGGCCTCGCGCCGAGGGGCCTCGCGCCGAGGGGCCTCGCGCCGAGGGGCCTCATGCTGAGTGCCTCATGTTGAGGGCCTCATGCCGAGGGGCCCCATGTTAAGGGGTTCCAATCGATGTCTACTATTCGCTGGTCTGGGGGACGCGGTCGGCGCTGCGCTTTGGGGTGACGGTGACGGGGAATATCACACCATTCCAACGCTTGCTGCTGGTGGTCAACCCTGTCATGATCACCTTTGTTCTCTTCTCCTGGATGGCCTACGCACGACTTGTGAACGCCAACATGCTGCGAATTCGGGAAAGCGAGTTCGTGGAGGCGGCCAGAGTCCTGGGTGCGGGTCGGGGTCGCATCCTCACCCGTCACCTGCTGCCAAACGCTCTTGCTCCCGCCATCGTGCTGATGGCGCGCGATGTGGGCGCTTTTCTAGTCCTGGAGACGGCGTTCGCCTTCATCGGTTTGACCAGCGCCACCGAGTGGGGCACCCTCCTGAAGCTGAGCCGGGACTGGGTTATGGGCGCCGGCGGCAATCCTTTGCGATACTGGTGGACCTACCTCCCCGTCAGCCTGGCTCTGATCCTGTTTGCCCTGGGCTGGAACCTGCTCGGCGACGGCTTGAACGACGCCATGAATCCGCGCCGGCCCGCTCGATCACGCTGAGGGATTGTCGTGCTGCTCTTCCTGTTCAGACGAACGTCTGCCATTTTCGTCTCGTTCCTCTTCATTACGGCGCTGCTCTACGGCATCACGATGCTGGCGCCACCAGAAGCGCGGGCCCGGCTGTACATGTCGAGCCGGACGCGGCCCAGCCTATCCTCTGAGCTGGAACCTCCTGACTAACCTCCCTGCCAGCGAATGGTCAGACGAGCAGGTGCTTGAACTCT
>CAZHTZ010000180.1:0-7146 GCA_964535455.1 uncultured Caldilineales bacterium
CCTGAGGACTCTCTCTATGACAGATACGCGCCAACCCGATGCTGCAGTTCAGATCGACATGTACCGCCAGATGCTGACCATCCGCCGCTTCGAGGAGCGCTGCAACTACCTGTACATGCAGGGCCGCATCCCCTCTACGCTGCACCTCTACGTCGGCCAGGAGGCGGTTGCCGTCGGCGTCTGCACCCACCTGAGCCACGAAGACGCCATCCCCAGCACCCACCGCCCCCACGGCCACGCCATCGCCAAGGGCGTGTCTTTGCGGTCGATCATGGCCGAGCTGTTCGCCAAGGCCACCGGCTGCTGCCAGGGCAAAGGCGGCTCCATGCACGTGGGTGATGTGGCTGTGGGCATGTTCCCCGCCATTGCCATCGTGGGCGCAGGCATCCCTGTGGCCGCGGGCGCGGCGCTGGCTGCCAAGCAGTTGGGCAACGGTCGTGTCGCCGTCTCTTTCTTCGGCGAGGGCGCGGCCAATGAAGGCGTGTTCCACGAGACATTGAACATGGCCGCCATCTGGAATCTACCGGTTATCTTCGTCTGCGAGAACAACCTCTATGCCGCTTCCACGCCGGTGTCGACGACCTTCAAGGTCGAAAACGTTGCCGACCGGGCGGCCGCCTACGGGATGCCCGGCGAGATTGTGGACGGCAACGACGTGTTGGCCGTCTACGAGACAGCAGGTCGCGTGATCGACAGAGCCCGTCGCGGTGGTGGACCCACCTTGCTGGAGTGCAAGACCTACCGGATGGTCGGTCATTCGCGTAGCGACCCCCGCACCTACCGTTCGCGGGAGGAAGAGGAAGCATGGTCGCACCTTGACCCCATTCCCCGCCTTGGGCAGCACCTGCTGGCAGCCGGGCTGGTGACCGAGGAAGCACTGGCCGCCATCGAAAAGGAGGTGGACGACGCCATCGACGATGCCGTGGCTTTCGCCGAGGACAGCCCGTCCCCAAAGGCAGAGGACGCTTTGAAACATGTATTCTACGAGAGTGCGACGCACATAGGAGTCCGATCATGACCATAATGTCCATTGCCGAAGCCATCCGCCAGGGCATCCGCGAGGAGATGCGACGCGACCCCACCGTGTTCTGCATCGGCGAGGACATCGGCATCCCCGGCGGCTTTGGTGGGGCGTTCACGGTCACGCTGGGACTTTCGGATGAGTTTGGCCACGATCGTATCCTCGACACGCCCATCTCCGAGCTGGGCCTGACCGGCATCGCCGTCGGAGCCGCCATGTCCGGGTTGCGCCCTATCGCCGATGTGCAGTACGCCGACTTCCTCTTTCTGGCCATGGACCAGCTCGCCAACAACGCTGCCAAGATGACCTACATGTCGGGCGGCACGGTCAAAGTGCCGCTGGTCATGCGCGCCCCCGTCGGCGCCACGGCCCGCGGCTCGCAGCATGCCCAGAGTATGGAGGCCTTTTTCTGTCATGTTCCCGGCCTTAAGGTGATCGCACCGGCCACGGCCTATGATGCCAAAGGCTTGTTGAAAAGCGCGGTGCGCGACGACAATCCGGTCATCATGTTCGAGCACAAGCTGCTCTACGGCAGCAAAGGCGCCCGCGCCGAGAAAGGCGCGCTCAGTCCTGTCGGCGAAGTACCCGACGAAGAGTACCTGGTGCCCATCGGCAAGGGCATCATCCGCCGCCAAGGCAAAGACGTCACCCTTGTAGGCAAACTTCTGACCATGTATCGAGCGATGGAAGCGGCCGAGATGCTGGCAACGGAAGGTATCGAAGCCGAGGTCATTGATCCTCGTACGCTGGTGCCGCTTGACAAGGAGCTTATCCTCGAATCGGTGCGCAAGACCGGACGGCTTGTCATCGTCGAAGAAGATAACCTGACCGGAGGCTGGGCCGGCGACATCGCCGCCATCGTCGCCGAAGAGGCGTTCTATTGGCTGGATGCGCCGATCAAGCGCGTGTCTGCGCCCGATGTGCCGCCGCCCTTTGCACCGGTGATGGAGCAGTTCTACGTCCCCTCCGTCGAACGTGTTGTCGCCGCCGTCAGAGCGCTGTTCTAAGGAGGTCTTATGCCGACCGCAGTGCTTGTACCCCCCTTGGGTCAGACGGTTGACACGCTGACGCTGGCGCAGTGGTTGAAGCAAGAAGGCGATGCCGTGCGCCAGGGCGAGCCGCTTTATGTGGTCGAAACGGACAAGGCCTCGCTCGAAATCGAGGCGCCTGCCTCTGGCATTCTGCGACAGGTGACGGCCAAGCCCGGAGATGAGGTGGCCGTCCTCAGCACTATCGCCATGATCGCGGCGCCTGACGAGGAGGTGGGACAGACTTCAGACCGCCGACCGCCGACCACCGACCACCGCCCTCCACCCGCTACCCGTCACCTCTTACCCGCCACCTCTTACCCGCCACCGTCCACCCGCCTTTTCGTGTCGCCGCGGGCGCGGCGCCTGGCCGAGTTGGAAGGCGTGCCCCTGGCCGAGCTGACCGCAACCGGCCCAGAAGGCGCCATCGTCGAGCGCGATGTGCAGGCGTATCTGGCGAGTGGAGCGGCAGAGCGAGAGCGCGCGCCTGCGGCCGCTGAACGCGCCGCCGACCGCGCCATCACACCTGTGGCAAAGAAGGTGGCAGAGGAAGCGGGGTTGGCGTGGCAGTCAGTCACGGGCACAGGTCCCGGTGGGCGGGTTACGCGCGAGGATGTTGAGCAGGCCCTTGCCGGCCGCTCCGTCGATGAGCCGGCGCCAACACCGTCTCCTATCCCCAGCTCAGCGGTCGTCCCAGCGCAACCCCATTTGCCTGCGGACGAAACCTCCGATCTATTGGAAACCATTCCCATGCGCAGTGTGCGTGCGGTCATCGCCAATCGCATGCACCAGAGTCACAGTCAGACGGCCCCGGTGACCCTGACCGCTGAGGCCGATGCCACGGCCCTGGTCGCCCTGCGCGCCCAACTGGCGGCCGACGGTGTAGCCGCGTCCTACAACGACTTCTTGTTGCGCATTCTGGCGCGAGCGCTGGTCGAGCACCCGCGAATGAACGCCTCGCTGCAAGGGTCGCATGGTAATGCGGACGAAATCAAGCTGTGGCGCCGCATCGATATCGGCCTGGCCGTGGACGCCGACCGCGGGCTGCTGGTGCCCGTGGTGCGCGGTGTTGACCGCAAAGGGCTGGCAGAGCTGGCGAAGGAGACCAAGGCGCTGGCCGAGCGCGCCCGCAGCGGCCAATGCACACCGGCTGAGCTGACAGGAGGAACCTTCACCCTCACCAACCTGGGCATGTATGGTATCGACGCCTTCACACCCATCATCAACCTGCCCGAGTGCGCCATCCTGGGCGTGGGCCGCATCCAGCGCCGGCCTGTCATGGTCGGCGACGCCGTCGTCGGCCGCGATCTGGTCTGGCTGAGTCTAACCTTCGACCACCGTCTTGTCGATGGTGGACAGGCCGCCCGCTTCCTGCAGCGTGTGGTGCAGTTGGTCGAGAAGCCGCACCTGCTGATGGCGTGACCTCCCGTAGCTCACGACGACCTGTCGCGACCAAGCGCTCGCATAGAGCCTGCTCACCAGCAGCCCAGCATCACGCATCACGTTTTCACGCTCTACGCATTCATGAGCGTCCCGCGCAGAGGAGCGCTACCATGGCAACGACGCTCAATTACCTCGCCTTCGACCTTGGCGCCGAGAGCGGTCGCGCCATCCTGGGTCGCTTCGATGGCGATCGCCTGTCTCTAAACGAGGTCCATCGCTTCCCCAACAGCCCCGTACGCCTGCCCGATGGCCTGCATTGGGACATTCTCAGGCTGTGGCGTGAGGTCGGCATCGGTATTGGCAAGGCGGTCAGAGAGGCGGGTGGGCGCTTGGCCGGGATTGGACTGGACACCTGGGGCGTCGATTTCGGGCTGCTCGACCGCCAAGGCAGGCTGATCGAGAATCCGTACCATTACCGGGACGACCGCACGGACGGGATGGTAGAGGCGGCATTTCTTCGTGTGTCGCAAAAGGATATCTTCGACCAGACTGGCATCCAGTTCATGCAATTGAACAGCCTCTACCAGTTGTTGGCCATGGTCGCGAACCGGTCACCCAGCCTCGAATTGGCGGCAACCTTTCTGACTATTCCGGACCTGCTGAACTACTGGCTCACCGGCAGAGCCGTGAGCGAGTTCACCATTGCCACGACAACACAGTGCTTTGACCCCCGCCGCCGCGCCTGGGCCACGCCCATGCTGGATGCGTTGGGCATTCCGACGGCGATTTTCGCCGAAGTGATAGAACCGGGGACCATTGTAGGATCCCTGCTGCCGTCTGTGGCCACCGAAACGGGTGCGCCAGGCATGCCGGTGATTGCGCCCGCCTGCCATGACACCGGTTCGGCGGTGGTGGCGGTGCCCGCCGAGAGCGGAGGGTTCGCCTGGATCAGCTCCGGGACCTGGTCCGTTCTCGGCGCCGAGGCCAGCGAGCCCGCTATTACGCCGGAAAGCCTGGCTTACAACTTCACCAACGAGGGTGGAGTCGACGGCACCTTCCGTCTGTGCAAGAACATTATGGGCCTGTGGCTGGTGCAGGAGTGCCGGCGCACCTGGGCGGCGCAAGGCGAAACATTCTCCTACGACCAGTTGACGGAAATGGCCGCTGCTGCCCGGCCGTTTGTCTGCATTGTCAACCCCGACGACCACGACTTCCTCAAGCCAGGCGACATGCCTGCCCGCATCCGCGCCTATGCCATTCGAACCGGTCAGGCTGTACCTGACAGCAAAGGGGAGGTCGTGCGCTCCGTCCTGGAGGGCCTTGCCCTGCAGTACCGCCTGGTGCTGGAACGCACCGAAGCGCTGGTGGGCCACCGCCTGGAGCCGGTCTATATCGTCGGCGGCGGCACGAAGAACCACCTTCTTTCCCAGTTTGCCGCCGATGCTACGGGCCGGGCTGTATTCACGGGACCGGTGGAAGCCACTGCGCTCGGAAACATCCTCATGCAGGCCGTGGCGACGGGCACTCTCGGCTCGGTAGTCGAGGCGCGAACCGTTGTGCGTAACTCCTCTGTGATCATGACCTATACACCTGGCGACCGTGCCGGATGGGACGAAGGTTATGAGCGGCTGCAACGACTGGGAAGCTAGTGCAACTGCGGTGAATGCGGCATTCGGGAACCCTTCGAGCGCGTCTGCCTTCTACCGTAAGTCGTACGCGCAAGGCGGCTTCCGTTTGCCGCGACGCGACCAGCGCCCTATACTGCTGTGCCCACGAACCAAGCTTGGCCAACGCACCACTGTGCATCCGAATCGACAGGCGTGCGCCCCATCCATGAAGGAGCTAGTTTGAACATGAAACGCACCTTGTGGCTACTCAGCGCAACCCTGCTGGCCGTCTTCCTGGCGGCTTGCAGCAGAGCCGCTGCCACTCCCACCGCTACCCCGATCCCGCCTTCGAAAACTCCTGCTCCTGCAGCGACCCCTGCGCCCGTCGAAGACCACTTGCAACGCATCCAGGCCGCCGGCAAGATCATTGTTGGCACCTCGGCCGATTACCCTCCCTTTGAGTCCTATAACGAAAACTTTCAGATCGTTGGCTTCGACATCGAATTGATGCAGGCCATTGCCCAGAAGCTAGGAATCAAGGCTGAGTTCAGAGACTACGCCTTCGAAGGGCTCTACGACGCATTGAAGCTTGGTCAGATCGACGCCGCCATTTCTGCGATCTCGGTAGACGCGCAGCGGGAGCAGTTCGTCGCCTTCAGCAACATCTACTTCGTCAGTGAAGACGCCTTCCTCGTACAGTCCTCGAGCAATCTGACGATCACGAGCCCGAGGGATATTGCTTCTCAGCGCGTGGGGGTCCAGGCAGGAACGGTCTATGACAATTGGGTCCAGGAAAACCTGGTCGATACAGGCCTGATGCCGGAGCGCAGGGTCTTCGTCTACCAGCAGATCGACGACGCCATCAGGGATCTGACGAACGGACGCATCGACGTGGTGATCCTCGACAAACCAGTGGCGGATAACGCCGTTAGGAGCGGCGGCCTCAAGATCGCTGCATCGGGTCTCAATCGCCAAAGCTACGGCATCGCTATGCCGTTGGCATCTGCAGGCCTGCAGAAACAGGTGAACAAGGCGCTGGCAGAACTTCAAAACAACGGTACAATCGCCGCCCTCGCCAAGAAGTACATGGACCTGGATACAAACGAGATCGTGCCTGTGCCAACGCCGGGGCCGGTTACGCCCATACCTACTGCCCCAACTGCCACGCCGCAGGCGCCCGCAGCCTGCACCGATGGCATGGCATGGGTGGCTGACCTCAACTACGACGACAAGAACATGACGGCGCCGCCGGTCATGCGACCCGGCCAGGCCTTCACCAAGTCGTGGCGCATCAAGAACACCGGCACCTGCACCTGGGATAGCACCTACCAGCTCAGCTACGTGCAAGGCAACACACCGGCAGCGCAGATGGGTGGGCAACCGACCCCTGTCCAGGGGACAGTCGCCCCTGGCGCCAACTACGACATGTCGGTCAATCTGGTGGCCCCGATCCAGCCGGGCGTCTATCAGGGCTTCTGGCAGATGGTCAACGGCAAGGGCACGCCCTTCGGGCAGCGCGTCTACGTCGGCATCACCGTTCCGGCGCAGGCCACAGCCACCCCCGTACCCACGCCAACACCCAGCACTGATATCTCGTTCACGGTAAACACCACCAACATTCCAGCCGGTCAATGCGTCACCTTCTCCTGGAATGTCCAGAACGCCCAGGCCGTGTACTTCTACGCCCTGGGACAGCCGTGGCAGCAGAACGGCGTCCCCGGCGTAGGTCAGAGTGTCCAGTGCCCGCCGGTGACGACGACCTATGAGCTGCGCGTGGTCAAGCCCAGCGGCGAGACCGTGCTCAGCCAGATCACCATCAACGTGGTGGCCGCGCCCACGGCGCCGCAGATCAGCCGCTTCACGGTGGTTCCCGAGAACCAGATCACGCAGGGTCAATGCCTCGACATCCAGTGGGAGGTCCAGGGATCGGTCACCAATGTGGTCATCCGCCGCAACAATGGCGACCTCTGGAGCAGTGCGCCTCTGCGCGGCAACCTGGCTGACTGCCCACCTTCCACGGGCTCGTTTGTCTACAGCGTCGAGGCCACGGGTCCGGGCGGCGTCAGCCGAGCCCAAAAGACCATCAACGTCGTTTCCGCCGCCACCG
>CAZHTZ010000181.1:0-5526 GCA_964535455.1 uncultured Caldilineales bacterium
GAGTGCGGCTCGCGATACTCGCTCATGTCGACTCGCAGAAGTGCATCCACGTCGTCGAACAGGAACTCTGCCAACGCTCGCGCCAGCTCGGTCTTACCGACGCCGGTAGGGCCCAGGGAGATGAAGGAGCCGATGGGGCGTCGCGGGTCTTTCAGGCCGGCGCGGGAGCGTCGTATGGCGTCGGCGATGGCATTGATGCCTTCATCCTGGCCGATGATGCGCTCGTGCAGAAATTCCTCCATGCGCAAGAGCTTCCGCGTTTCCGCTTCAAGCATCTGGCTGACGGGGATGCCCGTCCAGGCGTGAACGATCTGGGCGATCTGTTCTTCGCCCACGATGCCGCTGAGCCCGGATTTCTCCTGCCAGGCAGTCGTCTTGACCTTGTACTCCTTTTCGAGCCTGATGGCCTCGGTCTTGAGCTGGGCAGCGCGTTCGTAGTCACGTTGGTTCCAGGCCGACTCCTCGGCCTGCCGCGTCTCGCCGAGGCTGCGACGAAGCTGCCTGACTTCCGAGGGCTCGGACTGCATGCCCACGCGCATTTTGGCGGCAGCCTCGTCGATGAGGTCGATGGCCTTGTCGGGCAACTGGCGTCCCGTGACATAGCGATGGGAAAGACGCACGGCGCTGCGCAGCGCCTCGTCGGTGTAGTGCACCTGATGGTGCTCTTCATAACGCTGGCGCAAGCCCTGCAGGATGGCGATCGCATCGTCGACGCCGGGCTCGTTCACCCAGATGGGTGCAAAGCGGCGTTCGAGCGCCGAATCGCGCTCGATTTGCTGGCGGAATTCGTCGGGGGTGGTGGCGCCGATCACGCGCAGCTCACCGCGAGCCAACGCCGGTTTCATCATGTTGCTGGCGTCCATGGCGCCGCTGGCAGCGCCAGCGCCGACCACGGTGTGAATTTCGTCGATGAAAAGAATGATCTCGCCGTTCGCCTGCCGGACCTCGTCCATCACGCCCTTCAGGCGCTCTTCGAACTCGCCGCGAAATCGGGTGCCGGCGATCATCGCCCCTAGATCAAGGGCCATGATGCGCCGCCCGCGCAGCAGGTCGGGTACGTCCTCCTGGATGATACGCTGGGCCAGGCCCTCGACGATGGCGGTCTTGCCCACGCCGGCTTCGCCGATTAGGACAGGGTTGTTCTTGGTGCGCCGGCTGAGCACCTGGATGACGCGCTGAATCTCTTGTTCGCGACCGATGACCGGGTCGAGCTTGTCCTCCGCAGCCAGGCCAGTGAGATCGCGTGCGTACTTTTCCAGGATGCGGAAGCGTGTCTCAGCTTTCGGGTCGCTCACGCGTTTGCCCTGGCGCAGCTCGTCGATGGCGCGACCGATGGCATCCTTGCCGATATTGTGCCGCCGCAGCAGGTTGGCTGATGGCGTGTTGCGTTCGGCGGCAATGGCCAGGAAGAGATGTTCGGTGGAGATGTACTGGTCGCCCAGACGCTCGGCTTCCTCGGTTGCCACTTGATTGAGCCGCTGCAGGCGGGGGGTGATGTAGATCTGGCCGGGTGCGCTAAAGTCCACATTGGGGCCACCCGTGCGCGGGGCGCGCTGTAAGGTGGCTTCGATGTCGGCGTGTATCTTATCGATGTCGGTGTTCAAGTGGCCGAGGATCTGTCGCACCATGCCGTCGGTTTGCTCGACGAGGGCGAGGAAGAGATGTTCGGTGTCGGCCTGGCTGTGCTGAAAGCGGTGCAATATCTCGTAGGCGCGCATCAGCGCATCTTGGGCACGCTCCGTATAACGTTCAAACTGCATCATGGTGGGGGTACTCCGGTTTGCTGATCAGGTAGGACAGTCTTTCTGCTGGCATCAAGTCCGTTCCTTCCAATATAGAGGGCGGACAGAGCCCAAAGTGTAGGCGAGTTCTCAATTCCTGCAAATGCAAACGGAACTCAAACGTTTCGCCCCCATTCCTGAATAAATGCCCCCTGGGAAACGTCCTTGAGCCTACTGCAGCCGCAGATTGCTGTAGGTGGCGGGCTGATCAAAAGCCAGGCCGGGCGGATGCGCCACCGCGGTCTGTTGGGCGGCGGAGCCGGGGGCGTCGTTGTCGAAAGCGCCAAAGGCATAGCCAAATGCCGCCCCTGGAGCAGGTTGGCGACCGAGGAGTGACCAGGGGATCGCTGCCTCGATAACATAGCCCTCATCCACACGCTGGGCAGCGACCATGATCTGCTGGTTCCAATCCACCCGCTGTTGGGGTTGATAGACAAACGCTTCCGGTCCGATACCGGCGAAATCACCGGCCGAGAAGCCGATCTCAAAGTCATCGCCGTTCTGGGACGCTTCGGAGAAATCACCGGCCAGGTCGGTGTCGATGAAGAGTTCCGTCGAATCGCCGTTGAAAAGGTTGAAGCCGGCGAGAGGCTGCACATGCAGATCGTCGGCGACTTCATAGACAACGTAGAGCCGGGCTTCGTCCCAGGCCATGCGGGCGTTCACGGCGAGGTCAGCCTGGCCGGTAAGATTCTCAGCCCCCGATTGCACGGCGCTGACGGGGATGGCAGGGACGCCGGCCCAGTCAGCAAGCGATCCATCGACGGTGATGGACTCTGTGCGCAGACTGGTGTAGTCGCCGCCGTTGTTGCGGAACGGCCCCGCGTAGGGTGTTGGCAGTGCCGTGGGCGTGGGGCTCGTCAAGGGCGTGGCGGTCGGTGTGGGTGTTGCCGTCGGTGGCGGCGTGGGCGGAATGGTGGGGACAGGTGTGGGCGTGTGGAATGCGGTGGGGGTGACGACGCCGATCGGTGAGGGTGTGGGCGTCAGGCCCGATGGAGCACTCGTCACCAACGGCGTGAGGGGAATGCTGGCGAGATCTGGCGTGGGCGTTGAGACGGTCACGGGACCAAAGGCGCGTAAGCCGAGCGTAATGCCGATGAGACCGATGGTAAACACGGCTGCCGCCACCACCAGCGTGACGAGGATGGGGGAAACAGAGCCAGAAGGTGACTGGTTCATCAGGTAAACAGTGGGGGGCGACCGGCTGGTCGCCCCCCACTGCATCAGAAGCGGAGGAAGCCGCCGATCTGGTAGTTCTCTTGTGCCAGCCGGTTTTCGGGTGGGAGGACGATGACCTGCGCCCCCTGAGCGATGGTCCGCCGCGCCAGGGTGTTAATGGCGTCGGGCAGTTGCTGGAGAACACCGCCACAGACGGGACATACGTCGCCGCCCTGGGTGCTCAGGTAGTTGCAGGCCTGGCAGCGCTGCACTCGCGCTTCGTCCACCTCGTACGTTTCGGTGAAAAGGAGCTGATAGATTCGGCCGCTCTGGATGGCATCGACGGTGGCAGCGAGGCCGATGACGGCGCCATCGCCCTTGCCTGCGGCTACCATCAGATCATCCGCAAGTTGCTGGATGTAGGTCGCACGAGCCTGGAGGGCCACGGCCTCAGCACGTTCTCGCACTTCCTGGACATCGGCAGTCAGTTCCAGGGGGGTGGAGCCGACGACCAGCTTGTGCAGGGACGGCGGCATCTGCTCGGTGAAGCGAGCCAGGTTGTCATCGGTGCCTGCCAGGACCAGCCGCCGCCAATTGTACTGACGCTGCAGCTCGACCGTCAGTTCCACCACATCACGCAGGTTGGCCTGAGCCACGCCATCCTCCTTGCGTTGGAACCGCGCGGCGGAGCGGCCGCCCTGCCTGTGCCGTCTCACCTCCTCGCCGATGATGCCGGTCGCCTCCTCCAGGCTGCCGAGATGGAAGGAAAAGAAGCGGGCGCCAAGCTTGTCGACATTGACGACACCGAGATAGCCATACGTATCGACGAGATCGACCAGGCTCCGCACCAGGGGCCGGCGGTCGACCATGATGGCGTCTTCGACAGGGACATTGAAGGTGTAGGTGCGCCAGAATCCCAGCGCCTGACAGGTGAAACAGACCACGCTGCGCGCCTGTCGGTCATATTCCAGGTCAAGATAGTGCTCGATGCGTTCGCGGTCGGCAGCGTCGTATCCCTCGACGCTCTCGAAAAGGCCGCGCAGTGCCAGTTTGTATTCGTCAATGCTGCGGTAGCGAGGGTCGACCTTCAAATAGAGACTGACGACCGGGCTGCCTTGTCCGTCAAACTCCACCAGCTCCCGCAATTCGGCTTCATGAAACATGGCGTTGCCTCCTGCGCAAATGAGTGTTCCCCTCAACGTTGCGGCATTGATGCAGATGTGTTTCGTCCCTCGGCGTTGAGGGGTTAAGGGTGGTAGGAATGGGAGAAAAACAAAAAAGCGGCAGTGGCTTGCTCACCGGCGATGGACCGGAGACGCGCACTGCCGCATGGGCAAGCTTAGTTGAAACAGATTGAACCGCGGGCTTGAAGATGCATCGATCAGGCCAACCGAGAAACCATGGGCCACGCTGCCTCGCACCTCACTCTGTATACAGCTTAGCAGGTTGGTGGACGGTTGTCAACCGTCTTGGCGCGGCAGGGTGCGGGAGGTCTGTCAGGATTTCCTGAGCCTATCCATGTACTGTTTGCGGAATTTCGTCACCTTTGGCGCAATGACAATCTGGCAATAAGGCTGCCTGGCGTTGTCGCGATAGTAGTTCTGATGGTAATCCTCGGCCACGTAGAACTCGCCGGCCGGCGTGAGCTCGGTCACGATGGGACTGCTCCAAATGCCGGCGGCGTTCACCTCGGCGATAACTTCTGCAACAATAGTTTTCTGGCCAGGCGAGTGATAGAAGATGGCCGAGCGATATTGCGTGCCGACATCGGCGCCCTGGCGGTTCAGGGTAGTGGGGTCGTGGATGGTGAAGAAAACTTGCAGGATGTCCTTATAGGAGATGATCCGGGGATCGAAGGTGACCTGAATGACCTCGGCATGCCCGGTCTTGCCGGTGCAGACCTGCTTGTAGCTGGGGTTGCCGACCGAGCCGCCGGCATAGCCCGATTCAACCTTCTCGACGCCGTTCAGCTCCTGGTAGACGGCTTCCAGACACCAGAAGCAGCCGCCGCCGAGCGTGGCGATCTCTTTGCCCTGTGATGGAGTGGACGATGGGGATGCGTTCGGCATAGCAGGCAACCCTCCTGTGAGATTGCACCTTTTAGAGGCGAATCAACAGCCGATTCTTACCGTCACCGCACCGAGCCTGGGAGGGAGCGACCAGGCTCACAGACGTTTGCGACCTCACTCCGATGCGGCGAAATACTCGGCCATCGGCGCGAAGTAGTAGTCGATCCAGCCCTGCCGGTATTCGTCATCACTGCCTTCGGGAAAGCCGCTGTGGATCAGCGTCAAGCGCGTGCCCTCCGGCGCTGCCTCGAAGCGGATCTCCAACCGGGAGTCGGGCGCGCTTTCGGGGAAGTCGGTCGAGCGCCACGCCTGCACGATACGGCTGGTCGGGGTCATCTCCAGCGTCGTGCCTGAAATATACCCGTCCCAGGCCGTGAAGGCGCCGCCAACCGTGGGATCAACGGTGGCCGGGCTGCCGGTGAAAGCACTGTGCTCGTCCGCACTTAGCCAGGCGTTGTAGACTCGCTCAGGTGCAGCAGGCAGAAGGGTCGCCATCTCAAAGGACGTCGTCATGTCGG
>CAZHTZ010000181.1:5626-7083 GCA_964535455.1 uncultured Caldilineales bacterium
CGCTCAGGTGCAGCAGGCAGAAGGGTCGCCATCTCAAAGGACGTCGTCATGTCGGAAGTTCCCTGGCGTCTAAAAGAGAAAGGTGTGGGTTCGCGAGGGAGGCATTCTTACCCCCTTCATAGTGGCTGGCAGTATACTGCGGCCCAAGGCGCCGGTGCAATGCACCGCTGCAGAACACTGCCATCCCTTCACTATCGTGCCCGCCTTCGCCTCTACCATGCAAACCTCCACCCGCATCCTCCACGAAGGGGACGACCGCCGCGCTCAGCACGGCGCCGTCAATCCGCCGGTCTACTTTGCCTCCACCTTTGTGTTTCCTACGGTTCAGGCCTTCAACGAGGCCATGGCCGACCCCTTCAACCACTACCTCTACAGCCGTGACCGCAATCCCACAGTGCAGGCGCTGGAGGACAAGCTGGCGCTGTTGGAAGGGGCGGAAGGGTGCATCTGCAGCGCCAGCGGCATGGGCGCCATCACCGCCGCCATCCTTGCCTGCGTGAAAGCGGGCGACCACGCCCTGGTGGTCGACACCTGCTACGGCCCCACACGCCGTTTCATGGACAGAATCCTGGCCGGTTTGGGCGTCAGCACTACGTATTATCCGCCGGAAACGACGGACCTCGGCCCCTGGCTGCAGCCCAACACCCGGCTGGTGTATCTGGAGTCGCCCGGCAGCCTCTCATTCCACATCCAGGACTTGCCGGGGCTGGCGTCGCAGGCCCGCAGCCACGGCGCCGCCACCATCGCCGACAATAGTTGGGCGACGCCGCTCTACCAGCAGCCGCACCGCCTGGGCGTCGACATTGTCGTCCACTCAGGCACCAAGTACATCGCCGGACACTCTGACCTGCTGCTGGGTGTGCTCACCGCCAGCGGGGGCTTTCTGCGGCGAGCGCGCGAGGTCTCGGTCTTGTCGGGAGCCACGCTCGGTCCCGCCGAGGCTTACCTGGCGCTGCGCGGGCTGCGGACCTTGCCGGTGCGCATGGCCCAGCATCAGGCCAGCGGCCTGGCAGTGGCGCGATGGCTGCAAGACCACCCCAAGGTACGTCGCGTCCTGCACCCTGGCCTGCCCGACTTCCCCGGTCATGCCCTGGCCCAAACGCAGTTCTCCGGCTGGTCCAGCTTGTTTTCGATTGAGCTGCACGCGCCCACTTCGACCGACCATCGCCATCGCTTCGTCGACGGCCTGCGGTTCTTCTCCATCGGCGTCAGTTGGGGCGGCTACGAGAGCCTTATCATCCCGCTCGAGACTCGTGACCCTGGGTCCGCCGCCGCCCGGCGGCGCAACGGTCTCAACGAGGACTGCTATCGCCTCTCCGTCGGTCTGGAGGACCCCGACGACCTCATCGCCGACCTGGCCCAGGCGTTTGAGACGTACGAGGTTGAAGGTTGAAGGTTGAAACTCGCGGTTCGCTCATTTCTAAGGCGGGTTAGCAGGAACCGCCGTGAGCTTTGAG
>CAZHTZ010000182.1:0-6829 GCA_964535455.1 uncultured Caldilineales bacterium
CGCCGATTTCAATCGGTGTCTTTGGGAATTGCCAATGAATGAATTCATTGGCTGACATAACAAGCTGCGCTGAAGCGCACTGAATACGCTATTTGAAATTACAACCGGTTTCAACCGGTTTTCTGTATCAGACGCCGATTTCAATCGGTGTCTTTGGGAATTGCCAATGAATGAATTCATTGGCTGACATAACAAGCTGCGCTGAAGCGCACTGAATACGCTATTTGAAATTACAACCGGTTTCAACCGGTTTTCTGTATCAGACGCCGATTTCAATCGGTGTCTTTGGGAATTGCCAATGAATGAATTCATTGGCTGATATAACAAGCTGCGCTGAAGCGCACTAAATACGCTATTTGTAATTACAACCGGTTTCAACCGGTTTTCTGTATCAAACGCCGATTTCAATCGGTGTCCGCAATCGGTGTCTGCAATCGGTGTCTGCAATCAGCGCCTAATTCGCCATCATCACCTTCCTACCTGCCACCCCAACCCCATCAGCGCAAAGCTCGGCGCAGGCTCCGTCAGCCCATCTCCCACGCTCACCGTCACCGGCCACAGGTCGGAGAC
This sequence comes from uncultured Caldilineales bacterium, assembly GCA_964535455.1. Lineage (GTDB taxonomy): Bacteria > Chloroflexota > Anaerolineae > J102 > J102 > SSF26. The sequence continues at coordinate 571 of CAZHTZ010000182.1, forward strand.
GAAGTCCATGGCCGAACCCGCAGGCGCGTCCTTGACGCCGATGAAACCGTGAGCGCGGCGCAATTGGCCGCGGATATCGTTGACTACCCCCAGGCTCCAGAACGCGGCCAGAGCGTCTTCGCTCAGGTTCAAGGCGGCGGCATCCCGCACCGCCCCCGCCACGATCGTTCCCGGCGGCAAATCGGCCACCCAGGCCGCCAGCCGGGCGCTCTCCCCAGGGGTGCGGGGGTCGTGCGTATCGAAGGCGTCGGCCGAAATCAGTGCCCCGGTATCAGGCGCCAGCGCCACCAGGTTGTAACCGCGGCGGTTGGGACTCAGGTCGACGCCGTTCACGTAGATATGGCCAAAGTCCCCGATATCCTTGCCAGCGCTGCGCACGGTGATGTGGACGGGGCTGGTCACGCCGGTGGAGCCGATGGCGCGTGAGCCGGTAGCGATGCTGGCAGGGTCAAAGGTGCGACTTGCCCGCAGCTCCAGGTGGCGAGGGAAGCCATCAGACGATGGCGGTAGGGGAAGCGTGAGGTGATTGACGCCCGTCTCCAGGTCGTAGGCGCCTGCCTCCTGGCCGTCCCGCAGCAGGGTCACGGTCTGCGCCGCCGGGCTGTACAGGGCCAGATGCAGCTCGGCCGGTCGGGAAGCAGCGGGCGGGATGAGACCGACCCGATCACGCGTCGCCCAGCGCACCACCGGGTTGGCGTATTGATCGCGCACGCCCCACTGCACCGCAGCGCCCCAGCCCTGGGCAAGGTAGCTCGCCAGCTCGGCATCGGCAGGGGTCAACGATACCGTCTGGCGCTCGTCGGGCCACCGTGCTTCATAGCGGGCAATGCCATCCTGAGTGTCAACCAGGTCGAGGGGGAAAAGCTGCACCAGGGTCGCCTCGAAATCGGACGGAACCTTGTCACGATGGACCAGGACGGCGTGGACGTTCAGAAACCGCAGCAGGTCGGGGGCAAGGACCTGGGCGCGGCGCAAGTCGTCGGGCGGCACGGGACGGCCGTCTTGTAGGGCTGCCAGCACGCCGATCACCGGATGCTCCAGAAAGTACTGGAACTTGGACTCAGGGTTGCGGCTGGTGTTGCCGCCCAGCAGCGGCCTGCCGTGGAAGGTCTGATACCACTGCTCGAACATGATGACCACGTCCGACTTGCCAAAGACGTTGAAGCCGTTGCGCCAGCCCACGGGCAGGTCCAGCAAGGCGCCAGGACGCGGGTCGGTGACGACGGCATTGTAGGCTGGCGGCAGGCGAAAGTCGGAAAGGGGCAGAGGAACTGAGAGGTGCTCGAACAGCAGCAATCCGGCCAGGAGGACGGCCGTCAGCGTGCGCCGTTCCGGGCGGAGACGTTGGAGCAGGGCAGCAGCGCCCAGAGCGACCAGAATGCTCAGCCCCAACAGGATGAGGACGCTGTAGCGGCTGGGGTAGCGGTTGGCCTGGAACAAGGGTATGCGGAGAAGGAGCAGGAAGGGACCAGGGATACCTGTATCGCTGCCGTTGACGCGCAGGCTGGGACCCAGCGCCACCAGCGTGAAGAACAGGGTCAGCCCCGCCACCAACCATACCCACAACTGCCGCCGGTGGACCCAAAGCCCCACCACCGCCAGAGCCAAAGCCACGTAGCCAAAGTACAGGTGCTGGCCTTTGTTCACCTGGAACTGGGCGCCATCGGGGCGAAGAGCCGAATCAGCGCTGATCGCCCGGATGATGCTGCCAAAGATGGGGTGAAGCTGCGTGGGGAAGAAGAAACCCGCCAGATCGGCGGAAAAGATGTCAGCGAAACCGCGCCCTTCTACCAGGAAGTCGCCCTCGGCGCGCAGATCGGGCAGCATCGCCGCCAGAAACGGAAGCATGCCTAATACGAACAAGAGGACAGCGAGGAAGAGGTTGAAGGTTGCACGTTGCACGTTGCACGTTGCACGTTGCAGGCTGAACCTTAAACCTTCAACCTTCAACCTTGTTACCACGTGCCACCCGCCAACTAGCAGCGCCACCAACACCACCAGCAGCACGGCGAATGTGCCGAACGTCAGCTCGGACCAGGTCTGCAAGACCAGGAACAGGCCCAGCATGGCGCCATTCCGCCAGCGCCAGGGTGGGCGCAGGCTGCGCACGAGATACAGGGCCACGAAAGGCAGCCACTGCGAAGAAGCGACGTTGAACTGCCCCAGCGCTGCATAGAACAGCTTGGACGAGGCAAAGGCGTACAACAGCGCCGCGAGAAAGGCGGCCAGTCGCAGGTCGCTAGTCACAAGTCGCAAGTGAGGGGTTACGGGTGACGGGCTGCGGGTACCGGATGGCGATTTGCCACCTGCCACCTGCCACCTGCCACCTGCCACCTCCAGCGCCAACAGGTAGGCGCCGAAACCACCGATCACGAAGCTGCTCAGAAGCAGCAGGTTGCTCGCCAGGATGACCGAGCCGGCAAGCTGGAGCGGGATGCTGAGGGCGCCGTTCAGTACTGTTAGCGTGTAAAAGGCCAGGTTGATGCCGGCGGGATAGAACATGCCATCACCGTCGAACACGTTGTGAACCAGTCCACCGTCCTGGCCGGCCCTGTCCACCCAACTGTCCCTCGCCCACCACAAGTTCCACGCCAGCGCCGGGTCGTCGATGCCATCGCCGGGGACGTGGGTCAAAAGATGCGGCAGCAGCGGCCAGGTCAGCAGCAAGCTGAACAGAGTCAACAGCAACAAGACGCGCCATGGCTGGATGCGGGACATGGTGCAAGTGTCAGGTGTCAGGTGTCAGGTGTCAAGTGCCAGGCTTCGCCCTGAGGCTCAGCCCGAAGGGTGGCAAGTGGCATGGACTTTCATCGGGACGTATTGACACACCTGGAATCATGTGGATTATCGTATAGCTCGTTCTACTTGGCTTCGACCCGCGCGACCTGCTACAATGCGCCTGATTTCACAGACGCCAGGCGTCAAGGCACCCACACTTCATGACCACGACCGTTCATGTCAACTGGCAGAGCCAGCGCAGCTTCGTTGCCACGACCGACGAAGGTGGCGTTGCCGTCATCGATGGCAGCCACTCCGGCAAGAGCATGAGCGCCAGTGAGCTTCTCCTGGCCGCATTGGGCGGATGCGTCTCGACCACTGTGCTCGACATCCTGGAAAAGAAGCGCCAACAGGTGACCGGGTATGAGGTTCTGGTCGAGGGTGAGAAGATGACCGACTGGCCGAAGGCCTATACCGGCATCCACATCACCTACCGGGTGAGGGGCATCGATATCGACAGGGCGGCAGTCGAGCGGGCCGTCGTGTTGGCTGAAACCAGGTACTGCACCGTCGCAGGTTCGCTGAAGCCTCCCATTTCGTGGACGGTCGAGATTCTCTCGGAGTCCACACCTGCCACGGCCTGAAATTTCCCATCCGGCCCGGCCTGCAACTCCAGCCCAGGTCTGTGACGGGTAAGAACTGGGGGACGGGAAGACCGTCAGGAAAGGGCAGCGAGCGCCTTCTGCACGCGTTCGCGTGCTTCGATGGCGATCGGCTCAAGCGCCGGGTTGCCCGCAAAGCCCATCATCTGACCCGGGTCGAGGACACTCACCGTGCTCGTGCCATTCAGGTTGTCGTACACAATGACGTTGCAGGGCAGCAAGAGGCCCAAGTCACGTTCAGCCTGCAGGCCGCGATAGGCCAGATTGGGGTTGCAGGCGCCCAAAATCACGTAAGGTCGAAAGTCGACGTCCAGCTTTTTGTGAAGCGTTTCTTTGACGTCGATCGAGGTAAGGATGCCGAAGCCCTGTGTCTTCAAGGCAGCAGTAATGGCATCGATGGCGTCTTGATAGGTAAGGTTGACGGTGGCGCTGAGGCCGTAGGAAGAAGACATGATCTGCTCAAGTGTTGTTTAAGATGAAAATTGCTGCGTTCGTCAGATGCAGGCGGACAGCGCCTGGTTACTCTCGGCACAGAGAGACCACTAGGAGGCATTGATGTCGCCTGGTGGTCTCATTGCAGGCGTTAGGGCCAATTCCGCAGAGGCGACCGGCCGGTCGACCCTACGTCTTCGTCGACAGTACAGGTTCAATTCCCATCGATCGGCTGCCATTGCTGATTCAGCGGTGCGTTAGTAGCCTCGTCGCTGACCCCTTCCTGCGGCAGGGCGGTGGTCATGGTGACGCTGTCGCCCTCGACGGCGGAAATAACGCTCAACACCGTCGCCGCCGTGTACGTGCGCACCCCGCCATCCTTATCCATGACCTTGCCCCTGACGGTACGACTGCCTTTGGGGCTGGCGGTGCAGGTCCGACTGTTGGCGGCGGCGAAGGCATTGAAACCCTTGCCATCGCCGCAGTCGAAGCTGTACTTGTAGCTGGCGGCGGCATCAAGCGGCGAGGGGTCAGAAGGATTGGCAAGGCTTAGGATGAATGTGGTGCAGTGCGAGCAGGCGCCGACGACAAATTTGGCCGAGGGAGCGATGTTGTTGACCGTCAGCACAGCGGCGTAGGCGCGGCTGGCGCCATCCTTGTCGCGCACCTGGCCCTTGACGGTGCGGCTGCCATTGTCGGGCGGGGCGGGGCAGGTGCGGCTGTTGGCGGTCCCCCAGAGACCGAAGCCCTTGCCATCGCCGCAGTCGAAGCTGTACTGGAAGCCCGCCAAGATGTCGGCGGGCGAGAGGTCGGTGGCGTAGAGGAGGCGGAGGGTGAAGGTGCTGCCCTCGGTGACGGGGATGGTGGTGTTGAAGCTGGCGGAGGGGGCGATGGAGTTGACGGTGACAGCTGTGATGTAAATGGTCATGCCGCCATCATGGTCCCGAATACGTCCACGCACCGTCAGGTTGCCACTGTCGACCTTGCTGCAGGTGCGGCTGTTGGTGGCGCTCCAGGCGCTGAACACGCCGTTGCCGCAGTCGAAGCTATAGACGAAGCCGAAGGTGACGTCGCCAGAGGAGGGGTCGGTGGGACTGGTGAGCTTGAGGAGGAAGCTGCCGCCCTCATTGAGGCTGGTGGGGCTGGCGCTGAAGGTGGCGGTGGGGGGCAGGTTCTTGACGGTGACGCTGGCGGTGTCCTCGGCGGTGTGGTTGGAAGCATCCCTGACGCGCAGGCGCACGGTGTAGGCGCCGCTGTTGGGATAGGGGCAGGACCTGCCAGTGGGACTGGTAGAGGAAACGTCATAGCTGCTGTTGTTCGTGCAGTCCCACTCGTACAGAGTGATGTCAGATCTGGGCGTGGACCCAGAGCCGTTGAGCGAGGCCGACCCGCCCTCGTTGACGGAGTAGGGACCGCCAGCATCGGCGGTCACCACGGAGAGCGTCGTCGCCTGGACTTCGGGAGCGCTGTCAAGGCTGGTGAGATCGTTTTGCTGATAGCCGTGCTTGGGAGTGAAGGTGCGGACAACGCAGTAGTAGGGTGTGCCGGGGGTGAGGCCGGTGGCAGTGGCGCTGGTGGCGGCCTTGTCAGCGGTCATGCCGTAAGAGGTGTAGGGACCGCCAGAGGTGGTGCTGCAGAGGACCTCATAGGCACCGCCGTCGCCGGTGTAGAGGATGGGGGTCCAGGTAAAGGAGAGGGTGGTGGCGGCAGGAGTGCCAGCGGCGACACCGGTCGGGGCTACGGTCTGGGTGCTGGCCCAGGTGGGATCTTTGGTGGTTACGCAGGGGTCGTCCTCCCCAGTCAGCTTGTTGTAGCCGAGGCCGAGGTCGACCAAAGCGTTGCACACTCCGGCGGGGATGCTGCCGCTCAGTTGGTTGTAGTTCAGGTAGAGGGACTGCAGGCTGGTAAGGGCGGAGAGGTCGGGGATGCTGCCGCTCAGTTGGTTGTTGTTCAGGTAAAGAAACACCAACCTGGTGAGAGCAGAAAGGTCGGGGATGCTGCCGCTCAGTTGGTTGGAGTGAAGTTGTAGGATTTCCAGCTTGGCCAGTTTACCCAGCTCAGGTGGGATGCCGCTCAGCTTGTTGTAGGACAGGTCGAGAGATGTCAGATTGGGAGGCAAGGTGGCAGGGATGCTGCCGCTCAGTTGGTTGCTATACGCGTAGAGGGATGTCAGGCTGGTGAGGGCAGAGAGGTCGGGGATGCTGCCGCTCAATTGGTTGCTATACAAGGCGAGTTCAGTCAGGCTGGTGAGGGCGGAGAGGTCGGGGATGCTGCCGCTCAGTTGGTTGTGGGTCAAGTCGAGAATAGTCAGGCTGGTGAGAGTGGAGAGGTCGGGGATGCTGCCGCTCAGTTGGTTGCTGCCAAAAGAGAGGACTTGCAGGCTGGTGAGAGCGGAGAGGTCGGGGATGCTGCCGCTCAGTTGGTTGCTGCCAAAAGAGAGGACTTGC
>CAZHTZ010000183.1:0-6799 GCA_964535455.1 uncultured Caldilineales bacterium
ACGTCGACGCTGCCGGGCGCACCGGGCTACGCTTACTATCACCTTTACCTCGAGCTAACGGGTCCCTGGACCGCGTACGAGTTCGTGTCCGCGACCGCAGGGCCGGGCGGCGCCGTCTTCAGCAACCGCTGGATCCGGTTCGAGTATGGCGGCGGCGGCGCTGTCTTCCCCGACAATCGCTTTGTGCTGCGATTGGCAGTCCCGACAAACACGCCGACGCCCACACCCACGGCCACGCCGTCTGATCCCCTGCAGACGGGGCCCGACTTCATCGTCAACACCAGCGACGACAGCGACGACGGGCGCTGCAGCGTGCTGCACTGCTCGCTGCGCGAGGCGATCAACGCCGCCAATGCTCTAGCCAACGGCGCCTCGGCGCAGCAGAGCAACCAGGCCAAAGCGACGAACCGTATTCTTTTCACCCTGCCTGCGGGCGTTACGCGCATCCAGCCCACGTCGGCGCTGCCTGTCCTGAGCGATCCGGTCATGCTTCTGGGCAATGCCGGCAAGATCGAGATCAACGGCAGCCTGGCCGGACCTGCAGCCGACGGTGTGGTGATCACAGGCGGCAACACGACCGTGCAGGGGCTCGTCGTCAACGGCTTTAGCGGCAACGGTATCGTACTCGCGCAGAATGGCGGGAACACCCTGATCGGCAACTTCATCGGCACCTCGTTCAGCGGTCTCGGCGCAGCGCCCAACGGCGGCGCCGGCGTGCTGGTGCAGAACAGCTCGAACAACGCCATCGGCGGCACCGCTGTCGGCACGAGCAACCTTATTTCCGGCAACGGCGGGCCTGGGGTAAGCATCATGGGGAGCAGTCAAGGGAACCAGGTGCTCGGCAACTTCCTTGGCGCCAATGTTCTGGGCGCCCAGGCGATCGCCAACGCCGTGGGCATTCGCATCGACGGCGCCTCCGCCAACCAGATTGGCGGCGCCGCTTCGGGTGCGCGCAATCTCATCTCCGGCAATGGCGGCGCTGGCGTGGAGCTGCGGAATGGGGCCAGCGGTAACAAGGTGCAGGGAAATGTGATCGGCGCTGACCTGGCAGCCTCGACGCCACTTGGCAATGCCTCAGGCGTCCTGTTGAGCGGCGCCTCCGGCAACACCATCGGTGGCAGCGCTGCCGGCGAAGGCAACATCATTGCTGCCAACAGCGGGCATGGCGTGCACGTCACGGCAGGGTCAAGCACCAATGGCATTCTGGGCAACAACATCGGCACCAACGTGAGCGGGGCCGACCTGCGGAACGGGGGCACTGGCGTGCGCATCGACGGCGCTTCCAACGACAACACGGTCGCCGGCAACGTCATCGCTTTCAACTCGGAAGGCGGCATCGTCGTCGACGGCGCTGTGAACAATACGCTGTCACAGAACAGCATCTACGACAACGCCAGCCAGGGCATCGACAACCGCAGCGGTGGCAACGCGGAACTGGGCCCACCCCAGGTCGCGGCGGCGGCTGGTGATCAAGCGACAGGCACGGCTCTTCCCAACGCGCTCGTCGAGGTGTTCGGCGATGACGCCGACGAAGGTCGCTACTATCTGGGCCAGACAACGGCGGACGCTTTCGGCAACTGGTCGTTCACCGGTACTCTGCGCGGCTCGACCATCACCGGCACCGCCACCGATTCTTCCGGAAACACTTCGGAATTCGGCGCTGACGTACAGCGGACCTTGCCTTGCGCCGACACCTTCGAGTCCAACGACACCTGGTCGCTCGCCTATGCACTGGCGCCCGGCGCCGTGATCGAATCCTACATCTGCTCGAGCAGCGATATCGACTTCTTCAAGGTGCCGGTGGCAGACATGGCGCCGGGGTCGACGATCGTCGCCCGGTTGCAGAATCTCAGCGCCGACCTGGACATGGCGTTGTTCCGGCCCACCTTCGACCCCACGGACAGTCTGGTTCCGGACCTGCCCCTGCAAAACACCCGCACCGAAGACGTACCGGTACAGTCACTGCCGCTGCAGAACATCCCGCTGCAGAACATCCCACTGCAGAACATCCCGCTGCAGAACATCCCGCTGCAGAACATCCCACTGCAGAACATCCCGCTCCAGAACATCCCCCTCCAGAACATCCCGCTGCAAAACATTCCCCTGCAGAACATCCCCCTCCAGAACATCCCGCTGGTGAGTCATTCCGTGAATCCCGGCGTCCAGGAGGAGACGGTGGCGGACCGCAGCCCGTATGCCTTCGACCACTACTACATCCTGGTGGCCGGGCACAACGGCGCCACCAGCAATCAGCCCTACAAACTGACCGTCGAGGTGATCCCTCCGCCGGGGCCCGCTACCTGCAGCCGCACTTTCCCCTACCCCGGCACCCCCGGCACGGCCTACGAGCCGTACCCGAAAGGTGAGACCCAAACCCTGTTCTTGGTGCCCAAGCAGCGCCTGGAACGGATGTATGGCACGGCAGCGGTCGCTGCGCTGATCACGAAGCTGCGGGCGCTGGCCGATCACCCTGCGGTCAAAGGCCTGGTGCTTCCCCTGGAGAGCGACGAGGCGGTCGTGGCCGCTTACGGTGCCTGGGATAACGGCAAGGTCTGCGATGTGGAAGCAGCCAACACAGTGGCAGGTGCGATCAAGAATAGGGTCACCACCGTGCTCGATACGCGTCCCGCCGTCGCCAACCTCGTGATCGCCGGCAGTGACGAAGCCGTACCTTACCGCCGCATTCTGGACGAGGTGCTGACCGCCAACGAGCGCGAATACGCCTTGCAGGCGCTGCTCAAGGAGAATACGGCGCTCTACGCCTCCCTGGCCAACGGCTACATGCTGACGGATGATTTCTACGCCGACTTCGAGCCCAGCCAGTACCAGGGGAGGTCCCTTTACGTGCCCAACCTGGCGATGGGACGGCTGGTCGAGACGCCCTCGGAGATGGGTGGCCTCATCGACGACTTCCTCAGCCATAACGGCCAGCTGCAGGCCGTCAAGGGTCTTGTCATGGGTTACGACTTCCTCAAGGACAGCTCGGCCCTCATCGCCCAGGCGTTCACGGCCCAGGGTCTGAACCCGACGGTGTTAAACAACGATACGTGGACGGCCACCGACTTGCGCAGCGTCTTCCTGGGCAGCCGCAACGACTTCACGTCGTTCAACGCCCACTTCACCCATTTTCTGTTGGGGCCGGCCGACATCCAGGGCGGCGTCTTCTCGGCCACCGAAGTCGCCCAGAGCGCGACCGATCTGGCGGGAACCGTCAACTTCTCGGTAGGCTGCCATTCGGGCCTGAACGTTTGCGACGTCTGCACCAGCCCGCTGGGACTGGCCTTGGGCGGAGACCTTGACTTCGCCCAGGCTTTTGCCCGCAAGCGTGCGGTCTGGGTCGGTAATACCGGCTACGGCTACGGGGACGACGCTGCCCCTACGCTTTCGGAAGAGCTCTTGACTACCTTCGCCCGCAACCTGGGGGCGGCCCCCGCCGTGCGCGTGGGTGAGGCTTTCCGCCTGGCCAAGCAGGACTACGCCCTCAACAACATGGGCGCCTACGGTCTTTATGACGAGAAAGTGCTGGTGGTGTCGACGCTCTATGGCCTGCCCATGTACCGCGTGACTGTGCCCCAGGTGCAGCCGGCGGCGCTGCCGGAGCTGCGCAGCAGCGAGAGTGGAGTGACGCAGGCCGGCGAAGACCTCTTGATGAAGTCGTTCACCCTGCAGCCCACCTATGTGAAGATCGAAGGACCGCGGGGCACATATTACCAGGGCGGCGCCGGACAGCAGGCTATGCTCTACAACCCCATCCAGCCGCGGATCGACGTGGATGTGAGTTGGGACGGTCCGGAGACCGCAGTCGCCCATGGCGCCCTCATGGTCGCCGCCACCTATCACGACATCGCCAGTTTTGACCCGGTGATCACGATGCCGGTGACGGACACGCAGCGTTACGAGCCCAACTTCATCTATGAAGGTTGGCAGCCGTCACAGATGGCGCGCATCAACCACTTCGAGTCGCCTTCGGGTGTGGTTGAGCGTCTGGTTGTGACAGCGGGGCAGTTCCTGCACGGCGGCGTTGACAGCATCAACCCCGCCAACGTACACGTGATCGGAACCGAACGCATCTACGACGGCCTCACTTACGACGTTTACTACTCCGATGCCGATGACCACGTGGCGCCGTTGATCGCCAGGGTCTCGGTCTCGCGTGCACCGGGTGCCACGGATGGTCCGGTGTCCGGCGACACGGTGCGTGTGACCGTCAAGGTCAGCGATGAATCTGGGTTGGAGCGGGTGGTGGCCACGTACACCGAAAATGACGGAGTCTGGCACTCACAGGACCTGGTGTTCGACCCCGGCTCCGATCAGTGGAAGGGTGAGGTGAACCAGGTAAGCGGCGAGATCGAGTTCACCTTTCAGGCCGTTGACAAGGCCGGCAATGTTGGCCTGACTGCCGCCAAGAGCCATCTCTATCCGGCGTTGGCCGTGAATGTCGCTGCACAGCCTGTCGCGACCAGTGAGGGAGACGAGGTTTCGTTTGTCATCGAACCCGGTGATATGGATGGAGCGGATGCGACCAGCGTGCAATGGGACTTCGGCGATGGCATCAGCGCCAGCAGCGAGCTGACGCCCACGCACCGGTATCGCGACAACGGCGACTTTGCCGCCACCGTGACCCTGACCGACGAGAACGGCAAGACCGGCTCCGGCTGGCGAACTGTGACCGTCACCAACGTCGCCCCTGTGGTTCAGGCCGGAGCCGACGCTAACGTGAGCCAGCCGGGCGCCGTCAGTTTGCCTGACGCCGCGTTTACGAATGCGGGCCGGCTGGACACACACACTGCCACCGTGGACTGGGGCGACAACGGCGCCGTGGAGCCGGCGACAGTCCTACCGGCGGCGGGTGGTGGAAGCGGGGCAGTCAGTCTGCCGGCGCATAGCTATGCACAGCCCGGGACCTACCTGGTCAAGGTCTGCGTGCGCGACAAGGACGGCGGCGTGGGCTGCGATAGCCTTCAGGTTGACTACCTGATGGCCAGGCAATGGTTGCCCTTGCTGTTGCAGTAGGACTAGGCCGACCCTGCACAAACAGGGCGGCGGGTTTCAGACCCGCCGCCCTGTTTTTGTTTGACATAAACCCATCGAAACAAGCGTTTGTGCGGCCTACAGCGCTTGGGGCAGGAAGTAGAAGGCCAGCGCCAAAATGCCGTAGACGGCCAGCAGCATGGCCCCCTCCAGCCAGTTCGATTCGCCGTCCAGCGCCACGAATGCGGCCACGATCGAGGCCGCAATCATGGCGATCAGCTCGAAGTTGTTGAACTCGAGCGTCATCGGGTGCCCCATGAAGAGCGACAGAAAGACCATGACCGGCGCTACGAACAGGGCGATCTGCAGGCTGGAACCGAGGGCGATGGAAAGGCTGAGGTCCATCTGATTCTTGCGAGCCACTTGCACGGCCACGAGGTGCTCGGCCACGTTGCCGATGATAGGGACGATGATAATGCCGACGAAGAACTCCGTCCATCCAAGGGTGGCCGTCACCGTGTCCAGCGTCCCGACCAGAAGCTCGCTCATGACCGCCAGTCCGGCGACGGCCACTACCATGACGACAAGGGCCGTGCGCGTCTTCCAGTGCGGCCCATCGTGCGGTGTGTGCGCGGCCCCGGCTCCATGCTCGGCATCGGCGGCGTTGCGTGTGCGTAGCGTGTAGAGGATGGAGAGTCCGTAGAGCACCAACACCACCGCTGCCGTGGCCAGGCTCAGTTCCTCGACTCTGAGCTTGTCGGGCTCGATGGCGGCGTTGAAGATGGAGGGCACGCTGATGGCGATGGCGGCAAGGATTGCCATCGTCGCATCGATGCTCACGCGGCTGCGGTCGAACTTCTGCAAGCCATTCTTGAGCCCGCCGACCAGCAGGCTAAGGCCCAACACAAAAGCCAGATTGCCCAGGATGGAGCCGATGAGCGAGGCCTTGACCAGCTCGATTTTGCCGGCGTTGATGGCGACCAGGGCGATAATCAACTCGGCGGCGTTGCCCAGACTGGCGTTGAGCAAGCCGCCGATCTGCGGACCGGTTTTGGCGGCCAGCGCTTCGGTGGCGTCGCCCATCAGCCCGGCGATGGGAACGATCGCCAGGGCCGAAGCGACGAAGATGACGATGTCGCCCCAATGAAGCAGATCGGCCAGCACGGCAATGGGCAGGAAAACCAGCAGGTACTGAATTGGGCGCAGATTGCGGATAATGCTCATGGATACCTCATCATAAAGACTGGTGCAAAGTATACTTGAGCAATGGGTGGACGCAAGCAGAGCGGGGCTGCACGCTCGGTGATGGCGCTTGCGTCTCCGTGTGCAGCCTCCCTATAATCAGCAGCCGTCGTCTTCTCGTTCCCTTTGGTCCATTAGTATTACAGCGCAAGGTTGGTTGAAAGAGCAACAAGTCTAGCCAGCTTGGACTTGCGATGAGACAAATAGGCTTGGTAGTTGCGCTTCTGGTAGTACCGAACCCGCTGCAAAGCAGCGACAGGATCGAAAACAGGCCGGGGCAGCACACTGGCCAACAGCAGGCGAACCTGATAGACGGTCAGATTGGTGACTTTTGTGCGCTCGCCAATCTTGGCAGTTTCGAGCTGTTAGCTGCGTCGAAACACGGCGATTTGCCTGCCATGAATGGTCACATTATGTCCACCAACACAAGATGCAACCGAGCCTCTTTCAACCTTGCGCTGTAATAATAGGCTCTTGCAATCATGAACCATCCAGCCGCCTTTGTCACGCGTTCATTTAGCGGAAACTAAAGATTATGTCATGCTGAATTACCCATCCCGCGCGAGGCGGGAAGCGACCGTGGGAG
>CAZHTZ010000184.1:0-6735 GCA_964535455.1 uncultured Caldilineales bacterium
GTTAGGGAGGTGAGCCGGGGCGCAAGGTCCTGGTCCAATCACATTGGTCTTGGCTCTGTCGGGAAGGAAGTAGTTGGCATGGACGTTAGGCGCTGGGAACAAGTACCTCAGGTGCTACGGCATCCGCAGAACCTCCAGATACGGCTGTCGCCACCGCCATTGATCCCCATCTCGGTAGGCCTCGCCCAGCAGCGGGTTGAACGGATATCGCGCGAGGTCGGGCGTGCGGCCGGCATAGCCGGCCACCAGCATGTTCTGGGCCGTGATGGTGGCGGCGAGAACGGCATCGCCGACATGGGGTCCGTCGGCGGCGATGGCAATGTAACAACTCTGGGGGTCGTAGAAGTGGTCCGAAGCCACGGCGCAGCCGGCATACACCATCGCCCCGGCGCCGTCGCCGAAGCCTTCCAGCAGGCAGCGGCTGCCGGCCACCAGAGGGACGGGCGCCACCGGGCTGGGGCAACCCTCCTCCCAGACCGGGTCGATGAGGGTGATGCGGATGCCGTGTGGGTGGCGGTCATACAGCTTCGCTCCCCAGAAGGCATGGGCAACCTGCCCGTAGACATCCCGATGCAGCACCCAGTCGTAACCCTGGCTGGCGTCGACGAACTCATAGCCCCAGCCGAGGATTTGGTCAGCTCGTACAGGCCACGAAGTGCCGGGGTCGAGGACGACAGTATTCTGCCTGGGCGGAGCCGGAGTAGCCGTTGGCGTGGGCGTAGGTGTTGCAGGTGTCAGTGCGGTAGCGGACGGTGAAATTGGCTGCACATAGCGCGTCGCCACCCAACCCTTGCGCTCGCCTGCCAGGACCGCGAGCCATGTGCCATCCTGACTACGGCCAAAGACCAGAAGCTGGGTGTTACGAGACAGTCGCTCCAGGATAGGGTGGTTGGTGTCGGGTCCGGCGCGCAGGTTCAGGACATCGACGACCACGATCACACTCACTGCCGAGGTGGGTGTGGCGTCAGCGGTCGTAGAGCCGGTAGTTAAGGCTGGACTCGACGCGAGCGACGGGCGAACGCACACGATCAGAATCAGAAGCATGGCGATGAGTCGAATCAGTGTGTTCATGACAGCCTCCAAGGCAAAAGGGTCAGTTGGGTTGTGGGCCGGTGAAGGCCACGGTCAAGGGATGTTCGACGACACGAAGGACGGCTTCGGTCACGGGTCGCTCCAGCCGCACCTGCCACCACTCGGCCAGGCGGGCGCTGGGCAGCTCGATCAGCAGGGTGCCGTCCGAGAGGGAGAGGGGCTTGGCCCGCTGCAGGTCTGCCGCCACCGGCGGCGACGGCAGGCGCAGTGCCAGCTCGTCTCGGATGCGCTTCCAAAGGCTGCGGACCTCGGCGTCGACCTCGGGCGATAGTGGTTGAACAGGGGGAAGACAGGTCGCTTCCTCCTGCCAGGCTTCCTCCACCTGTCGCTGGCGGTGTTCGTGAATCCAGGGCAGGGCGCCGGGCAGGTCTTCCAGAACCTGCACCAGGTGGGGGTAGCCAGCATCGGGTTTCCTGCTGCCGATGGGGTGGGCCTCACGCCAGTAGAGGGCGAAATCACGCACGTCAGCGGCTGCAAACCCTCGCTCCGCCAGACGTGCCGCTGCCTGTTCGTACTCCTGGCGCTTACTCGGTCGGAGCAGGCCGGCGTCTTTGCCGGTCACCTGGCAAAGGGCTGCCAGCATGTCGGTCTCGAGGTCTTTACCCGTTTCCGACATGACTGGCGCAGATGCTTGAGCCTCGCCCTTAGAGCATTCGACCGCAGAACACCGAAGCGGTGAGGGGGTGAGGGACGGACCAGGCAAGAGGTCTACGCTCTTGTCTGGCAACGCGCCGTCCTCCTTCTCCTTCCTCTGGGTTTCCTTCACTTGTGTTTCCTTCAATGTGTTTCCTTCGGGTGCAACCGTTGCACTACCCTGGTGAATCTGCTGCACCACCCTGGTGAACCTGTTGCACCAGGGCAGGAGTTGCACCAGTCGGATGACCATTGGCGGCCGGGGGTGGTGAACCTGCTGCACCACCCTTACCCAACCCATCGGGCTGGTGCAGGTCGGCCAGACGATAGGCGTTTGTGGAACGCGCTTTGCTACCGGCGCTGCGGCTGGCGGCGACGATGAGTCTGTGCTGTTCCAGGAGGCTGATGTAGGTGATCACGGTGCGGCGGCTGAGGTTGAGCTGGCGGGCGACGGTCTGGTAGGAGGGGAAGCAGATGCCTTGCTTGTCAGCGCGGCGGGCGAGGTAGGCGTAGACGGCGACGCCGATGGCGCCAATATGGGGGCCGAAGCGGTCGATCACGGCGTCCTCGATCCAGAACCAGCCGGGGGTGCGGGTGTCTTGCAGGGTGGTAGGCATGGTAGCGTCCTTCGTGGTAGCGACTGGCTGCCTTTGGTTGCGGGCAGCAAGGGTCTGGCTCGCCTTGCGGGCGAGTTGACAGGTCCGCCTCGGTGCGCTACCATGCCACTCAAGGTATTGAGGTGGGTGGTAACGCAGCTTCGGCGGCGAACACCCCAGGCAGACCGCTGGTGACGCAGCGGTTTTGCTTTTTCTGGGGCTGGATGGCGAGGAGTGTATGGCTGCTTCTACGGAGGCTTGAACGGGCGCCGAAATGACAGCATGTATCCGCCAAAACTCAGGAGGATGGCGCCACTCTGTAGAGGTGAGTGGGAAGGGAAATCGGACATGGCGTTTCTCATAGGGTCAGGTTCTCGGCGAAAGCGTCCAACATAGCTTCGGTCTCATCGGCGGGCGCTTCCGCCTCCAGCGGCGCCACGGCGAGGCGTGCGTTTGCCAGCGCCGAGGTCACAGCCGCCTCCACGACGGCTCGCACCTGGACCAACAGGTCGGTGGAGACAGCGGGATTCACCATGTCTGGCGTCCCGACGCCACGGCGTAACGCTGTCTTGACAGCCTCGGCCTTGCCTCCAAAAGGGAGGTCGTCGAGCGCTGTCAGCCAGGCCAGGAGGTCAGCGTCTCGGTCGGCATAGAGTCGCAAGCACAGCTTCATGGCAGCGTAATGAGAGGAGGAAGTCATGAGGCGCCTTCCTTATATATGGGGGCAACACACAGAGGAGTGGAGCGCCAGCAACAGGAGACACATTGCCGGCAGTTGGTGGCAGATGCCAGCACTTGACGCCAACTGCTGGCATCCGCCGTCAGCCATCGGTGCGTGTTAACGTTCGCTGTGCATATCGGGCCAGGCCGAGGGCGTTGGCGGTGACGGGGTCGGGCAGCATCAGGCCGTGTGGGTAAAGGTGAGTCAGTTCCGAACGCAGCGCTTCCGCTCCACCGCCGGTGAACAGCAGGTAAGCGAACTGGCGGCCCTGACCCCAGCGGCTCTCCACGAAACCGAGGATCTCCCCGGTGGCGGCGTCCAGGGCCTGGCGCGTAGCCGCCTGCAAGTCGGCCAGCCCGGTCGGCGTATAGAGCTGCGGTCGCTTGTCGCTGAGTAGGCCATCCGCCTCGTGCAGCGACAGCGCCACACCGTAATCACGCCGCACTTGGTTGCTCAACAGTTCCGCCGCCCGGCGCAGACCCAGGGTGTCGCCGCCGGTGAAGCGGGCGACGACCTGGCCGCCCTCGACGGCGAAGAGGTCGAGGGTGTTGAATCCGATGTCGCATATACCGACCGGCGCCTTGAGATCGCTAGCCGGGCGTGCCCAGTGTCCGCCGTCATCCAGTCCCCAGGCGAAGAAGGCGCCGGCAGGCTGGGCCATGGCCTTCATCTTACGGACCTGCAGCACCACGTCATTGCCGTCAAGCGTGTAGCAGTGCGCTCCCGACAGCCAGGCCCGCAACTCCCTGAGCGTGGCGGTCACCCGCTCGCGGTCGGCCATGACCTCCACCGGCAGGCCGAGCATCAAACAGACGTCGTGCTCGCCCGGTCCTAAAAGTGAGCCGATGGCAGCGTAGGTTAGCGCCCGCAGTTCCGGTCCGTCGGCCAGGCGCAGGAAGTCCATGCGCTCGATGGGGCGGGCGAAGTGGGCGACGCGATGTCCGTCAGCCGAAGTCTCGACGACCTTGAAGCCGCCGAAGCCGAGATCGAGACCGAGGAAGTGGGTGGTCATGTTGGTTCTCCGATGCGTGTGACAAGTATCTGACTTTGGGCCGGCTACTGAGCGTGGGTGGGTGATCCAAATTTGGCTCTTATACGTCAATGGCGTATCATATGCCTGACGCAGCAGTCACAGTTTCCGGTCCACCGCCGATGGTCATTGTCGAGACGCACGTCTTTACCAAACAGGTGGTAAACCTGCTCACTGACGAGGAGTACGTTGAGTTGCAGGTTGCCCTCATCATGCGTCCTGAAGCTGGGCGCGTGATTCCTGGAAGCGGAGGTTTGCGTAAGGTTCGATGGCAAGCCAAAGGACACGGAAAGCGAGGCGGCATACGCGTCATCTACTACTGGGCAGTGAGTCGCAGTCGGATACTCCTGCTCTACATGTACGCCAAAGGCGAACAGGATGACCTGTCACCTGATCAGCTCAAGGCGCTGAGACAGCTCGTAGAGGCAGAGCAGCTATGAAGGAAGAAATGTTTGCTGAACTTCTGGAGAGCGTTCGCGAGGGTATGGCAATTCTCCGTGGGGAGGCTGAACCATCGCGCATGTTCGTGCTGGAGGGTCCGGACGTGAAGCGCATACGGGCGCAGTACAACCTGACCCAAAGCGAATTCGCCGCCATGTTGGGAATCAGTGTCGACACCGTGCAGAACTGGGAGCAGGGAAGACGATCGCCGCAGGGACCAGCACGCGTGTTGCTGCAGGTTGCGGAGAGGCATCCGGAAGCGGTCTGGGATGTTGTTGGCGCCAGAGTTCGGGATGCGGCTTGAAAGGGTCTAGTGGCCTGTCGATTGACTTGTCCTGTCCCACAGGTGCTTGCGCAAGAAAGTATCGAAATCCTCGCAGCGAACGCGGGTAACGCTGCCGACGCGATAGGCCGGTAGGTCGCCGCGCTCGATCCAGCGCAGGACGGTGCGCTTCGACACGCCCATGCGCTCGGCGATGTCATCGGGCTTGAGCATCGGTGTGTTGGATGTGAGGGTTTGAATAAGCATCGGATGCCTCCTGGGGTTAAAACGGAGCGAAAAGGGGCGTTTAGGTGACATAAAAAGCAAGAGGCACGCTTGTTTGGCGTGGGTACTACCTCTATCGGCGGTTGGTAATTCGGAGGAGGGGTGCGCCGCCAGCGGCGGGTGGGGCAACGGCAGGACCCTCTTGACAAGTCGGGCGGACTCGCCTACACTTGTAGGTGGTCATACCTCTTACCACTTTTCTCTGCAGACTACAGAGGTGATGTGGATGCTGCCGAAACAAGTCTTGCTCGATGGCGCCAACGAGCCGCCTCCTGCCTCCATCCCCTTGCGCGCCGGGCCGCTGACCCTCCTCTATGAGAACGGCGACCTGCGCTACATTCGCCTGGGCCAGCAGGAAATCCTACGGCGGGTGTATGTGGCCGTCCGTGACCACAACTGGGGCACAGTGCTGCCCGTGTTTGCCAATGTGAAGGTAGATAGTGGCGAGCAGACATTCCACATCGCCTATGATGTCAGCAATAGACGGGGGGACATCGACTTCTTCTGGCAGGGCACAATCAGCGGCGAGGCTGACGGCACGATCATAATGACAATGGACGGCGTCGCCCGCTCAACCTTCCAGCGTAACCGCATCGGCTTCTGCATACTCCATCCCATGACCTGCGCCGGACTGCCTGTGCGCATCGAGCATACTGGCGGTTCCATCGAGGAGAGCGCCTTTCCTACCTACATTGCTCCGCAACTGATCGTCGATGGCACGGTCAAGCCAATGAGTCCGTTCGCGGAAATGCGTGGTATGGCGCATGAGGTGCAGCCGGGGTTATGGGTGCATCTCCGCTTCCAGGGCGACATTTTCGAGACTGAAGACCAGCGCAACTGGACCGACGCCTCCTTCAAGACCTACAGCACGCCCCTGCGGTTGCCTTTCCCGGTCGAAGTGACGAAGGGAACGAGGATCAGGCAATCGCTGACTCTAACTTTGGCGGGTGATGTCCCTCAACTTGACAAGAAAGACAGTGATGAAAACCTGACATTCGCGATAATGCCAGGGGCCGGAGAACCTCTGCCACGCATCGGCCTGGGCATCGCCAGCCATGACCAACCGTTGAGCCCAGGCGAAATAGAACGATTGCAGGCATTGCACCTGTCGCACCTGCGCGTAGGACTGCGTCTCGCCGAACCGGACTGTGATGTAAAGCTGCGCCGGGCGGCAGCCGCGGCTCGCGCCATCGGCGCCACGCTGGAGGCGGCGCTATTTCTCCCCGACGCGGCCGAGGCTGAACTTGCTGCGTTCCTCAAGGATCTAGACGAGATCAAGCCACCCGTACATGCCTGGATGATCTTCTACGAACGCGAAAAGAGCACATCTCAGACCTGGATCCAACTGGCTCGGAAATCTCTCGCGGCTTATGACCCAGCGATCTCGATCGGCTCTGGCACGAACGCCTTCTTCACAGAACTCAATCGCCAGCGTCCACCCCTTGTCGAGATCGACTTTGTGTGCTACTCGCTCAATCCACAGGTGCACGCCTTCGACAATCTCTCTCTGGTCGAGACCTTGCCTGCCCAGGCGGCAACCGTGAAAAGCGCTCGCCAGTTCATCGGTGACAAACCCCTGGCTATCACACCGGTGACCCTGAAGATGCGGTTCAATCCCAACGCCACTGGACCGGAGCCAGAACCGGCAGCAGGCGAGATGCCGCCGCAAGTGGAC
>CAZHTZ010000185.1:0-6699 GCA_964535455.1 uncultured Caldilineales bacterium
ACCCCAGCCCGGCGGCGCCTGGTTCACCAATAAAGGCCGGTTGCCCCATGATGACATGATCGGCCAGCCCTATGGCCGCCTGGTCGCGACCCATCTCGGCCAACGTTTCCTGGTGCTCCGTCCTACGACGTCGGATCTCCTGCGCCATCTCAAGCGCACGACCCAGATCATCTACCCCAAGGATGCCGCTCACCTGGTCATGGAGCTGGACCTCTGGAATGGGCGGCGCCTGATCGAGGCGGGAACGGGCAGCGGCGGGTTGACGCTGGCCTTTGGCCGCGCCGTGATGCCAGACGGCCGCGTCTACAGTTACGAAGTCCGTCCTGAACACCAGGCCGTCGCCCGCCGCAACCTGGCGCAGGTGGGTCTCCCGCCTTACATTGATCTGAAGATACGCGACATCACGGACGGTTTTGACGAAACCGAAGTGGACGCCGTCTTTTTGGACGTGCGCGATGCTGCGGCGTTCGTGCCACAGGTCGAGGCTGCCCTGATGCTGGGCGGCCTGTTCGGCTCGCTCGTCCCTACCGTCAACCAGGTGAGCGATCTGCTAGTCGCCATGGAGGCCGGGAACTTCGTGGATATCCGGGTAGAGGAGCTGCTGCTCCGATCGTACAAGCCTGTAGCCAACCGCCTGCGTCCGGCCGACCGCATGACTGCACACACCGGTTACCTTGTCTTTGCCCGCAAGCTCGACGCCCGTTACCGCCTCTTTGGCGCTGACAGCCGCGCCAAGCGCCGCGCCGTCGAATTCGGCCATTGGCCGGACCAGGAACCGGCAGAAGGTGAAGGGTAGCGGGTATGCACATCTATCACGAGTACCGCGGCAACATCCACATGCACACGGTGCACAGCGATGGCACTGGCCAGCCAGAGGACCTGGTTGCGGCCGCCAAGACCGCAGGGCTCGACTTCATCATCGTCACAGACCACAACACCCTGCTTGACCAGTCATGGGAAGGATGGCGAGGAGGCGTGCTGGCGCTATTTGATATCGAGGTGAACGACAAGGACCTGAAGCCCGAACGCAACCATTGCCTGACACTGGCTGTGCAGGAAGACGTGACCCCTTTTGCTCCCAGCCCACAGGGTCTGGTGGACGCGGTGCGTGAGCGTGGCGGTCTGAGCTTTTTCGCCCATCCCGTCGACAAGCCGGGCCCTATGATTCCCGAGCACTTCCCCTGGACCGAGTGGGACATCGAGGGTTTCACCGGTATCGAGCTTTGGAACTTCATGGCCGAGTTTCGGCCCTTTGCCACCGGTAAGCTGAGGGCACTTGTCTTCAGCTTCGCGCCCCAGTATTTTACCACCGCGCCCTATCCGGAGACGCTGGCCAGGTGGGACGAACTGCTGCAGCGCCAGCCCGTCGTCGCCATTGGCGGTTCCGACGCTCACGCCCAGGTTTTCAAACTCGGTCCGGTTCGCCGGCGCTTCCTGTCCTACGAGTACTGTTTCCGGGCTGTCAATACCCACATTCTCACAACCGAGCCCTTCAACCGGGACGTCAGCCATGATCGGGCGCTGATCTATGAAGCTCTGGCCTCAGGCCGGGCCTGGGTGGCCTACGACATGGCCGGCGCCACCGACGGCTTCCGTTTCGTGGCGGCGTCTGGCGACGCCAGCGCCATCCTGGGGGATTCCCTTAGTTCTGCGGGCCAGCCCGTCACCTTTCATGCGAAGACGCCAGAACCTGCCCACATCAAGCTGATCCGGGCCGGCCAGGGTGTGGTGGCCGAAGCGGAGGGAACGGACTTGACCTATGCGACTCAGTTGCCCGGGGCCTACCGGGTGGAGGCGTGGAAGTCCTGGTGGCTCAAGCCCCGGGGATGGGTGTTCTCGAATCCCATCTATGTCATCTGATTCTCTGCGCCTCCTTTTTCACCCACCCCATAACCCTCTCTTAGGCCTCATTCATGTATCGGTTCGGAAACTGTTGTATGCTATGGACAGGTTAGGGTTTTGGATCCTAACTGCGGTGGTTCCTCCTCAAGCTCCTTTCCTCCTCCTCGTCAAAACCCCGGTTAGCGACCTCGCTAACCGGGGTTTTGATTTTGCGCGCCCGGTAGGCGCTAGAAGTCGGTGGTGCCGAACAACAACGCCTTCTTCACCTCGCCAATGGCGCGGGTGACGTTGATGTCGCGCGGGCAGGCTTCGACGCAGTTGAACGCAGTGCGGCACGCCCAGACGCCAAAGCGTTCATTGAGAACCTCAAGACGCTCCTCGGTGCCCTGGTCGCGGCTATCGAAGATGAAGCGATGCGCCTGCACGATAGCGGCAGGGCCCACGTAGCGGCCATTGGCCCAGAACGAAGGGCAGGAGGTCGTGCAGGCGGCACAGAGGATGCACTTCGTCGTATCGTCGAAGCGCTCCCGGTCCTTGGGGCTTTGCAGGCGCTCCCGCAGCACGGGGTCGCCGGAACTGATAAACCAGGGCAGCACCTCGCGATAGTGCGCAAAGAAGGGCTCCATATCCACGACCAGGTCCTTGATGACCGGGAGACCGCGCATGGGCTCCACCGTGATCTTGGCGCCTACGTCGTGCACCAGCGTCTTGCAGGCCAGGCGGTTGCGGCCGTTGATCACCATGGCGTCGGAACCGCAGATGCCGTGCGCACACGAGCGGCGCAACGTCAGCGTGCCATCCTGGTACCATTTGATGTCGTGCAGCACGTCGAGCACCTGAGCGTTGTCGGCAGCTTCGAGCTTGTATTCCTTCCAATGCGACTTCTTGTCCACTTCGGGATTGAAGCGCAGGATCTTGACTGTTAGTTGGAGCTTGGTCATTAGAGTTCTCCGAAACAGCAGTTAGCCGTGTGCAGGTAGCTGGCATCCATCGGCGCCACCTGCTGCCGGCCACCCGCTACCTGCTACCTGCTACCTGCTAGTACACGCGCTCGACTGCCGGATACTTGGGTGTGCCGTCATCCTTCAGGACCAGGCGCACGGGCTTGTAGTCGAGGATAACACTGTCCTCTTCTCCCAGCCAGGCGAGCGAGTGTTTCATCCATTCCTGGTCATGGCGGTCGGGGAAATCATCACGAGCGTGGGCGCCGCGCGATTCTTGACGCGCCGCCGCCGCCGTGGTCGTCACCAGGGCCAGGTCGAGCAGGCAGCCCAACTCCCAGGCCTCGAGCAGCTCCGTGTTGAAGCGCCTGCCCTTATCCATGATGGTGATTTGCTGATAGCGGCGGCGCAGCTCACGCAGCTCTTCTACGGCTTCGTCCAGCAATTGCTGGGTCCGGAAGACGCTGACGTTGCGCATCATGAGCTCCTGCAAATCACGACGGATGTCGGCCACATTCCCGCCATCGCTGCGATTGCGCACCGTCTCCAGCATGGCAGCGACGGGCTGCCACGTTTCTGCCGGCAGCGGCGGCAGAAACGTCCCCTGGCAAAATTGAGCCATGTCTGCGCCTGCCCACTTGCCAAACGTGACAATGTCAACCAGCGAGTTGGTGCCCAGGCGGTTGGCGCCATGAACGCTGACGCAGGCGCACTCGCCGGCGGCGTAGAAGCCGGGCATGACGTTGTCCGCGCTATCCATGATCACTCGCCCCCTGCCGTCCGTGGGAATGCCACCCATGGCATAGTGGGCCGTGGGCTGAATGGGCATGGGCTGCTTGACCGGATCGACGTTGAGGTACACGCGACAGAAGTCGGCGATGTCGGGCAGCTTCTTTTCCACGTCTTCGGCGGTGAGGCGCCGCGGCGTGCCGTCTGGGTTCTTGGCGCCATCGAGCTCGAAGTACTTGTTCACCGTCTCCGGTCGCACATCGAGGTACACCCAATCCTCACCGTTGACGCCGCGACCTGCGGCGATCTCGAGAAAAATGGAGCGAGAGATGACATCGCGCGATGCCAGATCCTTGACGGTGGGCGCATACTTCTCCATGAAGCGCTCACCCATGCCGTTGATGAGCACGCCGCCTTCGCCGCGCACACCTTCGGTGATGAGGATGCCCATGCCCTTGATGCCCGTGGGATGGAACTGGAAAAACTCCATATCCTCCTGTGGCACACCCCGGCGGAGGGCAACGGCGTTGCCATCGCCGGTCAGGGCATGGGCATTGCTCGTGATCTTCCAGATACGCCCAAAACCGCCGGTGGCAAACAGCACGGCCTTGCCATGGAAAACGTGCAGCTCACCGGTATCGATCTCGTAGGCAACGATGCCACAAACGCGGCCTTCATGGACCAGAAGGTCCATAACCTGGTACTCGTCGTAGAAATTGACATTGTTTTTCAGGCACTGCTGATACAGCGTCTGCAAGATCATATGACCGGTGCGGTCGGCGGCATGGCACGCTCGTCGCACCGGCTTCTTGGTGACATTGTTTGTATGACCGCCAAAAGGTCGCTGTGAGATGCGACCTTCAGGCGTACGGTCGAAGGGGAGCCCCATATGCTCCAACTCGATAACCACGTCGATGGCCTCACGGCACATGGCCTCGATCTCCGGTTGATCCCCTAACCAGTCCGAGCCCTTGACGGTGTCGTAGGCGTGCCATTCCCAATGGTCTTCTTCGACGTTGCCGAGGGCCGCGCCGATGCCGCCCTGTGCTGTGCCTGTGTGTGAACGCGTGGGATAGAGTTTGCTGATGACGGCGGTGTCCACCTGGCGGCTGGCGTAGAGCGCCGCCATCAGGCCCGCCCCACCGGCGCCCACGATGATCGCGTCATGGCGATGATACTGCATGGTATCGCTCCTAAGCCTTGAAGCTGAAGATGACATAGGCGCCCATGAGGATGATTAGGGTCGCCAGGATGCCCACAAAGGCTTTCACCGCTGCGTTCCAACCGGGCCGGTGCACATAGTCGTCAACCACCCAGCGCAGCCCGTTGAACCCGTGAGTGAGGGCGAAGACAAGCAGGGCCAGATCGTAGACCCGCCAGAAGGGTCCCCACGAGCCTGTCCATCGCTGTGCCACCACGGCGTAATCGATGTTTTCGACCTGGATGTAGACGTGCATGATCATCAGGTGCAGGACAGCAAGCAGCAGCAGCACAGCGCCGCTTACACGCATGAAGTACCAGGAGAAGGTTTCAAACCCGCCCTTGACGGGCCTCTGGCGGGCGAGGGTCTGACGACTGACTCGAGTTGTCATGGTAGCCTCCCTCTTAGACGAAGAGCGGGCGGAGCGTGAAGAAGCCGCCGACCAGGGTTAGAGCGACGGTGACTGCCACTACCAGCCACCAGAGTTGGCGAGAGTACACCGTCGTTGCCGGCCAGAAGTCGATGATGATGATCCGAAGCCCATTGAAGGCATGGTAGACGACGCCAAAGATGAGGCCAACCTCGGCCACGCGGGCGATCGGATGGGTGTAGAGAGCTAGAAAGTCGTTAAAGACGTTCTCCCCGAAGGCCATCAGGAAGATGTCAAACACATGGAGCACCAAAAACGCCAGGATCCCGAGCCCAGCCAGGCGGTGCAGAATGAAGGCATAATGGCCTTCTCTTCCCCGATAGGTGATGCCTCTCCACAGTGATGAGATAGCTTGTCCCATACTGCGCTCCTTCGCTGGTTGCGATCGACGGTGATGAACGAGCACTGAGAACGATAACGCTTGAGCTTGTATTGTGCCGCATCCCTGCCCCGTCCGTCAAGCGAAATTTGTTACAAACGCGCACCGACCTGGCGCGTTGCGACGCGCGTCCACCAGAAAACAAGAACGCCCCCCGTAGAAGGGGAGCGTTCCATTTCGAACTGGTGGTAACCGTGGGATCAATCCATGTTGCGGATGAGAGCGTCGCCAAACTCCGAGCACTTCAAGAGCGTGGCGCCGTCCATCAGCCGGTGGAAGTCGTAGGTCACGGTCCTGGCCGCAATCGTGAGCTTCATGGAGTTGATAATGAGGTCAGCGGCCTCCGTCCAACCCAGGTACCGGAACATCATCTCTCCGGAGAGGATCACGGAGGACGGATTGACCTTGTCCTGGTTGGCGTATTTGGGGGCCGTGCCGTGTGTGGCCTCAAAGATGGCGGCGCCCGTCATGTAGTTGATGTTGGCGCCGGGAGCGATGCCGATGCCGCCCACCTGTGCCGCGAGGGCGTCGGAGATGTAGTCGCCGTTCAGGTTCAAGGTGGCGATGACGTCGTACTCGGCGGGCCGCGTCAGGATTTGCTGTAAGAACGCATCGGCGATGACATCCTTGATGACAATGCCGTTGGGCAACTTACACCAGGGGCCGCCGTCAAGCTCGACGGCGCCAAACTCGTCTTTGGCGACCTGATAGCCCCAATCGCGGAAGGCGCCCTCGGTGAATTTCATGATATTGCCCTTGTGCACCAACGTCACCGATTTGCCGCCATTGGCAATGGCGTATTCGATGGCTGCGCGCACCAAACGGGCGGTGCCATCACGTGAGACGGGCTTGATGCCGATGCCGGAGCTCTCAGGGAACCTGATCTTTGTGACGCCCATCTCTTTGCGCAGGAACTCGATCACCTTACGGGCTTCGGGCGTCTCGGCCCGCCACTCAATGCCGGCGTAGATGTCCTCGGAGTTCTCACGGAAGATGACCATATCGACCAGCTCGGGGTGTTTCACCGGGCTCGGCGTGCCATCGAAGTATTGGACGGGCCGAAGGCAAACATACAAATCAAGCTCCTGGCGCAGGGCGACGTTCAACGAGCGGATGCCGCCGCCCACCGGCGTCGTGAGTGGTCCCTTTATGCCAACCAGAAACTCGCGAAACGCGG
>CAZHTZ010000186.1:0-5318 GCA_964535455.1 uncultured Caldilineales bacterium
ACATGCTGACTTACCAACCCGGCGAACTTCCCCTCATTCCCACGCAGGTCATTGGTAGCCACGGCGTGCCCGGATGGGTGTGGATCGTGCGCGATGCCGTCGCCGAGGGCAAGATGGGGCCGTTCGATATCGACGAGGCGCTCAAGGACGCGGTCAAGCTCTGCATGTGGGACATGGAGCAAGCGGGTGTCGATATTATCTCTGACGGCGAGATGCAGCGGGCGGACTTCACCTGGCACTTCCACGGCAAGGTGCACGGCTTGCAGCCGCTCGAGTACGCCCGCAAACTCGGCTATCCCGGTCCTGACCAACTCGACGCCTTCCGCGCTGTCGCTCCTCTCTCCGTCCCCAACGGTTATGGCCACGACGCCGAGTTCCTCTACGCCGCCACGCTGACCACTAAGCCGCTGATCTCGCCCATCCAGAGCCCGGTCACGCAGGCCTTTCGTATCGACCCCGGCGACGTTTACAAGAACAAGGGTGAGGTGGCCTGGGCGCTGGTCCCCTACATCAACAAGGAACTGAAAGCCGTGGTGGCCGCCGGCTGCAAACACGTGCAGTTCGATGAGCCTGCCTACTGGATCGTCCCTGGCGGCATGGAGGAGATGGTGGAAATTTTCAATGCCTGCGTCGAAGGCGTCGAGGCTACCATCGGCTTCCACCTCTGTTTCGGCAACTTCCGCGGCCGTCCCGCCACGTCGCATCGCAGTTTCGCCGCCTTTGCGCCCTATTTCAAGGACCTGAACGTTGACGTCATGCATATCGAGTTCGCGAACCGCAACATGTACGAGGTCGAGCTGTGGAAGCAGTACGGCGGCGACAAGATCCTGTGCGCCGGTGTGATCGACGTCAAAGGTCGCAGCGTGGAGCCGGTGGACGTCGTGGCCGATCGCATTCGCACCTGCCTGCGCTACTGCGCACCCGACAAGCTGTGGGTGGCGCCCGATTGCGGCTTCAGCCAGACGGTGCGCTGGGTGGCCAATGAGAAGATGCGCGCTATGGTCGACGCGGCCAGAATCGTGCGCGAGGAGATCGGCTGATATCCGAACCGGGAGCGTTAGCGACCGGTCCCCCTGACATTACCCAGGAGACCACCCTTGCTCAAGCTCGAATTCAACAGGAAACTCAACCGGATGCTGCGCCTGGACGACTTTGCCACGCTGGGCGTCTCTAGCCAGACACTGGCCGAAGAGGCCATTTGGGCGGGCGAGATCGATGAGGCCGTGGCTCTGGTTGACTACTTTCACCAGGAAATGCGGATCATGCACGGCATCCTGACGACGTGGCTGAACGACATCATCCGCTACATCGTCCAGCACGGCGGGCCCACGGAAAACGGCGCCGAGATTGCCAACACACTGCTGGCGACCTGGATCAACTACCCATTCGGCGAGGCGCTGCGCGAGACCTGCAAGGAGGCCATACGGGCCAGTGACGATGATGCCCTACTCGCCGACGAGGCGATCGACCTGCTCGATCGCATGCGCCTGGAGTTCAAGGTTCCGCACGACGTGCTGGTGGCCTGGGTGCAGGATTTGCTCACCTCGATTGCCGAACGATGGGGCGAGGACAAGGTGCTGGAGTCGATCCTGGAGACGCATCAGAGTATCTGGGGCGATCGCTACGAAAACTGGCTCAAGATGACCCCGCACGAGCGCATGGCCTTGACCGTGGAAGGGATGCGCGGCGGGCATTTCAGCGGCGCGGGGCGCCGCGGGGACATGAGCCTGCGTGACGACGGGGACCGGCTGGTCATGGTCATGGAACTCTGCGGCAGCGGGGGCGTGTTACGCCGCGGCGACCCGGAGACGGGCCGGCCGCCCCACCCCGTGGGCGAGCGCGGCGTCAATCAGCAGCCGCACGACTGGACCTGGCAAAAGACCGGCGTCCACTGGTACTGTTCACACTGCGCCATCGCCATGGAGTGGCTGCCGGGGCGGCGCAAGGGCAGGTTGCTGCGCCCCCTCGACCACGTCATGGACCCACAGGCGCCCTGTACCTGGTATGTTTACAAGGACGAGGACAAGGCGCGCGCCTATCACTACCCCCGCACCGGCGTTCCCACCCTGCCCGGCGCGCCCGACACCGGCGAAGACTGGCGCAAGGAGTATCCGGGCGGTAGTTAGGCCTGCCTACCCTCCTGTTGTCTCATGTTCTGTGCTACTATCTCGTACCAGGAGGTCCACGCATGAACGATTCAGAGAGACTCGAACTGGAAACCAAAGCCAGTTCGGCCATTCGCCGCATCATCAACGGCTATGCGCCCGATAAAGTGATCCTGTTCGGCTCGTTTGCGCGCGGGGACTACCACGAACATAGCGACGTGGATTTGCTCATCATCAAAGAGACAACCGAGCCTTTCTTGCGTCGCCTCGATTCCGTACTCAATCAATGTACCGGCGACATCGCCGTCGAATCGCTGGTCTATACTCCGTCGGAGTTCGATGAGATGCTCAAGCAGGGCAGGGCGTTCCTCGAACACGTCATGTCGGAGGGCAGAGTGGTGTATGAGAAACCAGAATCTAACTGAAGCCACGCTCAGTCTATCAGCCTCGACAAGTACTACGTCATCACCCGGTACCCGAACGGCCTGCCAGGGTTAATTCCTGCCGAGTACTTTGATGAGGCCGAAGCGGACACAGCTCTTGCAGCCGCGGACGCGATCATAAGACACGTGGCCTTGAAGCTAACGCTGCAATAAAAGTAGCCCAGTCACCCGGCTCCGATACCATGACCTGGCGAACACAGCTTCTCGGCCGCATTCGGGGTGAGTACGACAGCTCGCTCCTCTATGTGCCCAACTTGTCCCTCTGGTACGACTGGCATACCGCCCGGGGAACGCTGCCTGAGGAATGGGAGGGCTGCACTCTGGCGCAGGTGACGCGGGCTCTGGGCGCGCCCATCTGGCTGACGCCCTGCTGCTACCGTATCGAGCGCAGCGGCGCCCAGCGCCAGGTGCGGAAGCGGAACGGGGAACGTGTCATTCGCCACGTGGCTCCTTCGGGCGCCCTGGTGGAGCGTTGGACGCTGGGGCCTGACGGCGATTGGTGGCAGACCGAATACCCGGTGAAGACCGTCGACGACCTGACGGTGTTGAAGGACATCATCAGCCGCCGCACCTATGTGTTGAACGTGACCCGGGCGAATGCGCTGGCCGCAGAAGTGGGTGAAGGGGGCGTCGTGGCGTTGGAACTGCCCAGGCGCCCCTTCGCGCAGTTGTGCCTGGAATGGCTGGGCTGGACCGATGGTCTGATGCTGCTCATGGACGCGGCCGACCTGGTGGACGAAGTCCTGGATGCGCTCGAAGGCAAGATCCAGGGGCTGGTGGCAGAAGTCGCCCGCCTGCCTTTCGATGTGGTCTGTTCGCCTGACAACCTGGACGCCCAATTCATCTCTCCGGGCGTTTTCAGCCAGTACCTGGCCGGGAGCTACCGTACCAGCGCCGACATCCTGCACGCTCATGGCAAACGCTTTCTCACCGGCACTGGCGGCCCCATCCGGCGTCTGCTGGCGCCCCTGGCCGCGACCGGCGTGGACGGCATCGACGGCGTTTCCGGCCCGCCGCAGAGCGATGCCACCCTGGCCGAAGCGCGAGCGCTCACCCGTCCCGACTTCCTGCTGTGGGGCGGCATTCCGCAAGACGCCTTGCTGCCTGCCTGCACCCAGGCGGACTTCGAGGCCAGCGTGCGCCGGGCCGCGGCCGAAGCCCAAGACGCCGGCGCCGTCCTTGTCGGCATCGCCGATCGTGTGCCTGTCGACGCCGACTTGGGGCGGCTGAGGGCCATTCCGGCGCTGCTGGATCCCGACCGCTGACCACCGACCGCCGTCAGCAGTCGATCGACTGCTGACGACCGCGCCGAGCGTAGGATGAACCGGGACGAGGTCTTCTCGCTCATACCATCGCTACCCGCCACCCGTTTCTCGCCTCTCGCCTCTCGCCTCTCGCCTCTCGATACTCCCATGCCATCCCACGTCATCGATTCTACCCTTTTCAAAGAGATGTACGGCAGCGACGAGCTGCGCCAGGTCTTCACCGACGAGAACATGGTGCAGTGCTGGCTTGATTTCGAAGCAGCGCTGGCGCGGGCCGAAATCCCCGCCGGACTGGCGCCACAGGCGGCGGCAGATGAGATCACAGCCAAGGCGCGCGTCGAGCTGATCGACTTTCCCCGGCTCAAACAGGGCATCGACGATGCCACTCACGAGTTGGTGCCGCTGATCTGGCAGTTATCGGCGCTGTGCGAGGGGGATGCGGGGGGATACGTGCACTGGGGGGCGACGACGCAGGACGTGACCGACACAGGCTTGGTGATGCAGATGAAGCAGGCGCATGCCATCATCCTGGCCGATCTCGAGCGGCTGGCGACGGCGCTGGCGCTGCTGGCCCGCCGCGAGCGCGACACCATCATGCCGGGACGGACGCACGGCCAGCACACCCCACCCATCACCTTTGGCTTCAAGGTGGCGGGCTGGCTGGACGAGGTGCAGCGGCACATTGACCGCATGCGGGAGCTGGCCCCGCGCGTGTTCGTGGGTCAGTTCGCCGGCGCCGCCGGCACCCTGGCCTCGGTGGGCGCGGCCGGCCTCGGCATCCAGGCGCGTTTGCTGGCCGATCTGGGCCTGGGCGTTCCCGCCATCGGCTGGCACCAGAGCCGTGACCGCATCGCCGAGTATGGCTGCGTGTTGGGGATGGTGGCCTCGACCATGGGCCGGATCGCCCACGAGGTCATTCTGTTGCAGAAGTCGGAGGTGGCTGAACTGGAGGAGCCCTACCAGCGCGGGAAGGTGGGCTCGAGCACGATGCCCCACAAGCGCAATCCCATGATCTGCGAGGGCATCGTGGCCGAGGCGCGCATGGCGCGCGGTCTGGTGCCGACCTTGATGGGAGCCATGGAGTCGGAGCATGAGCGGGATTGGGCCGCCGTGCATATCGAGTGGGCGCTCGTGCCGGAGATCAGCATCCTCACCGGTGGGGCCGTCGTCCATACACTGCGGGTCATCGACGGGCTGTTGGTGTATCGCGACCGCATGCGGAGGAACCTGGACCTGCTGTTCGGGCTGCCGCTTTCGGAGTCGGTGATGCTGCACCTGGGTGAGGCCCTGGGCCGGCAGGTGGCGCACGAGGTGGTCTACGATGCTTCAATGCAGGCCTTCGAGCAGGAGCGGCGGCTGCGTGACCTGTTGCTCGAAGACGAGCGCGTGACGGCGCATTTGTCGGCGGATGCTATCGACGATATGTTGCGGCCGGAGAAGTACACGGGGCTGTGCGGAGTGTTTGTGGATCGGGTGGCGGGCGGGTAGAGGACAGAGGACAGGGG
>CAZHTZ010000186.1:5418-6660 GCA_964535455.1 uncultured Caldilineales bacterium
AGGGGGTGTGCCCGATGGGTGTGCCTCTTGTATGTGCCGCCGCGCTTCAAGGTGTGTCCAACTTACACCGGCAATATATTGACGATACTTCGACAACGTGCTATCATGACCAGTGTAAAACGCGGTCTGTGGATGAGCGATCATAGACCGAGCCGGATTGCTGCCGGCCGGTTTGAAGCGGCTTCAGGTCTTTGACACTGGTACCAAGTCACAGTCGCTGGTCGCAAGCCTCGTCGATTCATCGCCAGCCGCCGTGAAAGAACTGGCGACTTCTTCCTTCTCGCTTTGGCATCGAGGCACGTATCTCAGGCAACCATGACAACATCTGCTCCCGTTCTTGTTACCGGCGCCACAGGCTATGTGGGCGGCCGGCTGGTCTCTCGTCTCCTGGATGGAGGCTACCAGGTGCGAGTGTTAGTCCGAGATGCCGGACGGCTGCAGGGCCGGCCCTGGGCAGGCAAGGTGGACATTGTCCAGGGAGACGTCCTGGACCCTTCCAGCCTGGCTCCGGCCATGCGCGGAATGGCGGCGGCCTACTATCTTGTGCACAGCATGAGCGGGCATCAGGACTTTCGCGAGCGAGACCTGCTGGCAGCGCGCAACTTCGGCGCCGCTGCCAAGGCGGCAGGCGTGCAGCGGATCATCTACCTGGGCGGCCTTGGCGACCCCGATGCTGACCTCTCGCAGCACCTGCGGTCGCGACAGGAAACGGGGCGAGCGTTGGGCGAGAGCGGGGTGCCGGTCACCGAATTCCGCTCCGCCATCGTTGTGGGCTCTGGCAGCGTGTCGTTCGAGATGATCCGGAATCTCACGGAGCGGCTGCCGGCCGTGATCTGCCCGCGATGGGTCTACACGCGCGTGCAGCCGATTGGCATCCGCAACGTCATGGACTACCTGGTAGCTGCATTGGAGACGTCGGCCAGCACCGGGCGCATCATCGAGATCGGCGGCGCCGATGTGCTGACCTATGGCGACATGATGAAGCAGTACGCTGAGGTGCGGGGCCTGCGGCGATGGCTGGTGCCGGTGCCCGTGCTGACGCCACGGCACTACTCCTACTGGGTGCACTGGATGACGCCTGTACCGGCTGAGATTGCGAGACCGCTGATCGACGGGTTGCGTAATGAGGTCATCGTGCGCGATGACACCGCAAGGCATCTCTTCCCCGGCATCCAGCCAATGGACTATCGCGAGGCGGTGGCTCGGGCGGTGGAACTGGCGCAAACGCTGGCGGCCGCGCGG
>CAZHTZ010000187.1:0-6590 GCA_964535455.1 uncultured Caldilineales bacterium
AACCCGTTTCAACGGGTTTTGGCTGTGCCAGACTACGGTTTCAACCGTAGGCGGCCTACCACGCCACCAGCTTCCATATTCCAGGCTGTAGGTCGCCGGCGTCTTCCCCGATCTCGGCGAACAGCTTTACCGCCTGTTTCAGGTGCGCCATTGCCTCCTCGTCGCGACCGGCGCCGTGGAGGTACGTAGCCGGTGATTGAAATCACCGGCTGGTACGAAAAGTGCGTTGAAACGCACTGCGCCCCATGGCGTCAACCCGTTTCAACGGGTTTTGGCTGTGCCAGACTACGGTTTCAACCGTAGGCGGCCTACCACGCCACCAGCTTCCATATTCCAGGCTGTAGGTCGCCGGCGTCTTCCCCGATCTCGGCGAACAGCTTTACCGCCTGTTTCAGGTGCGCCATTGCCTCCTCGTCGCGACCGGCGCCGTGGAGCAGGTCGGCCAGGTGATTGTGCAGCGCTGCTTGGCGATGCCGGTCGCCCTGTGTTGCACAGAGGGTGAGCGCCAGCGAGGTCAAGGCCAACGCCCGCTCGTGATCGCCGCCGATGTCGCAGGCGAGCGCCAGGTTATTCAGCGCCGCCACACGGGCGACAGGGTCTGCAAAGGTTTCGGCCAGGTCCAGGCTGCGCTCCAGGTGCTGGCGGGCCTCGTCCGCACGACCGGCGGCGTTGGCCAGTATTCCAAGGAGGTTATGAGTCTGCGCCAGGGCGCGAGCATCGGCGGCCGTCTCGGCCAGGACCAGGGCGGCGCTCGCCAGGTCTCGCGCCTGTTCGGGCTCACCCGCCTGGTGCGCCGCCAGGCTCCAATCAGCATAGACGCGAGCGCGGATCGCAGGGGGACCGTCATCGCCCAGGACCGCCAATGCCGTCTGGTAGTGTCGCTCGGCCAGACGCCCGTCCCCCCGGCGTTGGTAGACGCCGCCAAGCTTGTGCTCCAATCGCGCCAGGGTCGGGACATCGGCGAAGGCTGCCGCGGCTTCGTAGCTTTTGAGGGCGGCGCCATAGTCGCCGGACAGCGTCAGCAAATCTGCGATCGCCTCATGAAGCACCTCAGACCGTGGGCGCCCCAGCGCCAGCGAAGTGCGGAAGTGCGCCAGGGCTTCGGCGTTGGCAAAGAGGCTGCGGGCATACTCGCCTGCCATCCTGTAGAACTCCGCCGCCCGTGATAGCTCTCCCGCCAGCTCGTAGTGGTGGGCAATCACGGCGGCAGACGGCCCTGGCTCCCGCCGGTAGCGGGCGGCGATGGCCGCGGCCACGCGGCGATGGAGTAAGCGGCGGCGGCCGAGGCTGGTCTCTTCGTAGACCAATGAGCGCAGTTTCTCATGGCTGAAATCGTAGAGCGGCATCGCAGAAGCATTTTCGGATCGGGTTTCGCTGATCAGGCCATGACTGATCAGCGCTTCCAGCGCAGCCACCGTCTCTTCTTCGCTGCGACCGCTGGCCAGGCGCACGGTGTCGAAATCGAACGAACGACCGATAATGGAGGCAGCGACCAGAACCTGCCTGCCCGTCTCGCTGACGCGCAGCAGCCGGGTCTCAAGGAGGTCGCGCACGCTGGCAGGCATGGCCGGCAAAGCCGGATCGCGCTGCTATCGGCAGCTAGCAGGGTCAGGTACTCGACCAGGAAAAAGGGCAATCCCTCGGTTTCACGATAGAGGTAGCTGTCCAGGTCATCGCCCCGGGTGGTGACCGAGCGTACCAGGGTGGCGACCGCGACAGGTTGCAGGCGTCCCAGCAGGATGCTTGTGGCCCGGCCGCTGCGCCGCGCTTCCCCCAGCAGCCGCTGCAGCCGGTGTCCGGGGGCGACATCCTCGGTGCGCCAGGCAACAAGAATGCCATAGCCCTGCCCTGCCAAGCGGCGAACCAGATAGGTCGTGAGATCGAGCGAAGCTTCATCGGCCCACTGTGCGTCATCGAGGAAGAGAATGCCGGGCCGGGACGCACGCAGCAGACAAGCCAGCGTCAGGCTGATGGCCTCGAAGAAACGAGCCTGGGCGCCCGGCCCTTCGAGCGTCGACGCAGCCGCCGGGGATGGTGTTGCCATCTCAGGAAGCAAACGGCCGAGCTCTGCCAGGGCGTGTGCTGGTAGGGATGCCAGTGCGCCCGACCGTTCCGGCCGGGCAAGCAGGCTGCGCAGCGCCGCCAGATAGGGTGCGTAGGCCAACTGGGCTTCGCCTTCATAGCACGTGGCGGCGAGCGTATCGCCGCCATCGCCACGCACCCGCTCCAGGAATTCTGTGGCCAGACGGGTCTTACCGATCCCCGCCTCCCCTTCGATCACCATGAAGGGCCATCGGATACGATGGGGGCCATCGTTTACGATGGGGCCATCGTTTTCGATGGCAGCGTACGCCGCTTGCAAGGTGGACCATTCTGCCTCGCGGCCCACCATCGGGAAGTGCGCCGGACTGGTGGGGCTGAGGTTGAGCGGAGGTGCAGCGTCGACGATAGCCGCGGATTGTGCGGAAGAGGGCGGTGGCGGCGGACGATGTTCGAGAATGGCCTGGTACAGTTGGGTGGTTTCCGCCAGGGGAGGAACACCCAGTTCTTCCTGCAGGATGCGCTTACACTCGCGATACTGGCGCAAAGCGGAAGCATCCTGGCCCGCCCACGCATAGAGCTGCATCAAGCGCCGGTGTGCAGGCTCGTGCAGGGAGTCGAGCGCCAGCCAGCGGCGGGCATGAGGGATGGCGAGTTCGAATTCCCGGCGCTGTGCATGGATGTCGACAAGGCTTTCGAGCGCATAGGCGAGCTGTTGCCGGTACTGCTCGCTTTGAAAAAACTGCCAGTCGTCAAAGGCGACGCTGTCGCGCAGGCTGAAACCGGCCATGAAGTCTTGCCGGTAGAGGTCGACTGCCGCCGTCAGCCAGGATAGGCAGTCCGGGCAGGAAGAACCGCTGGCCCTGTGTTTGCGGGCGCGTTCGACGAGGCTGCTGAACTGAGACGCATCGATCTCCCACCCATCTGCGAGGCCGATTCGCTGGCGGTCGACGCGAAAGGCGTCAGGTCCCAGGGCTGTGGAAAGGACCGACAACGTGCGCCGCAGCGCAGCGCGGGCGTGTTCGTCGTCGTTCTCCGGCCAGAAGAACGCCGCCAGAGCATCGCGCATATGGGGTCCCGGCGTCAGGGCCAGATAGGCCAGCATGGCAACTGCTTTGCGGGTGTCGACGTTGATCGCGGCGCCATCCCGCTCTATTCGAGCCGTACCGAGGAGCAAGAGCGAGTATTGGGTCAAGGATGCACCTTCTCCTGGGAACGAAACGTGGCCGTCCGGCGGCGTCCGGCGGGCTTGCCGTCTGCACCCTGATTCTATGTCATCGCCACAAAAACGCAACGATTCGACTCTGGTCGGCGCCCCGTAACGATCTTCGTAACGATTCTGGGACGCTTGCTCGTTAGACTGGCAGGAGAAATCAGGAATCATTCACGTTGTGCCCATGAAGGAGGTTGCAGCATGACAACAAGCAGGTGTGTCGTAAGCAAAGAGGTGTCAGCCGGCGATGCCGCGGTTGAGGGTCTGTGGCAAGGACTCGCCGCAGGGATCATCATGGCTGTTGTGCTGGTGATCGGCGGGATGCTCGGTGGCGATTCGCCCGCCATGACACTGGCGCGTTTTGGCGCCCGCGGAGGGGTGACTCCGGCGGCAGGCGCTTTGAGCCACTTGGCGACGGCCGGAGTCTATGGTATCGTCTGGGGCGTGCTGTGGCGCCTGCTTGGTCGCAGGTTGCCGTTGCCAGCGTGGGCAGGCGGGTTGATTTACGGTCTTCTGCTGTTCCTGGTGGCTCAGGTCATGCTGATCGCCGTCGATTCACCCCTACGAGACATCTCACCTCTCAGCCTGGGCCTGGCGCACGTCGTCTACGGTTTCGTCCTTGGCCTGTTGACAGGGCGCTCCCGGTTGAAGGTTGAAGGTTGAAGGCTTCGCCCTTGAGGGCTCAAGCCCGAAGGGTTGAAAGTTCTGGGTGGCAGGCTTCGCCCTGAGGGCTCAGCCCGAAGGGTGGCAGGGGTGGTTTCCCTGAGCGACTTGCGCCCTGGTCATATATCACACACCACGAGCACCGCAGTCTCTTATCCGTCTGTATTCACACACACACAAGAGGAATTTACCCATGATCGACTTTGTCGGACTGCTCATCCTGCTGGCCCTGGTCGTGCTGTTCGGCTGGTTGGCGCTGCGCGCCTGGCGCTCCCGCCGGCCACTGCTCAAGTGGCTGGGCGGCATCGTTGCGACCCTTCTCACCGTGCTGCTGGCGGTGGTCCTGGTCGTGGGAATCTTCGGCACCTATCAGCTCAACCGTAATCACTCGAACCCCGTGTCTGACGTCAAGGTGGCGATGACGCCGGAGCAAATCGCCCGCGGCGAGCAGTTGGTGAACATTTGCGTCGGCTGTCACGGCCAACAGCCGGGACAGCTGCCGTTGGCCGGGCACGATTTCCTGGGCGGCGCGGCCGGCGCGCCCCCGATCGGAAAGCTCTACTCTGCCAACCTGACGCCGGCCCATCTCGGCGCCTGGTCGGACGGTGAGATCATTCGCGCCATCCGTGAGGGCGTACGCCCGGACGGGCGCTCGCTGATCATCATGCCCTCGGAACATTTCCGCAACCTGAGTGACGATGACGTGCAGGCCATTGTGGCGTATCTGCGAACCCTGCCGCCGGTGGAACCGGACAACCCGCCTTCCCGCCTTAATTTGG
Source organism: uncultured Caldilineales bacterium (assembly GCA_964535455.1). GTDB lineage: Bacteria > Chloroflexota > Anaerolineae > J102 > J102 > SSF26. The sequence continues at coordinate 4,696 of CAZHTZ010000187.1, forward strand.
TTGGCGCCTTGATGATAGCCACGGTCATGGGTGGGGTGCAGACCGCCCAGGAACCGGTGGGTTCGGTGCAGGCGCCGCCGGCAGGCACCAGCGCCGCCTATGGCGAGTACCTGATCAACATCATGGCCTGCCGCGCGTGCCACAGCGCCAACCTGGCAGGCGGTGTTCCCCCGGGGGGCGGGCCCCCCAGCCCCAACCTGACCAAGATCGTGCCCACCTGGACCGAAGCGCAGTTCATCAACTTCTTCCGCACTGGCCAGGAGCCCAGCGGCGACAGCGTCGGCGAGAGGATGCCGTGGCAGGACTATAACCGCATGGCCACGGACGATGATCTGAAGGCGATGTACGCGTACCTGAGTAAGCTGACCCCGGTCGAGACTCCGGCTCAGTAATCCTACACGCGCCTGCATGGAGATGAGGGGACGAGTACAGAGGCGCCAAAGCCTCTGTGCTCGTCCCTCTCGCAGCCACCTTTCATGCATGCACCTACTTCAGTCCCGACGTCGAGAGCAAAACTGTGAATAGTCCTTCCCAACTTGAGGCCAACGGAAACCGCTTCTTCAGCGTGGCTCGTATTGGCGTGCTGCTCCTGATGTTGAGCATAGTGGTGCTTTGGACTGCAAGCCTGCCGGCGTACTATCACCGGGTTACGACTCTGACCGTGCCGACCTATTCCCAGGCGGGCGAAGTGGTGGCGAGTAATGCGCTCGTACAGCAAGAGGCTGCCGCGCGCGGTCTCTCGCTGTCCGCGACCGCGCTTTACAGGATTTTCCGTGATGGATTCCAGGTAGCGGTCTGGCTTGGGGTCGCGGTTCTGATCTTGTGGCGGGCGCGGTCGCAGTGGTTCGGCTGGTTCACGGCGCTGGTCCTGGCCTGTGTCGGCGCCAATGGCCTGACGACGGTCCTTCAAGTCACCCAACCTTTTCCCGCCGTCTTGTTAGGGCTCGACCTGGTCACCTGGCTGGCATGGCCCGCGCTTTTCGTCTGGATCTATTTCTTCCCCGGACGCAGACCGGCGCCATCCTGGACGCTTTGGCCGGTGAGCATCCTGTGCGCGTTCTTCTTTCTCATGACCGCTGCCGGCGTACTGGCAGCGTGGGAGATGCTGCCGGCGGCGTTTTATCACCTGCAACCCCAGATTGGGCCACCGCTGCTCCTGCCCACGCTGGCCATTATCCTTTACTCACAGGTCTACCGTTACCGCCACTCCTACAGCAACATAGAGCGGCAGCAAGTTAAATGGTTTGTCTTCAGCCTCGTCGTCCTCCTGGCAACGGTCCTCCTGGTGGTGTTTGTCGACCTCATCGGCGTAGAGCGCCCTCTCCTCGTTGACGACCTAATGGGGCTTGCTATCCTTGTCGTGCCCATCTCTATCGGCTTGGCCGTTCTGCGCTACCGGCTCTTCGATGTCGATCTCCTCATCCGCAAGACGCTGGCCTATTCGCTCCTCTCAGCAACACTGATCCTGGTCTACTTCGGCAGCGTCGCCCTCCTCAGCAGCCTCTCTTCGGCGGTCAGCGGTCGGTCGTCGGCGGTTGTCACCGTCCTTTCCACGTTGACCATTGCTGCCATTTTCTCTCCTCTTCGTCGCCGCATTCAAAACGCCATTGATCATCGTTTCTACCGCCGCAAATACGACGCCGCTCAGGTGCTGGCAGCCTTCGCCGTCACAGCCCGCGACGAGACAGACCTGGACCGGCTCACCGCCGAGCTGGCGCGTGTGGTCCAGACCACGATGCAGCCGGACCGAGTCGCCGTCTGGCTGAAACCGACCACTGACGACCGACCACTGACCACCGGCAAACAACCATCCAGCACGTAGCGCCATGCAACGTGCAACGTACTCTAATTCGGACTTTCAGTCAGAGAGTTCGATGAAAAGAGGGACAGTGATG
>CAZHTZ010000188.1:0-6555 GCA_964535455.1 uncultured Caldilineales bacterium
TTGGGATGGGCGTACAACTGTTGGGGGGTATCGACCTGCTGCAGGATGCCATCTTTGAGCACGGCGATGCGGCTGGCCATGGTCATGGCTTCGGTCTGGTCATGGGTCACGTAGATGAAGGTCGTGCCCAACTGCAGGTGCAACCGGGAGATGTTGGCGCGAGTCTCGACGCGCAGCTTGGCGTCCAGGTTCGACAGCGGCTCGTCGAAGAGGAAAACCTGCGGGTGACGCACGATGGCGCGACCGACGGCCACGCGCTGGCGCTGCCCACCGGAGAGCTGCTTGGGCTTGCGGTCGAGCAATTGGCCGATGCCCAACAGATCGGCGGCTTCCTTGACCTTGCTGTCGATCTCGGCCTTGGGGACCTTGCGCAGCTTGAGACCGAAGGCCATGTTGTCGTACACGCTCATGTGCGGATACAGCGCGTAGGACTGGAACACCATGGCGATGTCGCGGTCTTTGGGCGGGACGTCGTTCACGACGCGATCGCCGATGCGGATGGTTCCGTCTGTGATTTCCTCCAGGCCCGCCAGGAGGCGGAGCGTCGTGGACTTGCCACAACCGGAGGGACCCACGTAAACCATGAATTCCTTGTCGGCGATGTCGAGGCTGAGGTTATTGACGGCGGCAATTTCTCCCCACCGCTTGGACACGTTTTCGTAGCTTACACTGGCCATGCAAAAAGGACTCCTTAGTGAGTGCTGAGAGAAGAGTCTTAGGACACCGCCCACCAGCAGAACTATGCGGTCGTGAGAACGGGGCTGGGCGCCGGGAAACCGGGTGACTTACCCTGCTTCGCCGTGGCCATTGCGCCCTTGGACCATCCCGTCTCCGGGCATTAAGCGCCAAAACCGTCTGGCGGGCCGTATCAAGAGGTCAAACTGTTAGGCCGTTCTTCGCTTCGGGATCACTACATTGTCCGTATAGGCGCCTCCATAACAGGTATGAATTGACACTATCGACTATTGAGAACTGGAGTTGTCGCCCTGCCTTCGGTAGGCCACTACGCGAGAGCAAGCGCAAACGACAACTGTAGGCTATTATACCGGTGGCTGTACGCCCGTCCAAATCGCCTCAAGAGGGCACGGCCTCATTTTCGTGGCGCCGCTGTGATAAGGTAAGACCGCAAGTACGCGCAGCGTCAAGAGGATTGTGCCTGGTGTGCATTGCCGTTTGACAACGCCTACCACCGCCAGTAGGATGCGTCCAAGTCATGTTCCCAATTTTGGAGGAGTGTTCCATGTCCAAACCATTTCCTGTCACCGACCAGGACTTTCAGCAGAAGGTGCTGGAGAGCAGCGATCTCATCGTCACCGACTTCTGGGCCGAATGGTGCGGTCCGTGCAAGATGATTGCGCCGCTGCTTGAACAGATCGCCGGCGAGTACGACAGTCAGATCAAAGTCGCCAAGCTCGATGTCGACCACAACCCCAGCACCGCCATGGCCTATGGCGTGATGAGCATTCCCACCCTCATCGTCTTCAAGGGCGGCAAGCCCGTCGATCGCATCGTCGGCTATATGCCCAAAGACCGGCTGCTGGCGAAGATCAAGCCCCACCTCTCCTAGAGCGCAACCTGCAGTTGTCTCCCGAAAGGCCGCCTGCCTAAACCGCAGACGGTCTTTCTTTTTGCCAACCTGCCAGCGGGTCCAGGGCGACCAACCGGGCAACTCGTGAGTTGCCCCTACGCATCACACGCCTCTCGTCTCTCGCCTCTCGTCTCTCGCCGCCCCAGGGCGACCGGCCGGTCGCCCCTACGCACCACCCGCATCTCGTCTCTCGTCTCTCACCCGCGCAGGCGCTCGGCCAGGGCCGAATGCCGTTCGGCCACCTTGTCGTTGCGCACGGCCACGGCCAGGGCCCGTCTGGTGCCGGCAATGACGACGAGTTCACGAGCGCGTGTGATCGCCGTGTAGAGCAGGTTGCGCTGCAACATCACATAATGCGTCGTGTGAAAGGGGAGGACCACGGCGCGGTACTCCGAGCCCTGGCTCTTGTGCACCGACACGGCGTAGGCGTGCACCAGCTCGTCGGCATTGGCCCAATCGTACGTCGCCATCTGCCCATCGAAGGCAACGGTCACCGTGTGCATGACCAGGTCGATGCCGGTGATGATCCCCATATCGCCGTTGAAGACCTCGAGGTCGTAATTGTTGCGCGTCTGCATCACCCGGTCGCCCAGACGCAGGAGCCTGCCGCCCAGGCTACGCTCGGGCTTGCGCGGGTCGGGTCCATTGATCTGCTGCTGCAAGCGCTCGTTGAGAGCGCCCACGCCCAGCGGCCCACGATGCATGGGGCTGAGCACCTGAATGTCAGTTGAGGGGATGCCGAAGCGGGTGGGGATGCGGTTCTGCACAAGATCGACCACCATGTCGGCGCAGCGATCGACATCCTCAATCTGGAAAAGGAAGAAGTCGCCGGCATCCGCCGGAAAGAGGGGCATCTCACCCTTGTTGATGCGGTGAGCGTTGGTGATGATGGTGCTGGCGGCCGCCTGGCGGAAGATGATCTCCAGGCGGACCACCGCCACTTCGCCGGAATCGATGATGTCACGCAGGACGTTGCCCGCGCCCACCGACGGAAGCTGGTCCACATCACCGACGAGGAGCAGATGCGCACCCGGTGGGATGGCCTTCAGCAGGTGGTTGGTGAGCAGCAGGTCGAGCATGGAGGCCTCGTCGACCACCAGCATGTCGAGATCAAGTGGGTTGTCGGCATTGCGCCGGAAGCGCAGACCCTCGGCCGGCTGCGGTTCCAGGAGGCGATGGATGGTCTTGGCTTCATGGCCGGTGGCCTCAGCCATGCGTTTGGCAGCGCGACCGGTGGGCGCAGCCAGGGCGACGCGATGACCGGCAGCCCGCAGCAACTGGATCAGGGCCCGCAGGGTGGTGGTCTTGCCGGTGCCGGGACCGCCAGTCAGCACCGTGACCGGCTGGGTGAGCGCCGTTTGCACGGCCAGCCGCTGCGCCGCCGCCAGGTCCAGGCCCATCTGCCGCTGCAGCACGCTGAAGGCCGCCTCCCAGTTGAAGCGAGCGAAGGCCGGAAGCCGGGTGGCGCCGGTGACCAGGCGGGCCTCCTTCAGCTTGCGCAGCCGACCGGCTACGCCCACCTCGCCGTAATAGAACGGGGTGAGGTAGACAGCCTGGGCCTCGCCCAGGGTCTGTCCCGGTGTGGAAACGACGTACTGCACCGGCTCGACGTGCACCTGCTCGTCTTGCTGCAAGCGGTCGATGGCCGCCTCCACCAGCGGTGAGGCGACGCCCAACAACTCCACCGACTCCTTCACCAGATCGTCGCGTGGGGTATAGACATGGCCCTCGTCCGCCTGCTGGCTGAGCACATAGGAGGCCCCGGCGGCCACGCGCTCAGGGCTGTCGGGGGCAATTCCCAGTGCCTGGGCGATCTTGTCGGCGGTAAGGAAACCGATGCCATAGACGTCGCGCTGCAGGCGATAAGGGTCGGTCTTGACGACGTCGATGGCATCGTCGCCATACTGCTTATAGATTTTCACGGCCAGGCCGGTGCTGACGCCATGCGTTTGCAGGAAGATCATCACCTCTTTGATCTGGCGCTGCTCCTGCCAGGCTCGCTTCACCAGCTCCACTCGCTTTTTCCCTACGCCCAGCGCTTCGCTCAGCCGGTCGGGTTCCTCGTCGATGACGCGCAGCGTGTCATCCCCAAACCGGCGGACGATGTGCTTGGCGGTCACCGGCCCAACGCCCTTGATCAACCCTGAACCCAGGTACTTCTCGATCCCGGCCACGGTGGCGGGCAGAACCGTGCGCACGTCTTCGGCCTTGAACTGCCGGCCATAATCAGGGTGATTGGTCCACTCGCCCCGCAGCTCGACCGACTCCCCCACGTTGATGCCCATCATGTTGCCGACGATGGTCACCAACTGGCCTCCGCGCTCCGGCGTCAGGCGGCCAACGGTATAGCCGGTCTCCTCGTTGTGATAAGTGATGCGCTCGATGACACCGGTGAGCGTGGCCACGGCGACCTACTGCGGTTGTTCGCCCTCCGCTCCATCCCCGGCAACGGTGGCGTAGAACTCTTCGGCTGTGAGTTTCGGCCACTCTTCCTGCCCCTGTCCTTCCCCGTCTTCGGGTACCAGAATAAGCACGCGCAGTTGTTGCCCGGGCGGCAGCGCCGCCGCCAGCTCGGCCGGCAGCACAATGGCCCCTTCGGGTGTGATCTCGGTGTCCAACTCGTAGGCTTTCATCGGCGTAGCAGCGCTCGGGCAAGCTGAGAGAAACAAGGGCGCCGGGCGAAATGCCCCGGGCGAGATCGCATTGTAATCGACAAACCGGAAAAAGCCATCGCAAGATCGCCCAGGGCTATTGACAGGAACACGGGTTTCTGATACTTTTCCACACGAATATTGCAATGGCTTTGTAAAGGTTTCTCCATCATGCCTGTCGCCTTTCCCTGGTATGTCCTGATCTTCGCCGGACTCACCTTACTCATCTTAGGCGCCGAGCTGCTCATCCGCGGCGCTGCGCGCCTGGCTGCGGCTGTTGGCCTGTCGCCGCTAATCATCGGGCTGACGGTGGTGGCGGTCGGGACTAGCTCACCCGAAATCGCAGTGGCCCTGCAGTCCGCCCAGACCGGCCATGCCGACCTTGCCCTGGGCAACGTGATGGGGAGCAATATCTTCAACATCCTTGTCGTCTTAGGGCTAGCGGCTGTTCTGGTTCCGCTGGTGGTGGCACAGCGTCTGGTGAGGCTTGACGTTCCCCTCATGATCGGTTTCTCGGTCGCGGCGCTGCTCATGGCGCTGGACGGTCATCTGACACGCTTTGAAGGTGCGGTCCTACTGGCCGGCGCCTTGCTGTACACCCTCTTCGTCATCCGCCAGGGTCGCAAAGAAAGCGCCGAAGTCGAGGCGGAATACCGCGCTGAATACGGGCCCGCCGGTGGGCGTGCGCCGGGGAGACTGTTAGCTTACGCCGGTCTGGTTCTTGCTGGCCTGGTAACCCTGATCATCGGGTCGCGCTGGTTGGTGGACGGCGCCACCGTACTGGCCCGCAGTCTCGGCGTCAGCGAGGTCATTATCGGCCTCACCATCGTCGCCATCGGCACCTCCATGCCTGAGGTGGCCACCTCGATCACGGCCGTGCTGCGAGGAGAACGCGACATTGCCGTGGGCAACGCCGTCGGCAGCAACATCCTCAACCTGGCTCTCGTTCTGGGGCTGACGGCGTTTGTCGCCCCCTCCGGCATCGTTGTGCCAGCAGGAGTTCTGGCATTCGACCTGCCGGTCATGGTCGCCGTCGCCATCGCCGCCCTGCCCGTTGCCTTTACCGGCTATCTCATCGCACGATGGGAAGGCATCCTCCTCCTCGGCTATTACGGCGCCTTTCTGCTGTACTTGGTCCTGGACGCCACCCGGCCTGATGCCGCGCCCCTCTTCCGGGGCGCCATGCTGTGGTTCGTGCTGCCGCTCACAGGCATTACGCTTCTCGTGCTTACCAGTCGCGAGCTGCGCTCCCGCAGCACTCCGGACCGCTGATTCTCTGCCGTCGATCCTCGTGCTCTCGCACTTCAGAACAGACACCTTCGCTTGTCATGACTTCCTGGCACCAACTCGATTCCCAAACCGTCGTCCAACAGCTTGCGACTGACCCGACGCGGGGTCTGACAAGCGCCGAAGCCGCCAAGCGTCTGCAGGCGCAGGGCCCCAACGAACTCAAGGACCAGGGCGGACGCTCGCCGTGGCGCATCCTCTGGGAGCAGCTGACGGCGACGATGGTGCTGATCCTGATCGCCGCCGCCGTCATCTCCGGCCTCCTCGGCTCCTACAAAGACACGATCGCCATCGGCGCCATTGTCATCCTCTTTGCCTTGCTCGGGTTCATCCAGGAGTATCGGGCGGAACAGGCGACGGCCGCCCTGCGCCGTCTGGCCGTTCCCACCGTCAAAGTCCTGCGCGCCGGCGGCCTGGCTGAGATGTCGGCCCGCGAGCTGGTCCCCGGCGACGTCGTTCAGGTCGAGGCCGGGAACGTCGTCCCTGCCGATGCCCGCGTGCTGGAGGGCGTCAACCTCCGCATCCAGGAAGCGGCGCTCACCGGCGAATCCGAGCCGGTCGAAAAACTCAGCGCGCCTCTGCAGGGCGAGGAATTGCCCCTGGGTGACCGCCGCAACATGGCCTATATGGGCACCACCGTGACCCAGGGACGCGGTCTGCTGGCGATCGTCGCCACCGGCATGCACACCGAGCTGGGCAAGGTCGCCGCTCTCATCCAGGGTGTCGCCCATACGCAGACACCCCTCCAGCGCCGCCTCGACGGCCTGGGCAAGGTGTTGGCGCTCGTCGGGCTGGCCATCGCCGCCCTCATCTTCGTTCTCGGGCTCTCGCGCGGTGATGACGTCGTCTATCTGCTTCTCACCGCCGTCGGCGTCGCCGTCGCCATCGTCCCCGAAGGACTGCCGGCCGTGGTCACCATCACCCTGGCCCTGGGTGCGCAGCGCATGCTCCAGCGCCAGGCCCTCATCCGCCGGCTCCCGGCGGTGGAGACCCTGGGTTCGGTGACGCATATCTGCTCGGACAAAACCG
>CAZHTZ010000189.1:0-6529 GCA_964535455.1 uncultured Caldilineales bacterium
CGGCGTCAACGTAGGCGTTCTCGTCGGCGTCGCCGTCGGCGTAGGGGTTGGAGTCAGCGTCGGAGTTGGCGTAGGCGTGGGGATGAAGAAGCCGAAGCACAGCCTGGGCGCGGTGTTGTCCGTCTCCGAATACCCTACCTGAATGTAGGAGTTTGCCAGGCTTGACCAGACGCCGGTGAACGCCCTCCCCAGCTCCCACCCGCTCACCGTTCCTAATCGAGTCGTCCCACCGGGCCGCACCGCGCCGGGATCGAGCACGATATCCATATATCGCCCCACCGACGCCTCGTCGTATGACAGGTTGCCATAGCTCTCGTTCCCGAAACTGCTAAAGTCAATGGGCTGCAGTCTGCCGTCGTTCTTCGGCCTGCTGTCCACCACATGCAAGGTGATCTTGCCCAATGCTTGCGACTTTCCCAGCACGTACAAGCCCAGCCTGACGGTGTGCACCACGGCATCCGCGGGGACAAAGCCCGTGTCAAAAAGGAAGATGCCCCGCCGCAGTGTGCGGAAGCCATTCTCGGTGTCGCTCGCGCCCAGCCGCACCGCGGTGTCCACCTCGATCGCCTGGTTGGCCTGCGTGCCTTCGCCGTTCATGATGTCCGCAAAGGACTCGTCTACGCCGGCCCGCTGCACAACGCCGTCCACCGTGCCGCCATCCGGAGCGACCGCGGAATAGAAACAATATGCCGTTGGTGTCGGCGTGATCGTTGGTGTCGGCGTCACTGTCGGCGTCGGCGTGGCGGTGGGCGTGCGTGTTGGCGTCGGCGTATCGGTTGGCGTCGGCGTAACAGTCGGAGTTCGCGTCGGTGTGGCCGTCGGTGTGGCCGTCGGCGTACGTGTCGCCGTAGCGGTGGGGGTGCGCGTCGGCGTCGGCGTCACTGTTGGCGTGGGGGTGGGCGTGGGGATGAAGAAGCCCAGGCATAGTCGCGGCGGGGTGTTGCTCTCAGCATATCCCACCTGGATGTACGACGTCGCCCCACTTGACCAGGAGCCATTGAACGCCTTGTCCAACTCCCACCCGCTCACGCTCCCCAACCTTGTCATCTCTCCCCGCTGCACCGCCTCTGGGTTGAGCGCAATCACCTCGTACTGTCCCGGCACCGCCTCGTCGTAGGTCAGGCTGCCGTAACTCCGAGTTTCAAAACCGCCGTAATCGTCCGCCCGCAGTGTATCATCACGCCACGGGTTACTCCTGACCACGTGCAGAGTGGGCTTGCCCAGACCTTGCGATTTTCCCGCCACGTATAGGTCCAGACTGACGCTGTGCACAACCGCAGTCGCAGGGATGGCGCTCGTGTCGAACACGAAAACGCCCCGGCGCACGGTGCTGAATCCATCCGCCGTGCCGCTGGCGTTAAGCCGCACGGCGCTGTCGATGTCAACGTCGGTGTTCGCTGAGGTTCCCTTTCCGCCGCTGATGTCGCTAAAGGACTCGTCGACGCCCGCGCGTTGCACCACGCCATCCACGCTTCCACCGCTCGTACCGGTGACGGGGCTGAAGCAATACGCAGTCGGCGTCGGACTCGGCTTCGTGGCAGTTCCTTCGTCTACCGAAAACGCATAGAGGGCAGCATTCTGCAGGGTAAACTCGAGCCGCACAGGCTGTGCGGTGAACTTGTTCAGGCGCGGCAGGCAGGAGACGGATGTCGCGACACTGTCGACGCCGGACAGGCGCCCACACGTGCTGATCGTGACGCCCGCTTCGTTCAGGACACGCAGTTCCAGCCATCCCCGGCTGGCATCTACATTGATGGTCAGGTCGGCGGCGCCCAACGTGACGAGCGGGGTGCGCAGCTTACCCGGCTGCAGGCCTGCCTGCTGCGCCACATAGCGATCCCTGGGTATCCGCACCAGACCGATCTGCCTGTCCTCGATCACGTTGTACTTATGGCCCCAGCGATAGCCCCCGTAATAGAGGTAGGTTTCGTTCTTCACGGGAACGACGCTGCTGATCCAGGCATGCGCATGGTCCCAGGTCCCAGCGGTCGGGTCAGGGGCCAGAAACGGCTCGGTGTCCCTCTGCCACGTTTTCCCATCGCGTGACCAGGCCAACACCGTATAACCGATGCCGAACGCTCCCGCAGGCGCCCCTTCGGCGACCAGGTCGTCGCGCAAGACCTTTAGCATGCCTATGAGCAGAGGCCCGCGACGCTGCACGCCGGCCGGACCGCCGTAGAATTGGGTGACCCCGGAGTCGCGCTCGTCGGGCGCAAAAAGCTCGGTAGGCTCGGACCAGGTCTTGAAGTCGGGGCTTGTGGTCATACCGGAGCGGCGAATCGACTTCGTCTGTCTGATGCCTTCGGCGTTGGTCCAGGTGTAGGGCCCGTACCAACGAAAAGACAACCCATACTGGTCGCGAAGCGGATCGTAGTAGGAACTGATGATGTCGCCCCGATTCTCAGCGCTGCTGCGACCATAGCCGGGAAACAGCGTGTCTACCGCCGCATAGGGTCGCCACGCCAGCCCGTCAGCAGAAAATGCCAGGCGCGTCTTTATCCAGTCCTGACCCGACGGATGGGCGTTCGTCACGTAGGAATAGGCTAGCTTGAACCGCTCGCTCTCAGGACTAAAGGCAGGCCCTTCATCCAGCACACCGGCGGACATCGTGAGCGGGAGGTCCAGCCGGCGCATGGGTGTTTTCCATGTCACACCATCGGGGGACTCCAAATAGGCAAGACCCGGACCCCAGTAGTCTACCGTGGCCGCTTCCTCATCAGGCGTGCGCCAGGCGTTGTACCAAAGCCTGAAGCCACCGTCATCAGCACGGGCAACTGACAAGAACGGCTGACCTGATTGCATGCCAGGAGCGCTAGAAACCACCGGCCGGTTGCGCTCCCGCTGCGGCTGTTGCACGACGCGCAGGACGTTGATTCTTTCCGCTACCAGATAGTCGTCAATGAACAGATAGGGCCCGGGAGCAAGCAAAATGGGCGCCGAAGGTCCGGGGAAAGCGACCCCCTGACTGTTAGCCGTTGCCGGCTCTGCCTCAGATCCTGGCCACTGCACAACTCCTGTAGCTGCCAATGCCAGACACGCCACGACTGTCGCTGCCCGAAGCGCAAGCTTTGTCCACGCGTTCATTCAGAACCTCCAACACGGTTGCATGGGACAGGCATTTCAACCGGTATCCAACCCCGGAGAATGTCTACTACGGTTGTACAAATGGGTCGTGACAGAGAGCATCAGTGACGGCCTTCGCCAGGTTGGCGACTTTGCCACCAAGGCGCCAATGGTGATAGTAAGCAGTATCACATTTCTTTTGCGAATGTGCAAATCTGGCAATAGTACAAAATGTAAGTCTATAACGTAGTCAGGATTCCTGATAATATGGATGACGAAATACAGTTCGGTAAAGTTACGCACGCCGGCAAACGGCGATTCTCAGGAGGCTGCATTACGGTTCAAATGGATGACGTAATACATTCGAGTCGAGTTACGGTCTGGCGGCAAACGCTACCCGCAGTCAGGAGACTGCCGTCGTTACGGTCTCCTCGCAGTGATACGAGACCTGGTCGTTGCCTCAAGACACTACATTCACCCCCCAACTCCCTCACCGATGGTGCTCCGCAGCGGGAACGGCTGCGTCTCAGACCTTCCCCATCGCAACCACTTCTCAGGCCAGGATAGGTATGAGCGCCTCCAGCACTTGCTGCGGCGTCACATCGTCGTGCAGTTCCACCTGTCCGATAGCATGCGGCAGCACGAAGCGCAGTCGCCCCGCCTGGCGCTTTTTGTCAGTTGCCATGGCCTGGAGAATCGCGGCGGGGTCGTACCCACTCAAGGTCACGGATAGGCCCAGGCGCGCCATAACGGCCGTGATGCGAGCGGGCAGTTCAGGAGCACAGGCGCCCCGGTCGGCCGCCAGATGGGCGGCTGCCACTACCCCCAGGGCGACAGCCTGACCGTGAGGCACGGCGTAATGGCTGACCTGCTCGAAGGCATGGGCAAAGGTGTGCCCCAAATTGAGAAAAGCGCGCTCCCCATGCTCATAGGGGTCCCTCTGTACGATAGCGATCTTGACCCGCAGTGCTCGCGCCAAAAGTGACTCTATCGCCTCTGGTCCCTCCCCTTCCAATTGAGCGAAGAGTTCGGGATCGGCAATGACGCCATGCTTGACCACTTCGGCCAAACCGTTCCGGAACTCCGCGGCCGGCAGGGAGGCCAGCACCTCTGGGTCGATCGCTACCAGGCGCGGCTGCTTGAAGGCGCCGACCAGGTTCTTGCCCTGGGGCAGGTCCACGCCCACCTTGCCGCCCACCGAGGCATCGACCATGGCCAACAGCGAGGTGGGCGCCTGTACGAAGGCCACGCCCCGCAGATAGGTGGCCGCAGCAAAACCGGCCATGTCGCCGATCACGCCGCCGCCCAGGGCCAGCACGGACCCATTACGGTCAATTCCTGCCGCCACCAAGGCCTCGTAGATGCGGGCTACGGTGGCCAGGGTTTTGTGCGCCTCACCGCTGGGGAGCACGATCACGGCCGCCCCTTGCCCTGCACCTGCCAATGCCTGGCGCAGCGGTTCGGCCCAGGTCGCGGCCACATGTTCGTCGCTGACGATGGCCACCTGTCCGACCAGGTTGCGCTCAGCCAGCAGCGCCGGCAGCTCGGCCAGGACGCCGCGGCCAATCAGCACGTCGTAGCCGCCGCCGTCCGGAGTGGCTACGGGCAGCCGTAGCACACCACCCAGTCCCCGCCGGGCAAGGGTGATCACATCGTCGGCCACCTCGGCAACGCTGCGCCCGGTGGTACCGATGCGATACGGAACCTCAGCGTAGGCTGCTGCCCTCTGGCTCAAGAGATCGGCGATGCGCTGCCGGGCGTCGTCGCCTGCGAGCAGGGGACGGCTGCGATCGCCACCTACGCGCTCCTCGATGGCGCTCACGCTGGCGGCCAGGCAGATGACGAGGCTCGTGCGCACCATCAGCTCCCGGTTGGCGGCATCCACCAGCGCCCCGCCACCGGTGGCTATCACCAGGCCACGCTGCTCCGCCAGTTCGCGAATCACATCCCGTTCGAGCTGGCGAAAGCGCGCTTCACCGTGTCGTGCAAAGATGTCAGGGACGCTCATCTGCGCTCGCGCCACTATCGTGTCGTCCATGTCGACAAACGGCCGACCCAGCCGGCTTGCCACCTCCCGGCCCACGGCCGTCTTCCCTGCGCCCATGAACCCGGTCAGGACGATGTTGATCGGCAACTGTATCTCACCCATGGGGTTGCTCTAGTTAGAACGTTCAAACGTTAGAACGTTCTAACGTTTGAACGTTCTAACGTTCTAACGCACCATAGCCGAACTGCCAGGGTTTGTTGTCCATCGGCAGGTCGTCGAGATGGGCGCGTCGCAGGCCGGCGAAACGTGGGTGCTGCTCGTCAAGCGAATCCCCACCCAGCTTCTCCAACAGGGCGTCCGCCAGCACATAAGCAACCATGGCCTCCGCGACCACCACGGCCCGGGGCACGGCGTTGAAATCGGAACGCTCGTAGGTCGTGACCTCCGGATCGCCTGTGGCCAGGTTGACCGAGCGCCGCGGGTTCAAGGTGGTGCTGATGGGCTTCATCGCCGCCCGTACGATCAGGGGCTCGCCGGTGGTGATGCCACCCTCCAGCCCGCCGGCGCGATTGGTCTGGCGGACAAGGCGACCGCTGGCATCGCGAAAGATCTCATCGTGGACTTCGGTGCCAAAGCGCGTGGCGTTGGCAAAGGCCTGACCGATTTCTACGCCCTTGATGGCGTGAATGCCACCGACGGCGCCGAGCAGGCGACTACCCAACCGGCGGTCCCAGTGCACGTGACTTCCCAGGCCCGGCGGCAATCCCAGCGCCACGACCTCGAACACGCCGCCCAACGTGTCCTTGGCCTGCATGCATTCCCAGATCAGTTGCCGCATGCGCTCGATTGCGGCCAGATCAGGACAGCGCAGGTCGTTGCTCTCGGCCAGCGCGAACCGCTGCTCGTAGTCCATGTCCACGGGAAGGTCGGCACTGACAGACCCGATGGCCGTCACGTAGCCCTGCACCTGGACGCCGAACGACCCCAGGTACTGCTTGCAGATCGCGCCCACGGCCACGCGGGCCGCGGTTTCGCGGGCGCTGGCTCGCTCCAGAGCCAGGCGCAGCTCCCGGTAGCCGTACTTGACGGCGCCGGTCAGATCGGCGTGACCCGGTCGCGGGGTTGTGATGGGTGTGATGCGCTTTGTCGCCCAGCTCTGGTAGTCCCGATTGGCAATGGTGAGGGCAATGGGCCCACCGGTTGTGTGGCCGTTCATGACCCCGGCGGTGATGGCCGCCGTGTCCCGTTCGATCTTCATGCGCCCGCCGGCGCCATAGGCCTCCTGTCGCCGCGCCAGGTCGCGAGCAATGACGTCGAGGTCAAGCGCCATCCCCGCAGGCAGCCCTTCTAGAATGGCGGTCAACGCAGGCCCGTGTGATTCACCGGCGGTCAGGAAGCGGAGTGGCATAAGAGAGGCGGGTGGCGGGTAGGGGCGACCCCCCATATGCGCTAACTTAAGGGTAAAGGAGATGAACCAGC
>CAZHTZ010000190.1:0-6411 GCA_964535455.1 uncultured Caldilineales bacterium
TTCTCCCACGGTCGCTTCCCGCCTCGCGCGGGATGGGTAATTCAGCATGACATAACGGGAATCCTGTGTTCTGAGTAGCGGGTCAATCAGTCAATTCTCGTTATCAATCCAAGTCCAGCGAAGCATCTGCGTATGAGTTCCTACTGCAATCAATCCTCACGATGTTTCATGAGATAGAAATCAGAAACTTCCTTCGGCGTCACTTGCCCGAATGAACCGTCTCTAAGATCTACCTCCCAAATCCCATTCTCAATTCTCCGAAAAACTATCCGCCGGCCGTCTGGCGTCCAAGTAGGATTGAGGTCGATGAAAGGGTCATCGTTCAAGCGCACCAAAGCAGTCCCATCCGTGGCAAGCAGCCATAGGTCGTATTGATACGTTTCGCCCTCGAGCAGATTCGTTGCTGCAAAGACAATCCATTTGCCATCGGGCGACCAAGTTCGGAGGGTGCTATCAACAGCTATATTTTGGGTCAACTGTCGATACTTGCCGCTATCCGCATCGACAGCCCAGATACTAGCGGGTCGTTGCGGTGTTAGCCACTCCCCTCTATTAGAAAGGAACAAGACCTCATCACTGACAGGAGACCATTCGAGCCCGTTGGCATTCATCTCCATCGGCACGACTTGTCGCTTCTCGCCGTTCGGAATCGCATCTACGATCCAGATGCCACCCTGAATTGCAAAGGCATCCCAGTTCTTGACCACAGCTATCCTGGCGCCGTCCGGCGACCACGTGAACCAATCGGCTTGATTCTCTGTCTGGGGATAGTCGACTGCAAAGATCTCTACGCTCTCTTTCGTGTCAACATCGGCAATCCACAGACCTTGCGTCTTTGTGTTGCGGTAGGCAATTCTTGTGCCGTCGGGAGACCAGGTCGGCCGGACGCCATTTTCTATCAGTAGCTGCAGCGAACCCTTCTCGATATCAAGGAGATAGATGTCAAACTCATGCTCGCCTTTATGAAGCATCAAGGCGTCTTCTCCCGGCTTCACATTCGTGACAACCAGAGCAAGCTTGCGACCGTCTGGTGAAGGACTCGCCCATTTGAACACGCCGACAGTACGGTCGACCAGATAGCGAGAAGTTGCAGCCTGTACATCGACCAGCACTTGCTCTTGTTTGTCCACACTGTTCAGGGATTTGACGACATCTCCCTCCCGATAGACGATGGCGAAAGGCTCAGATTCGCCCGGTGGCAGCGGGATGATCGGCGGCGCCGTGATCGGGACCCGGGTGACTACCGGAGTAGGGAGAAGCGTTGGCCCCGGGGGCATCGTCGCCGTAGGGGGTGCGGTGGGGAGAGGTTCGGGAGTCAGCCACCCTCGCGCCGGCGTCACAATAGGCGACACGAACGCTGCCGCCGGGGTGGGTAGGGGCGAATCGCCGCCGGGCGCCCGCACCGTTGCCGGCGCCTGCACCAGACCTCCTTTCCGCTCGGAACGCACAAAGAGCACGAGGAGAACCGCTGCGAGCGCGACAACACTCACCCACGATAAGATGAGCAATGATGATCGAAAACGAGCGTTCATGGTTTCTCTCCGAACCTGACCCCGCTGGAGGTCAAACGGCAAGACTCACACGTACCGGACCCATTCCGGAGTCGAAGGGGCAGGCGCGTAGACCCCTCGCAGATGCTCAGGCAAGAGCACCGCCAGTTCTTGCATGGCGAAGTCGGTGACCGCGCTTTCGCTTACCTTCCGATTCATGGTCTCGGGCAGTTCGACCCGATAGGGCCTTCCGAAGCGAACATGGACCAGTGCCCGGTGACCGCGTTTGTTGGCGCTCGGGAAGTCCGGCGTGCCCCAGATAGCCACGGGCTGGAGGACGGCATGGGTGCGCCGCGCCAGGAAGCCCAACCCCCTTTGCGCCTGCATCAGGGCGCCCGTCCTGCTGCGCGTGCCTTCGGGCGCGACCATGACGACGTGACCCGCATCGAGCACCGCCAGGCCGGCGCGCAGCGCCACCAGATCCGCGTCCCCTCGCGAAACGAAGATAGCTCCGTACCAATCGGTCAACTTGCCTATGATAGGCTCATCCAAGAGTTCGCGCTTGGCAATAGGAACCGTGTAGCGCACACGCTTGAGCCGCGAGATGAGGACAAAGGGATCGGCGTAATGGATGTGGTTGAAGTAGAGAAGCACCGGTCCCTGGCGGGGCAACCGTTCCTTTCCCTGCTCGTCAAAACGGTAAAGCAGGTTTGCCAGGATGACAAGCGCCCACTCCCACAGCCAACGTTTGAAGCGCTGCCAGGCGCCGGGATGGGCCAGACGCATGGGCGATGCGGTCACGCCATCACTCCGGCTGGGTCGCCAGGGCCAGGCGTTGGCGGGCCAAAGGCACGATGGCAGCGACCACCTGGTCAAGGTCAAGCCCTTCCGTGTTGATGTGCACGGCGTCCTCGGCCGCCCGCAAAGGAGACGCCTCGCGCTCACTATCGATGGCATCGCGGCGCCGCACGGCCTCAAGGATGGCGTCATAGTCAGCAGGCTGCAACCGGTCGCGCAGCTCGCGGAATCGCCGCAGCGCCCGTTCCTCGGGTGAAGCATCGAGGTAGACCTTCAGAGGCGCTTCCGGAAAGACCACCGTTCCGATGTCGCGACCGACCATCACCACCCATCCCTTTTCTGCGACGCGGCGCTGCTGCCGCACCATGGCGTCGCGAACCGGCGCAAGGGCGCTGACGTCCGACACATGAGCGTCCACCTCGGGGCTGCGGACCGCCCAAGTCACATCCGTCCCGTCCACGAGAACGGTGTACTGGCGTCCGTCGGAAACGGTGGAAGGCTCGATGTCAATGTCCAGCGACTCGGCCAGCGTCGTCATCGCCGGCTCATCGTCGATGGGGACGCCCCGGACCAGCGCCGCCTGCGTGACGGCCCGGTACATGGCGCCGGTATCAAAGTAGAGAAAGCCAAGCCGTTCGGCCAGTGTTTCGCCAACGGTGCTCTTGCCCGACGCGGCGGGTCCGTCGATGGCGATGACAGGGGGAGGAGCGCTGAGAAACTCGGGCATGGGTTCAGGACTCAGAAGCGGCTGGCGCCGGCTCTTGTTTGATGGCCTCGACCGCGCGCTGCTGGCGGGTGCTGAGGGATCGCCACTTGCCGGGGTGCAGGTCGCCGATGTGCAGCGAGGCGATGCGCACCCGGATCAGCCGCCTGACCTCCAGGTCGACGGCCTCGCACATGCGGCGAACCTGTCGCTTTCGGCCTTCGTGCAGGATGAAGACCAGCCACCAATGGCGCGGGTCCGATTGCACCCAGAAGCGTTGCTCCGCCGGTATCTGCACCAGGGGGCGCACCTGAGCGCTTGCCATGCCATCTTCCAACGACACGCCCTTGCGGAGCTTGCGCAGCGCCGGCTCGGGCGCCCGGCCCGTGATCTGCACCCAGTATTCTTTCTCGTGCTCGAACGAGGGGTGCGTCAGCCGGTAGGTTAGATCGCCGTCATCGCTGAGCAGCATCAGCCCCTCGCTGTCCAAATCGAGGCGACCGATTGGGTAGAGGTGATGGTGCTGCGGCGGCAGTAGGGAAAAGATGGTGGGACGGCCATCGGGGTCGCTGCGCGTGCTCAGGTAGCCCGCGGGCTTGTTCAGCATCAGGGTGGTCAGTTGCTGCGTGGCGTCCAGCAGCACCTCACGTCCATCCACGGTCACGCGATCACGACCTGGGGTCACGACCACACCCATGGTGTAGACGGTGCGCCCGTTCACCTGGACATTTCCCTTCGCAATCAGTTCATCGGCGGCGCGCCGCGAAGCCACGCCGGCGTGGGCCAGGAATTTGTTCAGTCGCATGGCGTCGCCGGAGGTGGCAGCGCCGATAGGTTTGGAAGAGGTCACTGGGTTGGCTTCAAAGTCACTGTGGGAATGGGTGCGGGATGCAGCAGCGTAAACGACATGGCTGTTTCGGCCAACTTCTCGGAGCCGAACCAGGTCTCCAGGGCGCCTGACGGCTGGTTCTGCTCATCGAAGCTGAGTTTGCGGAAGTAACGCAGATTCTGCACCTGCCAACGCGACAGGAACAGCGGTTGGCTCGGCGTCTGGGCCACGTATACTGCCCCGTCGGGGGCGTGAACCAGGCTTAACACATCGGTTCCGAGCGGCGCATCGACCCACTGCCAGTGCTGGAAGTAGAAATCGAGCAGCCGTCTGGTCTCGGCATAGCGGTCGGGGCTGTTCATGACCACCGTGAGGGCGTCGCCATCCTGGCGGGCGGCGGCAGCGACGAGCACCTGGCCTGCCATGTCCGTCGTGCCGGTCTTGACGCCATAGGCGCCGTCATAGGTGGTCAGAAGCTCATTTGTGCTGGTAAGCCGGTAGCCCTCGATGCGCGCCTGGGGCTTGCGGACAATGTCCGCCAACATGGGTTTGGCCAGGATTCGACGCCCCAGCTCCGCCAGGTCGCGGGCGCTGCTGACGTGGCCGGATGCGTCCAGACCGTGGGGGTTGACGAAATGGGTCTGTTTGAGGCCCCACTGCGCCGCGTTCTCGTTCATGCGCTGTACAAAACTCCGCTCGCTGCCGGCGGCTGCCAGAGCCAAGGTCATGGCGGCATCGTTGCCCGAGGGCAGGAGGGCGCCGTGGAGCAACGCTTCCACCCCCACGTGATCGCCCGCGGATAGGCCCATGCTGGCGCCGCCGCCGAGCGCCGCCGCCGGCACAGTCACCACCTGCTCTGGCTTGAGTGACTGCATGGCGGTCAGAACCGTCATCAACTTGGTGGTGCTTGCCGGAGCCCGAGACTCGTCGGCGTTCTTATTCCAAAGAACAGCGCCGCCCTGGCGGTCGACCAGGATGGCGGATGAGGCCGCGATGCTGGGACCGGTCTTTTCTTCCAGGAGGGCCAGGGCCTGGCCGGCGCTGAGACGCAGCGGATGTTCGTGACCGCTGCGGAAAACGCCGGGACCAGCGCCCACGCTGAGCAGGCCCAGCAGAAGCACCGCCAGCTCGACGATCAAAGAACGTCGCCGCAGACAGCCACCGGCATCTCGCCGCACGGAAACGCACGACAAGTCGGGTGCTGGCTGCGTCTCTCGACTCACGCTGATCTCCTGCCGATGCTGTCCGTCCACTGGCGGCATGGTATCATGAGGCAGGTGCCTGCGCAATCCCGCAGAACGAGGTTCCGCACCCACCCGCCCGGCGCTTGCGTGCACACAGCCTCAATGACCTTCCTTCGCCACGGTTTCTTGCGGTCATGACGTTCCGCTACAACCTCATTGCCACCGACGGGCTGGCACGGCTGGGGTCGTTCCATACACCGCACGGTGAGATCTCCCTGCCTTGCTTTGCGCCGGTCGGCACACAGGCCACCGTCAAGACCTTGAGTCCTGACGAAGTGCGGGCGTTGGGCGCCGACCTGGTCCTGGCCAACACCTATCATCTCTACTTGCGTCCCGGCGCAGAGCGCATCGCCCGTTTCGGTGGACTCCACGCCTTCATGAGCTGGGATGGGCCTATCCTGACCGACAGCGGCGGGTTCCAGGTGTTCTCGCTGAGCGACCTGCGCAAGGTGGACGCCGGCGGCGTCACGTTTCGCTCACACATCGACGGCAGCCAACACCGCCTCACACCCGAAGGGGTCATGGACATCGAGGCGAAGTTGGGCGCCGACATCATCATGTGCCTGGACGAATGCCCAAACCCGCTCGACCGTGACTACAACGAACAGGCGCTTGCGCGCACGCACGCCTGGGCGGAGAGATGCTTCGAAAGCCAGCAGCGACCCCAGGACCAGGCGCTGTTTGGCATCGTGCAGGGCGGCATCTTTCCGGACCTGCGTTTGCACAGCGTCGCCACCCTGTCGGCGCTCGATTTCCCTGGGTACGGCATTGGCGGGCTGGCGGTCGGTGAGACCAAGGAGCAGATGTATGCCACGCTCGACATGACTGCTCCTGCCCTGCCTGCTGGCAAGCCTCGCTACCTGATGGGTGTGGGCATGCCTGAGGATATCGTCGAGGCTGTGGCCCGCGGGGTGGACCTGTTTGACTGCGCGCACCCGACGCGACTCGCCCGCCATGGCGGCATCTTCACGCGCGGCGGCCGGCTCAATCTGCGTAACGCCCGCTTTGCCGACGAGCCTGGTCCCCTCGAGCCTGGCTGCGACTGCTACACCTGCATGCGCTTCACAACGGCATACGTCCACCACCTGATTCGGGCCAAAGAGACCTTTGGCCTCCGGCTCACGACCATTCACAACCTGCGCTTCCTACAACGCCTGATGGCTGATATCCGCCGCCACATCGCCTCAGGAACATTCGCTTCTTTTCGCCAATCCTTCCTGCGCGCCTACCTCCCCCCCGCCCCACCTCCCTAACACCTCTGTCCTCTGTCCTCTGTCCCCCGTCCTCTTTCCCCCGTCCCCCGTCCTCTGTCCTCTGTCCCCCGTCCTCCGCCCGGCGTCCTCTGTC
>CAZHTZ010000191.1:0-6331 GCA_964535455.1 uncultured Caldilineales bacterium
TCGGCGCCGTCATTATTAAAGAGGGGCGTGTCGTGGACGAGGGCTACCACCGCCGCGCCCTCCGCCCACTGCGCCGAACTCACCAGACGCGGTGTCGCGGTGTGGACTCTGCCTGCCAATCCACTGGGGCGCGTCAGCCTCCCTGCACTGCTGGATGAAATCGGGAGACACGGAATGCTCACACTGCTGGTCGAGGGCGGAAGTGAATTGCTCGGCGCATTCTTTGCCGAGAAGTTGGTGGATCAAATATGCGCGTTCGTCGCCCCCATCATTAATCGGCGGTACATGCGCACCCGGGCCGGTCGGCGGGCCGGGCGTCCAGAAATTGGCGGACGTGCTACGCCTGCACCAAATCCAGGTGGAAACACCAGACGGAGACCCTTCAACGGGCTCAGGACAGGACTTGTGGATTCGGGCTCTAGTAGCGTAGATACGGCTCAACAGATCATTTGAAGAAGTAATGATGTTCACGGGAATTGTTGAGGAAATCGGCACAGTAGAGGCGCTATCGGCGATGGCGGGCGGATGGTCGCTCACCGTTCGCGCGCAAACTGTGCTCGACGGTACACGATTGGGAGACAGCCTCGCCGTCAACGGCACGTGCCTAACCGTCACGGCGCACACGGCAAACACATTCACTGTCGGTGTCTCGCCGGAGACCCTGCGGCGCACCAACCTGGGCGATCTGCGTCCCAGCGACGAGGTGAACCTCGAGCGATCGCTGGCAGCGAACGGTCGCGTGGGCGGGCATTTCGTGCAGGGGCACGTGGATAGCACGGGCGTTGTGCGGGCTTTTCAGCCCGAAGGCGATTCGCTGTGGGTGACCGTCGAGGCCGCATCCGAATTGCTGCGTTACATCGTTCCCAAAGGCTACATCGCCGTGGATGGTGTGAGCCTCACGGTGGTGGACGTCTTCCCCAACGCTTTCACTTTTATGCTTGTCGCCTACACACAGCAGCACATCACCCTGCCACGCAAGCCGGTCGGCAGCCGCGTGAATTTAGAAGTGGATATCCTCGGCAAGTACGTCGAGAAGTTTATTAGAGAGGTGAAATATGCCACTCACTAAAATCGAGGACGCGCTGGCCGATTTTCGGGCCGGCAAATTTGTGATTATCGTAGACGCCGAAGACCGCGAGAACGAGGGCGACCTGGCCATCGCCGCCGAGTTCTCCACGCCCGAGGCCATCAACTTCATGGCCCGTCATGGGCGGGGGTTGATCTGCCTGGCGATGACGGGTGAACGGCTCGATGAACTTCGCATCCCCCTGATGGTACCGCCCGGTGAGAACTCCGCTCGCTTCGGTACGGCATTCACCGTCTCGGTGGAAGCGCGGCACGGCGTTACCACCGGCATCTCGGCCTTCGACCGCGCGACGACCATCCGTGCTCTGATTAACCCCGCCACCCGCCCCGAAGACATCGCCCGCCCCGGGCATGTCTTCCCATTGCGAGCGGTCGAAGGTGGCGTGCTCAAGCGCGCCGGGCAAAGCGAAGCCTCGGTGGATTTGGCACGGATGGCTGGCCTGTACCCGGCAGCGGTCATCTGCGAGATCATGAACGACGACGGCACGATGGCTCGCTTGCCCGATTTGGAGTCTTTCGCCGCCCGCGACGATCTGAATATCACTTCCATTGCCGACCTGTGCGCCCACCGCTGCTGTGCCGAGTCGTGGGTTCGCCGTGTAGCCGAGGCGGGACTGCCGACGGCATATGGCAACTTCCGATTAGTGGCTTACGAAAACATTCTCGACGGCCAGCATCATCTGGCTTTGACGATGGCCGAGCCAGACGGTACACCCCCACTGGTGCGCCTGCACTCGCAATGCCTGACTGGCGATACGCTCGGTTCGCAACGCTGCGACTGCGGTGCGCAGTTGGCCGAGGCGCAGAAACTGGTTGCTGCAGAAGGGCGAGGCACGATCGTTTATTTGCGTCAGGAAGGGCGTGGCATTGGCCTGATTAACAAACTGCGGGCTTACGCTTTGCAAGATCAAGGTCTGGATACGGTGGAGGCCAACCACCAACTTGGCTTTCCGGCTGATCTCCGCGACTACGGTGTCGCAGCCCACATCTTGCGAGACCTCGGCGTGACTCGCGTGCGTCTGCTGACCAACAACCCGGCCAAAGTTGACGGCCTGACGCGGCATGGCATCGCCGTGGTTGAGCGTGTGCCGTTAGTGATTGCGCCGACGGATTTCGACAGTCACTATCTGGCAACCAAGCGGGAGAAACTGGGGCACTTGCTCCCCTTCGATTCTTGATCTCCAGGATCAATCTCATCAATCAACCTTCAGCATTCAACGACTCGGAGAAGAACATGGGCAACACCTATGAAGGCCATCTCATTGGCACGGGTTTGAAGTTCGGCATCGTCATCTCGCGGTTCAACGATGCCATTGGCCGGGAATTGCTGCGCGGCGCGCAGGAATCGCTCCACCGGCATGGCGTTGCTGGCGACGACATTGACGTGGCGTGCGTGCCAGGTGCATTCGAACTCCCCCTGGTAGCCAAGCGGATGGCCGAGAGCGGGCGTTATCAGGCGATTATTTGCCTGGGAGTCGTCATACGTGGGGCTACAGCACACTTTGAATATGTGGCGGGGCAAGCCGCTAGTGGCATTGCGTCGGCGGCATTGTCCACCGGAATACCGGTGATATTCGGTGTGTTGACCACAGAGAGCATCGAGCAAGCTATCGAGCGGGCAGGCACCAAAGCCGGCAACAAGGGCGCAGAAGCGGCGATGGCAGCCATTGAGATGGCAAACCTCCTGCGCACCCTGGCGAACGGGTGAGCACCCGACCCTGGCTGCGCTTGCTGCTCATCAGCGGCGAAATGAATTCTCCTACAATAGAAGTAGTATGGGTCGAATTACCTTGCTGTCCGGCGATCGTACCCGCGCAGGTAGTATTACGCGCTGCCCAACAACAGCTTGCACCCGACGCCGCTCCGCTCCGCTGCGCTTCGCGGCGCGGGTGAAGCTCGCCGTTATGCTCCCAACTGCCCCTCAACCCACTGCCTCTGTCACCGACAGGTCAAACAAATCATGCCGGCACACGTACGCGGCAGCCTGGCCCTGGACCAGCGGGCGGGAGGAGAGGCGAGAAGTGAGATACGAGAAGCGGGTAGGGGCGACCGGCTGGTCGCCCCTACAACCCGGTCGTGTCTGCCTGGACGCCGATGAGCAGGGCGTACTCCAGACCGTCAGCCAACGCCTGCCAGCTGGCCTCGATGATGTTGGGGCTGGCGCCGACCGTTGTCCATGACCGCGTGCCGGCGGTGAAGTCGATCAGGACGCGCGTGGTGGCGGCCGTGGCCATGTTGGTGTCCAGGATGCGAACCTTGTAGTCAGCCAGGTGGACGTCCTCTAGCTGCGGGTAGAAGCGGTTGAGGGCCTTGCGCAGCGCCAGGTTGAGGGCGTTCACAGGGCCGTTGCCGTCTGCTACCTCGTGGAAAATCTCATTGCAGACGCGTACCTTGACGGTGGCCTCGGAGAAGATGCCGCGACCGTGGCGATGCTCGACCGTGGCCGTAAAGTCCATGAGCTCGAAGGGCGTCTTGTAGTCAGGCTGCGTGCGGCGCAGCATCAGGTCGACCGAGGCATCTGCGGCCTCGAACGAGAAGCCCCGGTTCTCCATTTCCTTGATTTGCGCCAGGACTTCCTTCTCCTGTTCGCGCGTCAGACCTTGCAGGCCGAGCTCCTGGCGCTTCACGGCGATGTTGTCTTTACCGGCCAGGTCGGACACGACCACACGCGTGTGGTTGCCCACCAACGCCGGGTCGATGTGCTGGTAGGTGTTCACGTTCTTGACAACGGCGTTGACGTGCGTTCCTCCCTTGTGGGCAAAGGCGCTTTGGCCCACGAACGCGGCATGATCGTCTGGCGCCAGGTTGGCAAGCTCACTGACGAAAGCAGAGAGTTCCGTCAGGCTGTGGAGCTGATCCGGGGTCACGCAGGGCTCGTCCATTTTGAGGCTCAGGTTGGCGATGATGCTGATCAGGTCGCTGTTGCCGCAGCGTTCGCCGTAGCCGTTGATCGTGCCCTGGACCTGCACCACACCTGCGCGCACGGCAGCCAAAGCGTTGGCCACACCGACGTCACCGTCGTTGTGCGTGTGGATGCCCAGGGGCGCCGTGATACCGGCCGCCTGCACGGCCCGAATTGCCTCTTCGATCTGCCACGGCAGCGTCCCGCCGTTGGTGTCACAGAGGACGATCATGTGGGCGCCGCCGCGCTCGGCTGCTTTCAGCGTGAGCAGGGCGTAATCGGGGTTGGCGCGAAACCCATCGAAGAAGTGCTCGGCGTCGTAGATCACTTCCTTGCCGGCGTCTCTCAGGAAGGCGACGGTGTCGTGGATCATGTCGAGGTTCTCCCCCAAATCGGTCCGGAGCACCTCATGGACGTGCAGGTCCCAGGTCTTGCCGAAGATGGTCACGACCGGCGTATCGGCCTCGATCAGGGTCTGTACCTGCTGGTCACTTGCTACGGCCACGTTGGCTTTGCGCGTCGAGCCAAAGGCGGCAATGCGGGCATTGTGCAGCTTGAGCTCGGTGCGAGCGCGGGCAAAGAACTCCATGTCTCGGGGATTAGAGCCCGGCCAGCCACCCTCGATGTAGTGCACCCCCAGCTCGTCGAGTCTGCGGGCAATGCGCAGCTTGTCGCCAGCAGAAAAGCTGATACCTTCACCCTGGGTGCCGTCGCGGAGGGTGGTGTCGTAGAGTTGGATTTGCGGTTTAGGGGACGAATTCATTGATGACTGACTTCCTGGCCAAGCGAGTACCAGCGTAGGAGGGGTGGGGTGAGGAAAGAAGTATTCAGGCGTAGACCAATCGTCCTCTCGGCTCAGGAATTGGGCGATCCAGTTCCTGAGCGGTTTCCAGCCACTCACGGATGACAACCTCTACATTCCTAAGCGCTTCCTGATAGGAGGCACCATCTGCCATGCAACCTGGCAGTTCGGGGACATCGGCGATGAATGATTCATCCTCATCGCTCCAAAACAGAATCACTTCATACTTAGTCATCTCGCCCTCCAAGTTTGTACTTCAGGATGACGTTGCGAACCTGCTTGACCTGGTAAGGTTTGGCCACGGAGTATCTGGTCGAGGACTTTGTCCTGCCTGGACATTACGAGTCTCCTCTGGGCGAGTTCGGTACGTTTGTCGCCAAGAACTGTCGCACAATGGCGCCCATCGCTTCGGTGCTGACTACTTCCAAGAGCCTGCCGGGTGCGGCGACGCCGGCGATGTCCCGCGTGCGGTAACCGGTCGCCAGGGCCTGGGCGACGGCGGTCTCGATGGCCTGCGCTGCCGTTTCCTGGCCCAGAGAATGGCGCAGCAGCATGGCAGTGGACAGGATGGTGGCGAGCGGATTGGCAATCCCTTGACCGGCGATGTCCGGTGCGGAACCGTGGATGGGTTCGTAGAGGCCGAGCGGCAGCCCATGATTGTTCATCACATCCCCCAGGCTGGCGGAGGGCAGCATGCCCATAGAACCGGCCAGCATCGCCGCCTCGTCGGTGAGGATGTCGCCGAACAAGTTCTCGGCCACGATGACGTCGAAGCTGGCAGGGCGACGGATCAGGTGCATGGCCATGGCGTCCACCAGCACGTGCTCGACCTCCAGGTCAGGGTAGTCCTCGAGCACTTCCACCGCTACCCGCCGCCACAGACGACTGGAGGCCAGGACATTGGCCTTGTCCACGCTGGCGAGCTTTTTCCGGCGCTGGCGGGCGGCATCGGCGGCCAGGCGCACGACGCGCTCGATCTCCGGCCGCGTGTACAGCATCGTGTCGTAAGCTTCGAAACCCTCGGGGCCTGCCTCCAGGCGGGGGCCGAAGTAGGCGCCGCCCGTCAACTCACGAATGACCAGCAGATCGACGCCTGCCAGCACCTCTTCCTTGAGGGCGCTGGCGCCGATCAGGTCGGGAAAGAGCTTGACCGGCCGCAGGTTGGCGAAGAGATTCAGCCCCTTGCGCAAAGCAAGCAGGCCACGCTCAGGGCGGTCGGCGGCGTGGGGATTGTCCCACTTGGGACCGCCCACGGCGCCCAAAAGCACGGCGTCGACGCGCTGGCAGGCCAGCAGCGTGCTGTCCGGGAGGCTGGCGCCATGTTGGTCGATGGCGCACCCACCCAACAGGTGCGTCTCGAAGCTGAACTCCAGCCCGAAGAGCGGGGCGAGGGATTCGAGCGTCAGTTTGGCTTCGTGCACCACTTCCGGGCCGATGCCGTCACCGGGGAGAAGAACGATGGAATAGGATGGCATGATGGCAGGTTGCAGGTGGCAGGTGGCAGGTGGCAGGTGGCAGGTGGCAGGTGGCAGGTGGCAGGT
>CAZHTZ010000192.1:0-6322 GCA_964535455.1 uncultured Caldilineales bacterium
GAGCCTGACCGTGGATCGGGTTGGCAAGCGCAGGTCGGTATTGGCAAGCGTGATACTTTTCATCATCATTTTGGCCTTCATGCCGGTATTGAATCGGGCCTTGGCCACCTTGGTGCTCGGGTTGGCGCTGGTGTCCCTCTGCATCGAGTATGCTGTCGTCTGCACCATCCCCCTGCTTGGGCAGCAGCGGCCCGAAAGCAGGGCGACGATGCTGGCGCTCGGGGTGATGGTGGCGGCGGTCACTCGCGGCGTCACCGACTCGGCAGCAACCTGGCTGTTCGACAACATCGGGTTCTACGCCAACGTCGTCTACGCCATGGCGGCGCTGGTGGTGACGTTTTGGTTATTGTGGCGCTGGGTGCATGAAAGGGCAGAAACGTAGGGGACAGGGACAACTCCAACCAGGAATTCGCCGTTGGGGCGGCGAACGGTGCATACATGACAGTGTAGGGAGCATCGCAGTGATTTGCCCAAGCCTCGCGCTGTGTCTTATCCTGGGACCATGACCGACGAAGCTATCACCCCTCGCGAGCGAATTCGCACCGTCCTCTCGGGACGGTCCCCGGACCGCCTGCCTATAGGCGAGCTGGTGTTGGAACTCGATCTGGTGCGTGAGGCCCTGGGGTTGGCCGCCGAGGCCGCGGTGCCGTTGGCGGCGGAGCAGGCTCTGCTGGAACGTTGGGGCCACGACCTGGTGGTGGTGCCTTTTTCACACGGATGGGGCGCCCCCCAGCAGCCTGACGAAGACGACGCTCTCTTCCGCCTCTCCTACTGGCAGGAGAACTCGGAGCTGTACGTTTTTGCCCTGGTGGATGGACCCTTTAGCGTGGCAGCGCGGGCCTGGGGCTGGGAAAGCACGTTGATGCGCTTCACGCGCAACGATCCCGAACTACCCTCCTTCCTGGCCGATGCGGTCATCGATCTGGGGGAACTGCTGAATGGTGTGGTCGATGCAGGTGCGGATGGCATCATCATCGGCGATGACATTGCCTATCGCCGGGGGCCGTATGTCAAACCCGATCACCTGCGCCGCAGCTACCTGCCCTATCTTACCCTGCTGGCGTTGGCCGCCCAGGACCTCGGCCTTCCTGCCATGTTCCATTCGGATGGCAATTTGTGGCCGATCTGGGATGGGCTGATGGAAACACCCATTGTTGGCGTGCAGTGCCTGGATCCGGACTCGGCGATGTCGCTGGCCCTGGCGCGAGCGCGCAGCAGCCCCCGCCTTTGTCTGTGGGGCAACATCGACCTGCTTTGGTTGGCGCAGCCGCGCGATCAGGCAGCCATCCAGCAGCGTTTGGGCGACATCGTGGACCCTGTCGCCGGGACGCCGGTGATCTTCGGCACGTGCAGCGGCCTGGCGCCGGGGATTCCGCTGGCTTATCTGGATGCTCTTTATGCGGCGGCGCGTGCCTACCCCTGGCCTGCCGCAAGGATGTAGGGTGATGTCACAGGTCGCGTCTGAGTTTCTCCTGCGGAGGCGAGCGGCGTTCATCTCCATCGGGGTGGGCGTCTCGCTGTTGGTGATCAAATTCGCCGCCTTTGCCGTCACCGGTTCCGCGGCTGTGCTTTCCGACGCCCTGGAGAGCATCATCAATGTGGTTGCCAGCGGTTTTTCCTTCTTCGCCATTCTGCAAGGCGCCCGGCCTGCGGACGAGTCGCATCCCTACGGCCATGGCAAGGTGGAGTTCTTTGCGGCCGGCTTTGAGGGCGCCTTGATCATCGTCGCCGCCATTGCCATTTTTTGGACGGCCATTCCCAGGTTCTTCACACCCACGCCGCTCACCCGGCTCGACATCGGTCTGGTTCTTCTTATCATCGGCGGCATTGTCAACTATCTGCTCGGCGCCTATCTGATCCGCACCGGCCGCAAGACCCATTCAGACGCCCTGACAGCGGATGGGCGCCACGTGCACACGGATGCCTATACCAGCGCCGGAGTCATCGTCGGCTTACTGTTGGTGCGTCTCACGGGCGTGACCTGGATCGATCCCTTTGTCGCCTGCCTCATGGGGGTCAACATCCTGTTCATGGGTTTCCGTCTGCTCCGTTCGGCGACGGCGGGGCTGATGGACGAGTCCGATCGTCCCTACCTTGACGTGGTGACGCAGGCCCTGAATCAGGCGCGCATGCCCGAATGGATCGCTCCGCACCATTTGCGCTCCTGGCGCGGCGGCGCCGTTCGTTTTGTCGATTTCCACCTGGCCCTGCCGCGCTATTGGAATCTGGACCAATCTCACCACGTGCAGAAACGGTTGGAGGAGGTTGTGGAGGCGGCCAGCGGCCAGTCATGCCAGGTGCTCATCCACTACGATCCCTGTGTGCCGGACTATTGTCGTCTGTGCGCCGTCGACCCCTGTCCGGTGAGGTCCACCCCCCTCCAGCAGCAAGTGACCTGGACCACCGAAATTTTGATGGCGGGACCGCCGCGGCGACCGCGTGGAGGGCCAATTGCCAACTCTCTTGACGGTCGCTAGTGAAGCCAGTAGGATGATGAATGGTACGGTTCTGTACGCCTGATCGTTCTGTACGCCTGATCGTGCAGACGGTGGTGTGCGGTGGAGAAGAAGCCGAGGAGTCTATTGACAGACAGTACTACCTATGGTACTATTGAGTGTGAAACATGACGTCACGGCAGAAGTTGCTTGAGCACATCCGCCAGCATCCAAAGGGTGTCACATTTGAGGAACTTGATTCCCTGCTATGGTCATTTGGCTACGAGCTGGTGCGCACCCAAGGTAGTCATCACATCTACCGCCGGGCCGGTGCGCCGACGATTACCTTAGCGCGCCACAAACCTCACGTCCACAGCGCAGCGGTGAAGGCTGTTCTCAGAGCCATCGCTGATCTTCAGGAAGAGAGTTGAGCCTGCTCGGTTCTAGAGCGCAGCGGAGGCGCAGAACTGATGAACAAGACCATCGATTACTACATGGCGTTGCCCTACACGATCGAGTTGATCAACACGCCTGGCGAAGGCTGGTTTGTGCGCGTTCGGGAGTTGCCTGGTTGCATGAGCGAGGGGGATACTGCCGATGAAGCGCTTGAGATGATTCAAGCTGCCATGCGCGGCTGGCTTGAAGTCTCAATTGAGTACGGCGACTCGATTACCGAGCCGCGACCCGAAGAAGACTACAGTGGCAAGTTCGTCGTACGTGTGCCGCGGACACTGCACCGCGATCTGGTGGAAACGGCGGAGCGCGAGGGGGTCAGCCTGAACCAATTCATCAATGTGGCGTTGGCGGAGGCAGTCGGCCGATCAAAGCCTCCTGGAGGAAAGTTCGAATGGTACGATCGGGCGGAGTCGCGGTCGACGTTCAATCTTTTGCTGCAGAAGCTGGAGGGGGTCATGCAGCGCTTTGAGCTTATCACACCTGTTACCGGGCAGTGGTCTGGAGTTTCGCAGGCTCTGCACGAGCCGGCTACAGCCTATGTAGCGGGTGACTCTGACCAGGGCGCCACGCTTTCGGCGCCGGATGAGTCCGATCCTGGGCAGGATGCAAGTGGGTCATGAACTCGCAGGGGCGCTTCCCGATGACAGGAAAGACCCTAAAGGTTTCCCAAAACCTTTAGGGTCTTTGGTTTGAAGTTCCTCGCGCGGGCGCGTCCCGCCTGGCGCGGGCTGGATCATTCAGAATGACGGTCGAGGGGCGTGTTACGCGGGGCCAATTTCTTTGGAAGCGCTTTGGAAGCGCTTGATGTGCATAATACGTTTTCAAGTAACGTACTAGTATTGCGCACCTTGATTGTGGCATTGTCTTGCTGACGGTCTGGGTTCGTGACGTGAAAACCGAATACCGGTCAGGCTTCATCTGGTGCGACGGAGGCGAAGATTCATCTGTCAACTGCGCCCTGGCTCCTGGATCACCGGTTTTGTAGTCGTTCAGCCACAACCTGCTTAGGCGAGGAGAAGATTGTGAAGAAACACCTACGTCAGTACCTCTATATGGTGGTCGCCATCCTGGCGATCGTGAGCCAAGTGGCTCCTACGGCCGCAGTCGTAGCCGACACCCTGGTGAATCCGGCAGGCAGGGCGCCGGAGTTTGCCCGCCTGCGACCGGCCGGCGTCGCCGGCCTTACCGGTAACCTGGAGCGACGCTCTGGGGAGAGCCAGGACGACTACTTCGCCCGCGTCGGCCGCCAGGACCCGGCGCTGCTGCAGGCGGCGATGTCGCTTGGCCTGCAGTACTACCTCAACCACGCCGGAAGCGATTTGTCGTCGGAAGACGACTTCTATCGCACCATCGAGCAGTTCCTCAATCCGCCGGAGGCGGGCTGGCAGTACTACGCCGCCACCTGGCGCGCCGCCCATCCCGACAAGGATGAGGCGGAGGGGCCATCCCGCGGCAGCGCCTCGCCCTCGGATTCTCAAGCGGCGCGGCAGGAGGCCAGGGCGGCACAGCCGGCGGCTGAAACACCCACAGGCGCGGCCGCTGCCACGCCGAGCGATCACGCCTCGCGTGGGCAGACCTCTGCGCTTTCGCCCCGGACGGGTTTCGTCGTGGACAGTCTGGGCGATGATCCGGATGACAACATCGGCGACGCCGTCTGCGAGACGGCTGGCATTGAGTGCACGCTGCGCGCCGCCCTCGAGGAGGCGAATGCCTCAGCCGGCCTTGACACGATCACATTTGGCGTCAGCGGTACGATCGCGCTTGACGGTGTCCTGCCCACTATCGTTGACGATCTGACGATTACGGGGCCGGGAGCATCGTCACTCACCATCCACGGCGGCAGTACCCCGTCTGGCGGCGGGGAGTATTACGGGGGCGACCGGGTCTTTGTCATCGACGGCGCCACGTTCACGCTGCAAGGCGTGACCGTGACAAACGGCTATGCGTTCGATGTCGCTGGTGCAGCCGTGAGCAATGGCAATGGGATCGTCCAC
This sequence comes from uncultured Caldilineales bacterium, assembly GCA_964535455.1. Taxonomy (GTDB): domain Bacteria; phylum Chloroflexota; class Anaerolineae; order J102; family J102; genus SSF26. The sequence continues at coordinate 4,886 of CAZHTZ010000192.1, forward strand.
GTTTCCGATTCCAGGTTCGAGAACAACTTCGCCACCCAAGGCGTGCTCGCCGCCAACGCCGGCGCCAGCCCACTCACGGGCAATGTTCCCGAGAGGGCAGCGGCCGCCGTCGTCGGCGGTGGCGCTATCTACAATGGCGGGGTCATGACGATCAGCGGCAGCTCGTTCATTGGCAACTCAAGCTCGTATGCCAATGGCGGCGCCATCTCCAACCAGGGCACCCTGACCGTCTCCGGCAGCACGTTCTCCGGCAACAATGTTCTGAACTTCGGCAACGGCGGCGCCATCGACAACACGGACGGCGACCTGACCGTCTCCGGCTCCACCTTTGCGGACAATACGGCCGTATACTCCGGTGGAGGCATCTGGACCGGCACTGACACAGGGAGCGCCAGCCTGACGGTTGTCAACAGCACTTTCGTTGGCAATGAGGCGACCTATGTCACTGGCGGCGGCATCTACTACGAAAACGACCCGGCGCAGATCGTCAACAGCACTTTTACTTACAATGCAGGCAGCGGCATCGCCCAGGGGAGCGGTAACGAGCTGTCGGTGTGGAACACCCTTCTGACCGAAAACGACCCGCAGAACTGCGACAATGTCGCTGCCGCTGCCGACGGCGGCTACAACATCGACTCCGGCTCCACCTGCGGCTTCACCGCCGGAGGTTCACTTTCCAATACGGATCCGCTGCTGGATACGGACGGCTTGCAGAGCAACGGGGGCGGCACGAAGACCATCGCTCTGCTACCCGGCAGCCTCGCCATCGACCAGATTCCTGACGGCGACTGCGACGCACTGACACTGGTCGACGGCGTCGACCAGCGGGGCGAGGACCGCAGCGCCGACGGAGACGGCGCCGCTTCGTCAAACGAGTGCGACATCGGCGCCTACGAGTATCAGAATCCGTCCCCCCCCACGCCGACGGTCACGGTCACGGCCACGGCGACGGAGACCCCGACCCATACACCCACGCGCACCCCGACGGTGACGCCCACGCGTACGCCGACGCGTACCCCCACGGCGACGCGCACCCCGACGGTAACGCCGACGCGGACGCCGACGCGCACCCCGACCCCCACCCGGACACCGACGGTGACGCCGACCGGGACGCCGACGCGCACCCCGACCGCAACCCGGACACCGACGCCGACGCGCACGCCGACGCGCACCCGGACCCCCACCCGGACACCGACGGCGACGCGCACGCCCACCATCACCCCGACCGCCACCCGGACACCGACAGCGACCCCCACCCCCCTGCCCCCCCGCGCTTTGAGGGGCAAGTCCACGATAACTTCAGCGCCCGTATCCTCTACGGCTCCCAACACGGCCAGGGGCGGGGGGGCGACGGCCACGGCGGGCGCGCGCAGGTCCTGGCCAATCTACCCACCGCTCGTTGCGGGCTCAACTGCCTCCCCCGCCACCGCCGCACCC
>CAZHTZ010000193.1:0-6309 GCA_964535455.1 uncultured Caldilineales bacterium
GACAGAGGACAGAGGACAGAGGACAGAGGACAGAGGACAGAGGACAGAGGACAGAACAAAAAAGCGCTATGTCAGATTGACATAGCGCTCGTCGTTTGCTGGACGTCCCTGGAAACAGGGCTCACAGACAGCAGTGAGGCCAGCTTTTCGCCAGCGGTGGCGAACAGTCATACAAATGGTAACCCCACACGGCACGGGGCCTGCAGAATGTCGTCTTTATAGCACCGTAGCCGCCTGGTGTCAAAGTGCCTGTCGCAGGGCGTGACCTCCGGGAGGCCCACGTCGTGCAGCCGTTTCAGTTGCGCTCAAGCAACACAGTCTACCCGCCAATGGGCCTCCCGGAGGTCTGTGAGCGGGAGGTCTGTCAGCGCCGGGCGGGGCTCGGCCGTCCCGCCGCCGAGAAGACCAGCTCAGTTTCGAGGTAGACTTCACCATCCAGAGGGCCCGCCACACGGGCGATGCGGTCCTGGCGTGTCATCTGCGTCACGATCTCCTCGGCGCCCGCCTGCCGCGCCCAGGCTTCGACGAGAGGCAGCATGACATCCTCAGCGCAGCGCACGGCCTGTTCCAACTGAGCGAAGTCGTGGACGCCGTCCTCCAGGTAGAGGCGCATGCCGCCGTCGTCGGGCAGGGGCTTGATGAACACGTGCTGGCGCTGGATGATGCCGCCCGCCACCGCCCCCACCGCATTTGCCACGTCGGCGTGGTCGGGGATGACCAGCTCGGTATGCAGACCGGCCGCGACCTGCGGCATGTACGCCGGCGCGGGGGCGCCAAGGGCGACGAGAGGGTTGCGCAGGGTCAGGGTCACGTCCAGACCCGCCCCGGTGCGACCAAGCAGGGCGCGTTTCAGGAACTCCTGCGCTGTTGCCTCTTTCTCCCAGTTGGGAGGCGTGGCTTCGTCTGCCAGAACCTTGCCCACGAGCTCGGTGCTGACGCGTTCGACCAGGCCCTGGATCACCCACTCGCAGAACGCTTTCACTTCCATCCCGGCGCCGGCGGCCAACGTCTCGGCTCCCAACCGCGAGGCCGCGTCATCCCAACGCCGAAAACGTCCCAAAACGTGGAGGGCGTCGGTGGGCGTGAAGCCGGCGCGGTGTACAAGCGCCCGCGCCTCCAGGTCCGCGATGCGATAGCGGATCAAGCCATCTCCCGCCTGTTGGTTCAGCCCATCCGGCGACTGCGGACCGGCGGCCAGGCGTGCGAGCACCTCCTGGTCGTACGGGGTCAGGCGGTGTGCTGCCTGGCGTCCCAGCAGCAGAAACTCGGCAGCGTCCCATCCCAATTTGCTGGGGGGCAATGCTGCCTGGCGGCGGAGCTCGGGGAGGATGCCGGGATGTTGGCTGGCGAGCAGGCAGAGGGGCGTCACGCGGCGGGGCCCGATGCGCAGTTTGTTCGCCATACGGTCGAAGCGGATGTGGCTGTCGCCGCCCAGACCCACGGTGTGAACGTCCACCGCCTCCACCATCGTCCGCCAGCCCCCCACCTGCGCTCCTTCGGGATTGAGCAGCGGCCAGCCATCAGCCAGAGCGGCGATGTCCGTAGTGGTGCCGCCGACGTCCACGACCCAGACGTCGCGTCGTCCGGCCAGATGCCAGGCGCCCACAGTGCTGGCAGCCGGGCCGGACAGGATGGTCTCGATGGGCCGCTGCATGGCCCAATCGGCCCGCACCAGCGAGCCATCACCCTTGACCACCATGAGCGGGGCGGCGATGCGCCAGACTTCCAGCGTGCGCTGCACGGAAGCGATCAACTCCCGCAGCGGCAGGATCAGGTGGGCGTTGAGGGCCGTCGTGGTGGCCCGGCGCACCGAGTCCAGCCGGCTTGTCAGCTCATGACCGCTGGTGACGGGCAGCCCGGTCAGCTCGGTCACTAAAGCCCGCGCCGCCAGCTCATGCGCGGGATTGCGCACGCTGAAGTAGCCGGAAATGGCAAAGGCTTCGACGGTCTCCCGCCGGGCCAGGATCGCCGCCCGCAGCGCCGCTGTGTCCAGCGGCGCCGCCTGGTTTCCCAACTCATCGTGCCCCCCGGCGATATAGACCACGTCGTCGGTGGCCAGCTCGCGGGCAAAGCCGAACTGCTGGATCAGCTCTTCATCGTAGCCAATGAGCAGCAGGCAAACGGCCCCCCGGTGTCCTTCGGCCAGGGTGTTGGTGGCAAGCGTAGTCGAAAGCGCCACCAGCGTCACGTCGGCTGGGACCAGGGTCAGACCGGCGGCGGCGGCGGCGAAGACCTGGCGGATGGCGCCTTCGATGCCGATGGCCAGGTCATGCCGGGTGGTGAGGGCTTTGGCGCCGGCCAACACCCGGCCTGTATCGTGGTCAACCAGGACGGCGTCGGTGTAAGTGCCGCCGGTATCAATGCCTAAGGCGAGATTCATTTTCTAGCATCCTGTGGACAGCTACACATAGTGCTCACAGTTCGCTCCACGTCTTTGTCATTGCCGTATGGGAGACATCATCATGCCCTCCGGTCCATGTCGCTAATGGCTGTGGATCTAACCCAAGTTCCTCAAGGCGTCGACGCAAAAGTGGCACCGAAATCTTGCCGCCGCTTATCACCACTTCTGTCTCGATGAGCACGAGGGGCAACTGCGCGTCGGGCGGGATGGCCGGGCAATCGGGGTCGACAAGGTCAAAGTAGCGGACTTGCACGGCGTCGCCAAAACGCTGCGTAAGCTGGCTTTCGGCCCAACCCGCGACCTCGCGCCAGGTGTCGTTGACGCCCTGTGCGCACGCCACCGGCGCGCCGATGATCTGAATGTGAATGGGCGGCGCCCTCATCCGCAGCACCCCGGTCCAGCACCCCAGCCACAGCCAGCCGCCGGCGCTGGCCGGCGACTGGCGCTGTCCGCACCACCGCGCAGCATCAACCCGCTGGTGATGACCTGCTGCGACTCCTGGGCATGGCACTGCGGGCATTCAGGGTTCAACCCTTGCTGCCGCTCATAGATGGTAGCGCGTACGTCAAACGTATGGCCGCAATGCTCGCACTGAAAGGCGTAAATGGGCATGAATGGCTCCTATGAAATGGGTCTTGGGGGTTCAGCAGCCACCTGATCGTCGTGCCAGGCCGGCGAAGTCAACGCCCAGCCACTGGCTGATGTCCTGGTTGGTCTGCTGCAGGTAGGCGATGGCATCGTCCTGCGATTGGATGTACCCGGTGATAAGCCGATTGGCCTGGGCCCCTGCCTGAAGGGCGCGCAGCCTGCCGATGTCTTCCATGCTCACGAGGCTGGCGGCCTGGCGAGCACGCAGGTCGGCCTGGGCTGTCGCCAGGTCATTGAGCAAACCCCGCGCCTTAGCGTCGCCGTCAAGGCGCTTGCGCGCCTCCTGAAATTGAAGGAACGGCGCCGATGAGAGCAGGTTCACGGCCAGCGATTCGATGGCCTCGGATAGGTTGGTTGTCAAACGGATGTTGGTTGTCATAGTCCTTCTCCTAGCAGCAGCCCCCCGAGGAACAGACCCCGGCGAAATCGAGTCCGATATAGCCAGATAGTTGCGTCCCTGCCATCTGGCACAACGCCCGCAGCTCTGCCTCCGCCTGGCGGTAGGCAGTGACGGCGGGCTGGGCATCCACCGCCTTTCGCAGGCGCATAAGCTCGGCCTGGTCTTCTGGACCTACGGCCCGCAGCCGTAGCAGCATCTCCAGCGACGCGTACTTGCTCTGATAGGCGTCCATGGCGCGCCTTGCCGCCTTGTCATTTGTCAGCCGCTCAACGGCGACTTCAAATGCCTCGAACTGAGCTGTCTCAGCCAGGGCGGCGGCAAAATCGCAGGCAGCCTGCCGTATCACGGAGGGCGGTGCGATATCCAGTTCACTTACAGCGAAATCAGTCATTGCTTTCACATCTCCTATCAAGAGCCTGCTGTAGGAAACGACGATAGGTTCGTTAGGAATAGGATGGATGTCACTGCAACCCTTCTAGAAGCACAGGAATATCGCGCACCATGTCGTCCCGGACGGCTCGAAATACGGCCATCACTTCCTCGTCGGTTCCTTCAGCCTTCGCCGGGTCGGGGAAGCTATGATGGAGGCGCCGCCCAGGTCCCAGCCACACGGGGCACTCTTCCGCCGCCGAATCGCAGACCGTCACCACCAGGTCCAGCGTGGTGTCGCGAAACTCGTCTGCGTGTTTAGAGCGACCATGATGGTCGATCCCGATCTCGGCCAAGGCGCGCAATGCGTTGGGGTGGACGTAACCGGCAGGCTTTGTGCCCGCCGAGACAGCTTCCCACTGAGCACCAAGCCGGGCGTTGACGATGGCTTCGGCCATGTGCGACCGGCAGGAATTGCCGGTGCACAGAAAGAGGACTCGCCGTTTTGACGTCATAAGGCCACCACCTTCCCGGCGATGCGCATCGCTTCAATGATGTCAGGCATGCCGCCGACCACGCCGACGGCCACCTGGTCCTGCAATCCATAGTAGTCCACGCAGGTCTGACACAAGATCAGCTCGACGCCCTGCGCCTCCAGCGCCCGCAACGGGTCGAGTGCAGGCGACCCGTTGCAGGCCAGCTTGATGCCATCGGTATAGAACAGGATCTTGGCCGGACGGGCGCCGGAATCGGCCAGCAGGCTCAGGAACTTGACCGCCAGGCGTTGCTGCAGCTCGGCCGGAGCATCGCCCATGCCGTTGCGAGTGAACAGCAGTACGGCGTTATCCACGGCTCGTTTCCCTGTGGTATGGGATCGACGCCGGCGACTGCAAGCTGTCGCCGTAGATCTGTTCACCCAGCCGGGCCAGGGCGCTCACGCCCTTGATTTCGTTGGGTAGCAGCGGTATCTGCACCACGGGAACCGGGAAGCGCCGGGCGATCTCGCCAAGGTACTTGTTCTGCATGGCGCGGCGCGCCTGAGTAAAGGGGGTGGTGACCTGTTCCGGCGGGATGACGAAGTTGGCCACGACCAGTCCCGGCTCGATGCCCACCGTGCGCAGCTCCTTGGCCGCGCGGTAGGCCTCCAGGATCGGCGTCGACTCGGGGTACATGACGAAGGCGAAAGTGCTCTGGGCGGGGTCGCGCATCATGTCGATGACCCGGCCGAAGCGCTGCTTGGCCACATCGTCGGCCGCGGCCGTGTCCACCGAAGCAAACACCTTGACGTCGACCTGCTTGCTCCAGTCCATGGGCAGCTCCAGCAGGCGAAGGGTGTGGCCGGTGGGCGCCGTGTCGAAGACGATGGAGTCCCACTGCGACTGGGAGGCGAAGTCGATAAAGAGATCGAAGGCGGCCATCTCCTCGGTGCAGGGCGAGTCCAGCTCCTCTTCCATGGTCTGGATGGCGTGCTCGGGCCGGCCGCGGCGGCGGGCGTCGTCCAGGATGCGGGTCTTGTAGGCCGCGGCGGCAGCTTTGGGATCGATCTTGGCCGCCCACAGGTTGGGCACGCCCGCTACCGGCGCGGCCGTGTCGCCCACGGGCACGCCCAGCACGTCGCCCAGGTGCGCGGCCGGGTCGGTGGTCAGCAGCAGGGTCTTGTGTCCCTGGCGGGCCAACCAAACGGCGGTGATGCACGAGGCGACGGTCTTGCCGACGCCGCCCTTGCCGGCGAAGAACACCGCGCGGCTGTGGCCGTTGGGCGACACCCGCTCGGCCGCACCGTCCAGCAAGGGCAAGGCTGCGACGGCCCTGGGCAGCGCTGCACTCTGGCCAAAGTTGGCCGTTCCGGCGCCGTCGAAGAAGATGGCGCCCACGGCCCGCAGGCGGGCGGCGCCCTGGATCTCAGCCGGCAGCAGGGCCATGGTGCGGGTGGGCAGCGGTAGCTCTTGGCGGATCTGCGCCAGGTAGCGGGTTTGCATCTCGGCGCGAGCAGCAAAGAGCGGGTTGGTGCGAGCCTCGGGCGGAATGACGCTGTTGACGATCAACTGGTGGTTGGTGATGCCCAGCTTGCCCAGCTCGGCTATTGCGCGCAGGGTCTCTTTGATGGCCACGGCCTCGGGGTGCAGCACGAAGATGAAGGTCGTGGCCGCGGGGTCGCGCATCAAGGCCATCGTGCGCTCGTACTTGTGCTTGGCGTCCTGGATCGCTGCGGCCGGGCCGATGCAGGTCTGACCGCTGCCCTCGCTGGCTGCATCGATGGATTGGCTCCACTCGGCCGGCAGCTCCAGCAGGCGCAGGGTGTGGCCCGTGGGTGCGGTGTCGAAGATCACGACGTCAAAGGCCTTGCCGTTGGCCGCGGGCACGTCGAGGAAGTCGGTGAAGCGGTCGAACGAGGCCACCTCGGCGGTGCAAGGGCCACTCATCTGCTCTTCCATCACCTGCACCATCTGCGGTGGAAACGCAGCGCGGATGGGCGCCATGGCACGGTCGA
>CAZHTZ010000194.1:0-6289 GCA_964535455.1 uncultured Caldilineales bacterium
AACGGCTATGGTCCGACCGAAGCCACCATCGGTGTGGCGATGGGCGCTGTGCCAGCGACGGAGGCGTCCCAAGACCCCGACCTCGGCCGGCCGCTCGCAAACGTCCAGGTTTTTGTGTTGGACGCCAACCAGCAGCCGGTCCCCGTTGGCATTTCGGGTGAGATCTATGTCGGTGGCGTGGGCTTGGCGCGCGGCTACTGCCGGCGTCCCGACCTGACTGCGGCCGCTTTTGTTCCCAATCCGCTGGCTGGACTACTGCCCGGTGCTGCGAAGGTCAGCCCTCGCCTCTACCGCACGGGCGACCTGGTCCGCTACCGCCCCGACGGCGTGATCGAATTCGTGGGACGCCTGGATCATCAGGTCAAGATCAGGGGTTTCCGCATCGAAGTCGAGGAGATCGAAGCCGTGCTCCGGCAGCATCCACTTGTGGAGAACGCCGTCGTCACCGTGCAGGAAATGGGTATCGATGACAAGCGCCTTATCGCCTACGTTGTGCGGTCGGCTGCGCCCGGCCCCAGGCAAGCGGTGACGATTGCCGATGTGCGTCGCTATCTTGAGCGTCGCCTGCCCGACTACATGCTGCCGGCGGCTTTCGTGGAGATAGACGCACTGCCTCTCACCGGCCACGGCAAGGTTGATCGCCTCACTCTGCCAGCCCCAGATGGGGCGAAACCTGTCCGGGATCGCACCTTCACTCCGCCACGGACACCACCCGAACAACAACTGGCCGTCATCTGGCAAGAGCTGCTTGGCGTGACTGAAATTGGCATTCAGGACAGCTTCTTCGACTTGGGCGGGCACTCCCTCCTGCTTACCAGGCTCGCCAGCCGCATCGAGAAGGCCTTTGGCGTGCGCCTGCCCCTACGCTTCCTGTTCGACAATCCCACGCTGGAAGAGATGATCGACCAGATTCTGGCAAGGCAGATCGAGACCGCCGATCGGGACCGTGTCGACCAACTGCTTGCCAGACTTGAGCAGTTGTCGCCAGAGGACGTTGAGCGCTTGCTGCGGGCCTGAGAACACCATGGACCACCTCTTTCTCTCGCCCCATGCCGACGATGCGATTGGCTCGTGCGGCGGCCTGATGGCAAGGCTGGTTGCAGCGGGCGAACAAGTCGTCGTGATCACCCTATTTGGCGGCGCCTGCCCTCCTCCCTACGCCCCCTGTGTTGAGGGCATGCACCGGCTTTGGGGCCAACCGCACGATGTCGCGCGTCTGCGTCACGCTGAGGATGAAGCAGCTACGGCGAGGCTGGGAGCGAGCCTGATCTATGTGAGCGACGAGCATGCAGCGATCTATCGCCGGGATGGCGCCGGGGCCTGGCTGTACCCCGATCTGCAGGCGCTCTTTGGCATTCCACATCCGGCAGACGAACAGGTTAGGGCGCGTCTGGTGGCGCGGCTGGCGGCGCTGGTTGCGACGCGTTGCGACCCTTCGGGCTTGAGCCGTTCGGCTGAGGCCTCAGGCCGAAGCCCATCTGGGCGAAACCTGGACTCCGAGCCGCAGCATTGTCTATATGCGCCGCTTGGCGCCGGCCATCACGTCGATCACCTCATCGTCTTTGCGGTCGCGTGGCAACTGTTGGAATCTGACTGCAGGGTGGTCTTCTACGAAGATTTTCCCTACGCCAGCAAGAAGAACGCTCTTGACACTCGCCTGGTGCAGCTTCCAGCCCTGACGCCCAGCCCGGTTGCTCTGGATGACGAAGATCTTCTCGCCAAGATCGAGGCGTTCAACTACTATCGCAGCCAGATACGGATGCTCTTTGTCGACTACGCCAACATGCCACATGAGTTCATCGCCTATGCACGGTCGGTGGGTGGTCAGGCATCTCGTTCACCGTTTGCCGAACGATTCTGGCAGCTCCCCGGTAGGGAAGAACCGCTCGCGCTATGAGAGTGCTCCTGGCAATGCGCCTTGCCTATGCGCCAGCGCTTGGCGGCGCCAATAAGGCGAACCGGTTGCTGGCCGAGGCCTTTGCCGCCCGGGGACACCAGGTGCAAGCGCTTGTGCCCGCTGTGGGCGCGAACAGCGCAATGACGATGTCAGGCTTTCGCCACTACCTGGAAAGCCAGGGCGTCAAGGTGCACTCCCTTCCAGGCGTCGACGTTTTCCGGCTCAACGGCGTCGAGGTGCATGCGGTCAGCGAGCACTCGGACCTGCCTGAGCATTTGGCCAACATGATCGCCGGCTTCCAGCCTGACTGGATTCTGATTTCCAGCGAGGATGGCTCGCAGAGCCTGCTCAGCGCCGCTCTGGCTTCAGCACCAGAAAAGACCGTCTATCTGGCCCACACGGTACTCTTCTTGCCGTTTGGCCCCCTGGCGTTCTATCCGAGTCCACGGCGAGCCGAGCTGCTACGAAAGGCCGCTGGCATCATTGCCGTCAGCCATTTCGTACAGGCCTACATCCACAAATGGGGTGGTTTAGAAGCCGAGGTGCTCTACTTCCCTGCCTACGGTTCGGGTCCATTTGCCAATCTCGGACGCTTCGACCACGGCTACGTGACCCTGATCAATCCCTCGGCGGGCAAAGGCATCGACATCTTCACTGCCCTGGCACAGCGGTTTTCGGGGATACCGTTTGCTGCCGTGCCCACCTGGGGCACCACGAGCGGTGATCGGGCCAGGCTGGAGCGACTTCCCAACGTGCGGTTGTTGGAGCCGCAGGAGGACTTCGACCAGATCCTGGCCCAGACCCGTGTTCTCCTCATGCCCTCGCTGTGGCCTGAGGCGTTCGGACTGACCGTGGTCGAAGCAATATTGCACGGCATCCCCGTGTTGGCGAGCAACCTGGGCGGCCTCCCTGAAGCCATGTTGGGCGCCGGGTTCTTGCTGCCGGTCCGGCCCATCACAGGCTTCGCGGACGATCTAGACGATCGCATGCTTCCCATACCCATGGTCCCAACGCAACACCCCGAACACATCGACCGCTGGTGTGAGGCTCTTGTGCCGCTGCTATCTGACCGGGCCACCTATGAGCGGCACTCGGCAGCGGCTCGCACGGCCGCGACCCATTTCGTGGCAGGCCTGAGCGCAGAACCATTCGAAGCATTTCTGATGCGACTGGCAGCAAATCCGGCTCTTGCCAGTGCGCCTGTCCTGACGGGCAATGACGGGCAGGGGCCTGACACTGCGCCCGATACGCCGCTGGCCGGGCTTTCGCCCGCACAGCGAGCCCTGCTCATGCGCTGGCTGGATGACGACAGGGCCATAGAAGTGTGACATCGAGCATGAAAATCCTCCTCACTCTCCGTTCGACCTATCTGCCTGCCTTGGGCGGGGCCAACAAGATCCACCGCTACGTGGCAGAGGCGCTCGCCCGTCAGGGCCATGATGTGCAGATGGTCGCCCTGGAAGGAAGTGGTGGGCCAAGAACACCTGGCAGCGATGCCTCAAGGTCGACGTTGCGACAGGAGTTGGACGCACGCGGCCTCGAATGGCGCAAGGAGTCGGACTGCACGGTCTTTTCATTGGCTGGCGTCGAGGTGCATGGCGTGCAGGAGGACGCACGGTTGCTCGCTGTGCTGGCCGAGCGTAGTCGAGCCTTCGACCCAGATTGGATATTGGTTTCGACCGAAGATTGGGGCTATGGCTTGCTCGAGACGGCGCTGGAAGTGGCGCCAGGACGTGTAGTCTCATTAGTCTACACGCCCATCGCCCTACCTTTCGGCCCATGCGCCATGAAACCCGACCCTGACCGGTCCAGGCTCTTCCAGCAGGTGAGCGGCATCGTCAGCATCTGTCACTTCGTTCACGATTATGTCAGACAATGGAGCGGTCTGGAGTCGAAGGTCATCTACTTGCCGATGTACGGCGACGGTCCCTTCCCCCACCTCGGTCGCTTTGACAACCCTTATGTCACCCTGGTCAATCCGTCTGCTGGCAAAGGCATCGACATCCTTCTCGCCCTGGCCGCGCGTTCGCCCGACGTCGCCTTCGCCGCGGTGCCGACCTGGGCAACACGCAGCGCCGACCGCCAGGCGCTGAGCCGCCTCCCCAACATCACTGTGTTGGAACCGCAGGAAGACATCGACCGTATCCTGGCCCAGACACGCGTCCTACTGATGCCTTCCTTGTGGCCAGAAGGGTTTCCGCTGATCGTGGTCGAAGCCCTTCTGCGCGGCATCCCCGTCTTGGCGAGCAATGCCGGTGGTGTTCCCGAGGCCAAACTAGGCACCGACTTCGTTCTGCCTGTCCGTCCCATCGAAGGCTTCAGCGAGGCCCGCGACGAACGGCTTATGCCTATTCCAGTGACGCCCGCACAGAGGGCCGAAGACATCGACCGCTGGCACCAGGCGCTCGGCTCGCTGCTGTCAGACCGGGAGTTCTACGAGAGTCAGTCGGCGGCCTCTCGACAGGCAGCGCTGGCCTTCGTTTCGGGGTTGAGCATCCGGCCACTTGAAGAATACCTGGAACGGCTTGCAGCTCCGGCTTCGCGCCCGCCGGTCCGCGCCCCAGATGGCGCCTCCACAATCGACAAGACCAATGAGGACAATCAAAGGGACGAACTATCCGCTCTATCGCCAGAAGCCCGTGCGCTTTTGCTGAAATGGCTGGAACAGGATCGGGCACAGACCCCGCGTGATGCGCAGACGGACGCTGGCGCGGACACAGGTATTCGTCGTGTTCCTCGCGACGCGCTCTTGCCGCTCTCGTACGCACAGGAGCGGTTTTGGCTCCTTGACGAGCTCCACCCCAGCGACCCAACCTACAACATCCGCATGGCCTACCATATCGCCGGAATGCTGGACGTGCGCGGTCTGGAGCGGAGCTTGAACGAAGTCCTGACAAGGCACGAAGTACTTCGCACCAGCTATGCAGTGGCTGATGGCAAGCCGATTCAGGTCATCAATCCGCCTCCACTTCTGTCTCTGCCGGTCACTGACCTGGAGGAGGTGCCGGCGCCCGGCCAGAATGAGGCAGTGCATCGTCTGATTCATGAGGAGACGCTGAAGTCTTTCGACCTGGGGCGTGGTCCCATGCTGCGGGCGTCACTGATCCGGCTGGGTGCAGCGGAGCATGTACTCCTGCTCGCCATGCATCACATTGCCGCCGACGGCTGGTCGTTGCGCACACTGAGAGCCGAGCTTGCCGTCCTCTACCCGGCGTTTGTTGGAGGTCGCGCCTCACCCCTGCCGGATTTGATCATCCAGTATGCCGATTATGCACAGTGGCAGCGCCAGTGGCTGCAAGGCGATGTCCTGGCCACCCAGCTCGCCTATTGGAAGCAACGTCTGGAAGGCATGCCCGCGCAAATCCTCTTGCCTATCGACAGGCCACGACTGCCGAAACGAACGCATCGCGGCGGCGGGCAAAGCCGCGTGGCATCCACAGCGCTGCTCCAGGCACTGAAAGACCTGTGCCAGAGCGAACACACCACGCTCTTTGTGACATTGCTCGCCGCATTCAAAGCCTTGCTCTATCGCTACTCAGGACAAACTGACGTCGTGGTCGGCGCACCGCTGGCTAACCGCAGTCGGGCGGAGATCGAAGGGCTGATTGGCTACTTCGCCAATACGGCGCTCCTGCGCACCGATCTATCGGGAAACCCGACGTTCCGCCAAGTGATGAAGCGCGTGCATGAAACGACGGGTGGGGCGCTGGAACACCAGGATCTGCCCTACCAGAGGCTGGTTACGGAGCTGGGGCTGCCAGGAGAGCGCCAGGACGGTTCGGCGTTCCAGGTCTGGTTTGACGTGGGCCAGGCCGGCATGGGCAAAGACGGCATGTTGCCCGGACTGTCCGTTGACTGGCTGCAGGTCGAAAGTCAAACTGCGCAGTTCGATCTTTCTGTCGTGCTTCGCGAGGAACCCGGCTCGCTTCATCTAAGCGCCAACTACAGCACCGATTTGTTCGATGACGCGACCATCGACCGGCTGCTCGGCCACTATCTGACCTTGCTTGAGGGTGTCATCGCGCACCCGGACGCCCACCTTGCCGACCTGCCTATCTTGACCAGCGCCGAGCGCCAACAAATTCTGGTCACCTGGACAGACACAGCTTCAGACTCACCGCCCGCCGAATGCTTTCCCGACTACTTCGAGATTCGAGCTGGGCCAGCGTCCAATGTCGTCGCTGTGGAGGCAATTGGATGGGGTGAGTCAGACGATGAGACTCTCACCTACGCCGAACTGGACGCCGCCGCCAACCAGATCGCCCATTACCTGCGCTCGCTGGGCGCCGGCCCGGAAACCATTGTCGGCGTATGTATGGAACCAAGTCTGCTGATGCTCGAGGCGTTCTTGGGCGTTCTCAAGGCTGGGGGCGTATTCATGCCTCTCGACCC
>CAZHTZ010000195.1:0-6233 GCA_964535455.1 uncultured Caldilineales bacterium
CGTCGCTCACGGGATGAACCAATAATAGTCGCCGGAATAGCCGACTTCCCGAAAGAACGCTTTCCAATCCTCGACGTGCATGATTGTCCGCGCCGTCAGGTTCCACGCCAGCATGCGCTGACGCTCCTCCTCATTGTGGTAGGCGTCGACGGTTATGAATGAACCCTTCCTCGCAACACGTTCGATTTCGCGAAGGGCGGTCGCGCAGTCCTCACGAGGCAGATTGTGGACGGTGTTGATTGAAATGACGACGTCGAATGATTTGTCGCCGAAGGGCAGCGAGACAGCGTTTGCCACCGACACATAGGGCCTAACCGCATCCATCGCGTGGTCGATGGCATCGTGGCCGCGCGCTTCCTCAGCGATCTGCGCGCGGCGGTGGAACAGCCGGGTCTGATGAGTCTGTAGCGGTAGACCGGAAAACCGGTAGACCGGATCACAGGCTGGTTGGAACTCAGGTGCACCAGGGCCGTTGCGACGCTGGTTGCAACGACCCCGGCGCAGCCAGCCTGCTAATTACTCGCTGCCTTGTCGGGGACAATGACGCCGCAGGCGATGCGGGCGCCACTGTTGCCGGAGGGATCGGTCATGCCGTCGTCAGGACCGGCATGGATGACGATGGCGCTGCCGTCGGCATCGAAGAGCGAGCTTGCTCCGGTGCCTAAGGTCACGCGATCAGTTACCGACTCGTAGACGGCGGTGCCGTTCGGGTAGAACTGGATGTTGGTCAGGTCGCCGGCGTGCGGTCCTTCGGGGCTCTCCAGACCGTGCTTCTTAGTGGCAGGGTTGAAGTGCCCACCGGCGGACGTGAATGCTGGCCCCTCGCACAGACCCACGGCGTGGATGTGAATGCCGTGGTTCCCGCCTGGTCCGTGGTCAAATCCGCTGACCGCGACCTTGATCTGCACCTCTCCCGACGGCAGCGTGGTGAAGGTCGCCTTTCCGGCCACCCGCCCCGACGCATCGACGATGTCCGCTACGCCGTTGGTGGGGACTTTCGAGGGGACGCTCGTCTTCGTCTCAGCCGCCGCCGGTGCGGCCGGTTGCGCCGCTGCCACCTGTGGCGCCGGCGCAGTCGCTGCCGTAGAAGCCGCTGCCTTGTCGGGGACCATGATGCCGCAGGCGATGCGGGCGCCGCTGTTGCCGGAGGGATCGGTCATGTCGTCGTCAGGACCGGCATGGATGACGATGGCGCTGCCGTCGGCATCGAAGAGCGAGTTCGCTCCGGCGTCCAGGGTTACATGGTCGGTTACCGCCTCGTAGACGGCGCTGCCGTTCGGGTAGAACTGGATGTTCTTGAGGTCCCCGGCGTGCGGTCCTTCGGGGCTCTCCAGACCGTGCTTCTTGGTGGCGGGGTTGAAATGGCCGCCGGCGGAAGCGAAGTCCGGCGTCGCGCACAGGCCAATGGCATGGATATGGATGCCGTGATTCCCGCCCGGTCCCGGATTGAAGCCGCTAACCGCAACCTTGATCTGTACCTCTCCCGACGGCAGCGTGGTGAAGGTCGCCTTTCCTGCCACCCGTCCCGAGGCATCGACGATCGTGGCAGTGGCACTCGCAGGCGTATCGCCCGCAGCCAGGACGGCAGGCGCCAGACTGGCCAGGAGCAGCGTGACAACAACGATGATGAGCTTTCTCATGAGTCTCCTTTGAACGAACAGTGTGTGGTGAGTGTGTGCAGTGCATTGTCGATCCACAGGGTAGCGGCGGCAGCGTCCCAGCGTCATGGGACTCGCGTCCCGTTCGCGCCGGGAATTCCTACGGGATGTTGCAGTCGCTATCCCCACCATACGGCGTTCCCTGCCTCATGACGGCGTGGGCGCAACAATACTGAATAGACGCACGTATGTCAACCGGACAGCAAAGGGGCGCCGCATGAGTCGCCCCTTTGCGCCACGGAGATTTCCCGCCCTGATCGGGACGCCGGTCCCATGACACCGGGACGTAGCAACTGCTAACGTAGTGTCCGATAGGACTCCCCTCACCCACCGCAAAACGAGGCAACCATGATCGATCTCAACAAGATCGCTTCCGCAACACTGGCGGGCCTGCTTGCAGGCGCTGTCATCGGCGGGCTTGGCGCCCGCCTGGCCATGCGCATCGTCGCTCTGCTTATCAGCAGCCAGCCCGATCTGACCGCAGGGGGAACCCTTATCATACTCCTTCTCGGCAGTATTGTCGGTCTGGGTGCTGGTCTGGTCTTCGGTTTCATTCGTCCATTGCTTGACCGCTTGTTGCCGGGCCGTCTGTTGTGGCAGGGACTCGCCTACGGCGGGGCGTTGGCGGTCTTGCTGGCGCTTCCCTTCTTTCTGAGCCGTGAAGGGGAAAACGCCTTACTGCCGGCATGGCAAGAGGCGCTCTTGTTCGGTTCAATAGCGCTTGTCTATGGTCTCGCGCTGGCCCTTCTTGACGCTCGGTTGCGGGCGCGCTATGCCCACAACCAGGCAGCCAGCGTCAGCCTGCTCTGGTTCGCTGTATTCGGGCTCAGCCTGCTGCTGGCATTCGTGAGCATGGCGTCGCTGGCCAATGAAGTGGTGCACCTGCCCGTGGCCGTCGTGCGCACGATCCGGCAACAAGGCTGGTCTTTCGACGTGCGGGCGCCGCATACCATGCTTGCGGTCCTCTTTGACCTGGGGTATTGTGGATTGACTGCGGTCATCTTCTGGCGCGGCGCCCGCGAGCGCACGGCGAGATTCGCCGCCCTGGCCTTGCTCTGGTTTGCTGCGGCCTTTTTCAACACGGGCCAGGTTCTTCCCGGCGCCATGCTCACCCTACCTCTCGTCCGCTGGCTGCCGGGACTCATCCAGGCGTTGGGCCTGGGAGGTCTGGTGGTGCTGCTGCTCACCTTTCCCGATGGGCGCTTTGTTCCGCCCTGGACGCGGCCGATTGCCGTCCTCTACGGTCTGTGGCTGGTGGTCTGGTTCGTCAATCCCCTCAACGTCGCCGGTCTCGACCCCCAGGCATGGCCCGAGGCGCTGGTCGCGCTGGTGTTATTGGGTGGGATGGGTTTGGGCCTCCTGGCCCAGCTTCTTCGCTACCGCAGGGCGACCCACATCGAGCGTCGCCAGACACGCCCCGTCGTCATCGCTTTTGCCCTGGCCTTGGCTGGCTTTGCGCTGGTATGGTTGGCGCAGATTGCCGTTCCAAACCTTCGTGGCCGTTCGCTCACCCTTTTCCCCGGGCTATTCACGTTCGTGCCGTACCTGCTCCCCTGGCTGTTGATCCCGCTTTCCCTGGTGTACGCCAACCTGCGCCATGGGCTTTGGAGCACGCAGGCGCCTGACAGCGCGGTATGGTTGCCACACTCCTCTGTCCATGCGGCCGGTTGACAGCATGACCTACTCTCTAGTTGCCGGCACCAGCGAGGTACAGGCGCCCGGCGCCGGTGAAGCTCGACCTACGAAGCTTACGGGGCTCTGGCTGTGGGTGGCGCGGACGGCCTGGTTTGCGACCCTGCTTTTTGTGGTTGCGGTTCTGGTGGCCATCATTCCCCACAACTATTGGACGACGTGGGGAGAATGGCAGATTGGCCAGGCGCGACCGGCGGTCAGAGCCTGGCTCAACTACGGAGACTTCGTTCGCTTCCTGACCTGGGTGGAGATGCTGGGAGCGGCCATCGCCCTGGCAGTGGGGTTGGTCATTGCCTGGAAGAGGGCGGATGACTGGATGGGTCTGTACGTCTCGGCGACCCTCATCCTGACCGCGCCTCTTGTGGTCAGCAGCAACATCGACGTATGGCGCCTCCCGCCCTGGCTCAGTCCCCTGGCGCCGCTGCTGACGGTGCTGCCGCTGGTCGCCCTATACGCCATCCTGTTGCTGTTCTACTGGTTCCCGGACGGACGCTTCGCGCCGGCATGGATGCGCTGGCCGGCCATAGCGGCGTTGGTCCTCTTCGCGGGCCTGTGGGGCGCTGCCTATTTGCGGGAAACCGGGTATCTCCCCCGTTCGACGCGTGCAGAAGACCTTAGCTGGGTGCTGCTCACGACGACCTTCGTCCTCAGCATCTTAGTCGCCTGCGGCGCCCAGGTCTATCGTTACCGCCGCCAGGCCGATCCCGTGCAACGCCAGCAGATGAAATGGGTCCTGCTGGGCCTGGCGTCCTTCCCACTCTGGATTGTCGTCGGCCTTGTTGGTGTGGCGGGGTTTTCAGGCCCCTGGCTGGCACTGGTGGGGGTTATCACTAGCTACGCGCCGCTTATTCTTGTCCCGCTCACGATCGGCATTTCGATTCTGCGGTTTCGGCTTTGGGACATTGACCTCGTCCTCAACCGAACGCTGGTCTATTCCGGTCTTACCCTGCTCGTTCTGGCCCTGTATGGCCTCGTCATCGGCGTTCTGGCGTTCCTATTACAGACGCGCATAGGGCCGGGTCTGGCAGTGTTGGCGACGGCCGTGGTGGCTCTGCTTGCCCTGCCTCTGCGCCAGCGTCTGCAGCGGACCGTTAATCGCCTAATGTACGGCGAGCGTGATGAGCCCATGGAAGTCCTCACCCGCCTGGGCCAGAGCCTGGAGGCCGCAGGCGCGCCGGACACCGTGCTGCCGGCGCTGGCGGCAGCGATTGCCGAAGCCCTACGTCTGCCATATGTTGCCATCGCCTTGCAGCGTGAGGGTGAGATCAGCACGATTGCGGCCTACCCACATACGACACTCCCTTCTGAACCCGCCGCCGGCCTCACGCGGTTGCCTCTCGCCTATCAGGGTGAGACGATCGGACATCTCATAGTCGCCGCCCGCGCTCCCGGCGAGCGCTTTTCTCCAGCCGATGAGCGTTTGCTGCAGGGCATCGCCCGCCAGGCGGGCGCCGCTGCGCACGCCCTGCGCCTCACCTCCGACTTGCAGCGCTCACGTGAACGCTTGGTCGCCACCCGCGAGGAGGAGCGCCGCCGCCTTCGACACAACCTGCACGATGATCTGGGTCCCAGGCTGGCGACGCTCACGCTCAAGCTGGACGCCACCCGCAATCTGCTCCAGACCGATCCTGCAGCAGCCGATGCGATGCTCACGCAGCTCAAAGGGGACGTGCAGACGGCCATCGCCGAGGTTCGCCACCTCGTCTACGATCTGCGTCCCCCGGCACTCGATCAACTGGGTCTGGTCCCTGCCCTTCGCCAATATGCGGCGCAGGTTTCCAGCGGCGGCCTCCACGTCCGTGTACAAGCCCCTGCGGCGCTGCCGGTTCTACCTGCTGCCGTCGAGGTGGCCGCTTACCGCATCGCCACCGAAGCTTTGACCAACGTCATCCGGCACGCCGGCGCCGGTGTGTGCCTGCTGAGCCTGGGTCTGGAAGCCGGCGCCCTGGTGGTGGAGGTCCGGGACGACGGCCGCGGGCTGGCGGAGGGCTACCAGGCCGGGGTGGGCATGGCATCCATGCGCGAGCGGGCGGAGGAGTTGGGGGGCGTCTGTGTCATTTCGTCCGCACCCGAAGGCGGCGTTCGCGTCTCGGCGTCTCTGCCGTTGCCCTCCTGAGCCGGCCATGAACCTATCACCCAATGCGGCCCCCAACCCGCGCGGCGAGCCCATCCGCATCCTGATCAGCGACGATCATACCCTGTTTCGCGAGGGGTTGGCAGCGCTGCTGCGCTCCGTCGCCGATATCGAGGTGTCGGGAGAAGCCGCGACCGGAGAGCAGGCCATCACACAGGCCCAGAGCCTGCAACCGGATGTGGTCTTGATGGATATCCAGATGCCGGGAATCAACGGCATCGAGGCCACGCGGCGGATCGTGGCTGCCAGTCCGCACATCGGCGTCATCGTCGTCACCATGTTCGAAGATGACGACTCAGTCTTCGCCGCCATGCGGGCAGGCGCCAGGGGCTATATCCTTAAGGGCGCCGGTCAGGAAGAGATGCTGCGGGCGATCCGGGCTGTGGCCAAAGGAGAGGCCCTTTTTGGTCCCGGCATTGCTCAGCGGCTGATGCGCTTTTTCAACGCTCCCTCGCTAACTGCTCCTCCCGACCTTTTCCCCGAGTTGACGGTGCGGGAACGGGAGGTGCTCGAACTGATCGCCCAGGGCTATAACAACGCCGAGATCGCCCAGCACCTGGTCATCAGCCAGAAGACGGTGCGCAACCACGTCTCGAACATCTTCAGCAAGCTGCAGGTGGTGGATCGGGCGCAGGCCATCATCCGTGCCCGCGAGGCAGGACTGGGGCAGGGGTAGTCTAAAACGCCTCGCTCCCCTCGCCACAATTGACATTCCAGGCTGGGGCCACGCATGATCAGGGGCATGACCC
>CAZHTZ010000196.1:0-6207 GCA_964535455.1 uncultured Caldilineales bacterium
TCGGCGCGTCCTCCATCCAGGGCGATGATGATGCCGCCCGTGGCATGGTCGATGCTGCGGACGACACCCTGCACCAGTTCGCCTTCGCGGTCCACGTAGTCGTCATAGACGGCGTCGCGCTCGGCCTCACGAATGCGCTGGAGGATCACCTGTTTGGCCGTTTGGGCGGCGATGCGCCCAAAGTCATCCGGCGTGCGCTCGATGAATATCTCGTCTCCGGGTTTAGTTTTCGTCCGGTCGATCTCGGCTGCTTGTGCGGGTGTGAGTTGAGCCTTCGGGTCCGTGATCTCGTCGTCCGCGACGACTTCCATGCGCGCGTAGATGCGCATGTCGCCGGTTTCGGGATCGAGCTTGGCTTCGACGTTGCCACCGCTGCCGAAATTGCGGCGGTAGGCGCTCACCAACGCTTGCTCGACCGCGTCGATAACGACCTGCGGTTTGAGGTTGCGCTCGGCGCAAATCTGGTTGATCGCCATCAACAACTGCTTATTCATGGCTGGGCGTTTTGCTGCTTGGGTATTCCTAAGTGAGGGAAAAAAGACGTGCGGTGAAAGGTGGTAATAATGAAAAAAGTGGGCGGCGCCCACTTTCTCATCCAACATACCTTAGTCTGCTGCTAGTATAACGATCCCTGATGCGAAAGTCAAGTACTGGCTAGAAACGCGCCAGACGCCCACACAACTCAGCGATACTCCTTCAGAGTGCGTTCCAGGTCCCTGTCGGCGTCGCGTCGCGCAATCGCCTCGCGCTTGTCATAGAGCTTTTTGCCGCGCACCAGGCCAAGCTCGACCTTGGCCCGGTTGTCGCGCAGGTAGAGCCGCAGCGGCGTCAGCGTCCAGCCGCGCTCGGCCACTTTTCCCATAAAGCGGTGGATCTCCGAGCGATGGAGCAGCAGCTTGCGCTCGCGACGCGGTTCGTGGTTTTCGCGAGCGCCGAAATCGTAGGGTGCAATGTGGACGTTGAGCAGCCAGACCTCGCCGTTACGGATGACCGCAAAGCCATCCACGAGGCTCACTTTTCCGGCGCGCACGGACTTAATCTCCGTGCCTGTCAGGACAATGCCCACCTCAAGAGTCTCCACGACCTCGTACTCGTGGAAGGCCTTGCGATTGGTGGCCACGACCTTCGCCCCTTTGGCGGGCGGCTGGTTGCTCATTGCTTCTGTAACTGCTCGTTCAGATAGTCGACGGCGGCCTGCAACTGTTTGTCGTCCTTGGCCGCGCTGTCAAAGGGGACCACGATGTCGGGGTCGAGGCCTTCGTCCTGAATCCCCCGGCCCTTGGGCGTGAACCAGCGGGCGGTGGTGACGCGGAGCAGCGAACCGTCCGCAAGGTCGAACAAGCTTTGCACCGAACCCTTGCCGAAGGTCTTCTCGCCGATCAGGGCGCCGCGTGCATAGTCCTGAATGGCCCCGGCGACGATCTCGGAAGCGCTGGCGCTGCCGCCGTCGACCAGAATAGCCACGGGCAGCTTCGGCACGATGGCCTTCCCGGTCGCCTTGTGCTCCTCGTTGCGGTGGCCCGACTCGCTGACGATCACACCATCTTCGATGAACATGCTGGCAATGTCGATGGCGACGTCAAGGCGACCTCCGGGGTTGCCCCGCAGGTCGAGGATAACGGCCTTGGTGCCACTGCCGGTAGCCTCCTGCAATGACTTGCGCAGCTCATCCTCCGCTCGGCTGGAGAAATCGAATAAAGACACGTGCAGGACCTTGCCGTCGAGGTTCTCCGACTGGAGTACGGGGATATTGATGCGGTCGCGAATGACTTCTACGTCGAAGGTCTTGTCTTCACCCTGGCGCCGGATGGTCAACACGACTTTGCTGTCGGCGGGACCCCGGATGAGACGAATCGCTTCATCAAGCAACAAGGGCGTGATATCCTTGCCGTCCACCGCCACGATCACATCACCCCCGCGCAGCCCCGCCTTTTCAGCCGGCGAATCGGCGAATGGACGCACGATTGTGACGCCACCGCCTTCGGCATCATTGACGCTGGCGCCAATGCCTTCAAAGCCGCTGTCAAGCTCGATACGGAAGCTCTCGGCGCGGTCCGGTGGCAGCAGATCCGTGTATTTGTCATCGAGGCCTGCGGAAACGCCGTCGAAGGCAACAAAGGGAATCTGTGCCGGTGGGAAGCCATCGGTTCCACAGCGGCTGTAGATTTCGTCGACCGCCTGCCAGAACTCGGCGAAGTTCTCCGGCGCCGCAGAAGGTGTGTCGGGAGTCGCCACCGTCGCCGGCGTCACAGGCTGCGCCGATCTGTCCTCACAGCCCTCAGCGGCCTTCTGTACGCCTGCGATCGCCGCCTTGGTCACCTCGCTGGCTTCCGGCACCTTGCCATCGAAGTTGTCGTCCAGGAGACGCAGCGCCTCCCAAAACACGTCGAAGTTCTCGATCGCGACCGCAGCAGGAACCGGCGTCCCCTGCACGGAGGGCTTAGGGGTGGCGGTCGGCGCCGCTGACTTACCCTCGTTGACCGGCGCCTGGTCCAGCCGGGGCGTAGCAGTGGGAGCGGGAGGGCGCGTCACTGGCGCCGTCACGGCTTCGACCACCGGACTGGAACGGCCGCCGGTCATGGTTCCGGTCAGGAAGCCGAGACCGAACCCAGCCATGCACAGGCAGGCGCCGACCAGAAGCACGACGAGGAAGGCGGCGAAGAACTGAAGCGTTCTGTTGTTGGAATTCATGGGGTGTTAGATGAACCTCGTCAAGAGGGAGATGACTGCTGCAGAAGACCGATTCCCGCTTCCAGGATTGGATCCTTTCCTTCGGCGGAGGGTTGGCTCTTCACGTCAACAACGACATCGGGAGTGAGGCCGTGGCCGTCGATTTGCCGGCCGCTGGGGGTGAACCAGCGGGCAAAGGTGACGTGAAGAGCGCTGTTGTCAGACAGGCGATGAACGTGCTGGACAGAGCCCTTGCCGTAGGTCTTCTCGCCGACGAGGCGGGCACGACCTCTGTCCTGTAGGGCGCCGGCGACGATCTCAGCGGCGCTGGCGGTGCCACCGTCGACCAGGACAACCATCTGCCCTTGAGCAGCGTCGCCGCCTGCGGGTGCATTATACGTTCTTTGGCTGCCATTGGCCTGACGCTCGACAAGCACAGGGCCGCCGTCGAGGAAATTGCCCGCCACGGCCACGCCGGCGTCGAGCAGACCACCGGGGTTGCCGCGCAGGTCGAGGATCAGGCCAGCCTTGATGCCAGCCTCCTTCACACCGGCAAGCGCTTGTTTCAACTCCTTGCCGGTCAAAGCACTGAAACGCTCGATGCGTACGTAGCCGAGTGGCGGTGGGGTGGGAACCGCGCCCGGCGGTTGTTCGAGCACACGCCACGTAACGCTGGGCAGCTCGATTTCGGCGCGCTCGATGGCAAAGTCTAACTGCTGTGCTCCGCGCAGCACGGTGATCTTGACTACAGTACCTATCGGCCCGCGCAACAGGTTGGTGGTTTGCTCGGCATCGGCGGGGGTGGGGAGGGTCTGGCCATCCACCGAAATCAAGATGTCGTCCTTGACCACCCCAGCCGTCTCGGCCGGGCGTCCTACCATCGGGTCGAGACGAATGCGCCCATCCTCGCCGGTCGTGAGATAGGCGCCGATGCCGCCGAAGCGTCCATCGAGTTGTTCCTGCTCACGTTTGGCCGGTTCGGGTTCGACAAAGAAGGAGTATGGGTCATCGAGCTTCGCGACGCTGCCCTTGATGGCGCCGTAAGTGCGCTCGGCAGAGGAGGGGAGAGTACCGATATAGTCACTCTCGATGATCTTCCATGCTTCTTCGTATAGCTGTCCGGGGGTCTTTTCCGATTCACTGGTCGCTGCGTAGCGCCCGTAAGCCCAAAACAAGCCGGCGCCCAGGACGAATACGATCAGGGCCGAGAGAACGCCCAGCAGGAAATACCAGGCCGGCGGGGTGGGAGGACCATTACGGTTTGACATAAATGGAATGGGATCAGCAACGATGCTGATTATGTCATCTGCTCAGCTTTGCGTGACATAACTGCCCTAGTGTGTAGTACCTTCACGTTCACTTCGTTGACATAAATTGCATTGCTCTGTTTTTCGTCTTGGACTTGTCGATTGGTGCGTGTACGTGTACCGGGTTCCAGAAGCGGTGGCCGTCTGCGGTCGGCGGCCCTTCGGTCACGCCTGACTGTGCACCGTCAAACTCAATATGCGGGCGCTGCGGGGTTGTAGCGTGATCTCGATCACGGCGCGGCCATCGGCAGCATCTTTCTCCCATCGGGGGGCGGAAAGCCCGGCCGGAGAGCCCCAGAGGTCAACAGGCATCACGCCGGCCTCGATGGCTTCCGGCATGGGCAGACGCCGCGTGGCGGGTTCCCGCCCGGCATTGAACACGATCAACAAGGCCTCGTCTGCATCTCGCCGCAGGTAGGCAAGCACCAGCTCATGCCCATAGACAGGCTCGAACGAGCCTTGCCGCAGCACGTGGTGTCCTCGCCGCAGGGCAACCGCTTGTTTGGTCCATTGCCACGTCTCCAGTTGCCAGGCGGCCCTCTCCCAGGGAAAGGCGCGGCGGCAGTCGGGGTCTGGTCCTCCCTCCAACCCGATTTCATCCCCATAGTAGATGCTGGGCGCCCCCGGCAGGGTCATCTGCATAAGCGTGGCCAGGTGGAAGGCCGACACATCGCCTCCTGCCATGGTCACGAAACGTGGGGTGTCATGACTATCGAGCAGGTTGAGTTGGGAGTAGACGACGTTAGGATGATACCAGGTGTGGAGGTCGGAAAGCGCAGCCAGCGTCTCCCTGGCCTTGTACCGCTTGAGCTCGTATCCGCCGGGGCGGTAATGCATCTGCAAGGTCCTACCACCAAAGAAGCCCAGGGCAAGGCGGGACAACGGGTAGTTCATCAGGGCGTCAAAGCGGTCGCCCTCGAGCCATTCCGGCGCCTTGTGCCAGATCTCCCCCACCAGATAGGCGTCGGGATTCGCGGATCGTACACGCTGCCGGAAGCTGCGCCAGAAGGCGGCATCATCGATCTCATCGGGCACATCAAGACGCCAGCCGTCGGCGCCGAAGCGAATCCAATACTCGGCGACGTCGAGAAGGTAAGCGCGGGTGTCGGGGTTTGCCACGTTTAGCTTGGGCAAGGCAGGCAGCCCCCACCAGGCGTCGTAGTTTGGCTTCTCCCCATTGTCGCTGTAGGCGTGCATGGGAAAGCCCTTGACGTTGAACCAGTCCAGGTAGGGGGATTTCGCTCCGGTCTCCAATATGTGGTGGAACGGCCAAAAGCCGCGGCCACAGTGGTTGAACACCCCATCCAGGATCACGCGCATACTCCTGTCGTGCGCGGCATCGAGCAGGCTGCGCAGCGCCTGGTTTCCTCCCAGCAAAGGGTCTACGGCGTAATAGTCATAGGCGTGGTAACGATGGTTGCTGGCAGAGGCGAAAATGGGATTCAGATAGATGGCATTCACCCCGAGCTCGACCAGGTGATCCAGTCGCTCCATCACCCCCAACAGGTCTCCCCCTTTAAAGCCCTCGGCGGTCGGCGGGCTCTCCCATGACTCCAGACGCTGTTCTGGCTTGGCAACCCTGTCGCTCTTGGCGAAGCGATCAGGAAAGATTTGATAGAACACTGCGTCCCGCACCCAGGCGGGCGTCATGGGCGCGCTGGAAAACAAGCCAGTTGACGTGCTTGTGATCCCTTTCTTGGAGGCGATCATGTTATGTTAACTTCTTCTTGGTGGTGGAGTAGGGTTGCAGACGTCCAATCAGGGAACGCGGCACGCGGCCACTGATTAGCGTGCCTTCGGGCAGATGGGCCTGCCGTGTGACCAACCCGTGCCGGTGGAACAGGTCCACCACTTCCCCACTGTCATAGGGCACAAGCACCTCGATTGGCGACATCACTTCCGTGAGCTGGATTTCGATACGCTCTAACAAGCTATCGAGCCCCTGCTGTGTGAGCGCCGAGATCGGTATGCCGTCAGGCAGGTCGCTTTCCACTTCGGGATCGAGCTGTCCGTCTGGGAGCAGGTCCATCTTGTTGAGCGCCGTCACGACCGGGATGTCGGCGGCGCCCAGCTCTGCCAGTACTTCTTTCACCGCCACTGCCTGTTCGACCACGTTCGGATGCGAAGCATCCACCACATGGAGCAGCAGGTCGGCATCGAGAATCTCTTCGAGCGTGGCGCGGAAGGCCGCGACAAGCCGCGTCGGCATCATCCGAATAAACCCGACCGT
>CAZHTZ010000197.1:0-3928 GCA_964535455.1 uncultured Caldilineales bacterium
GATGCCCTGCCCGTCAAGCATTTGCTTGACGGCATCACCTAGCGCCGGGCCTGCCACCGGCATCGGCTGTGGCTCCGGTGTGTACAGGTGAACGTCGACGTTGCTCAGCCCGCGCTGTCGCAACGCGTCGGCGATGAGCATCGCCCCCTCGTGCGGCGCGCCGGGACACTTGTAGGGCAGTGCGCTGACGACTACGGCGATCGACCCGCCGCCAAACTCTCGCAGCGTATCACGCAGTTTGGCGGCGCCATCGAAGGTGTAGAAGGTATGCGCCGCTTCAGGCAGGCCGGGGATTGCCTCTGGCGCCAGTTCCGCCCCTAACGCGACGATCAAGTAGTCGTAGGTAAGGGTTTGTGTGGTCGTTGTCACGCTGCGACTGGACAGATCGATGCTCTGGGCTTCGGCCAGATCGATCTCGACGCCAGGCCGCGCCAGTTGACGCACCTCGCGGGTGATCTGCTCCGGCTCCCGTTCACCCGTCATCAGCCACAGAAACGACGGGGCGAACGCGTGTCGTGCGTTCTTTTCCACCAGCACGATGCGGTGCTCGTGCGGCAGCATCTGGCGCAGTGTGTTGGCTGCGACCAGGCCTCCGACGCCAGCACCCAGAATCACAATCGTTTTGCCACTCATGCTTTCCTCCTTTCCCTCGGTTGAGTTTTCTCGGCGCTCAGAACTACAAAGGCGCCCTGGCCGTAGCCATTCCGTATTGATCGAAGACCGTCGGTACCATTCGCTGATCTCGCTTAGAACACCAGCACCTGGTCCGCCGTGGCCGTCCACTCGCCCAGCAGCGCCATGTTGCCGGACTTCACGCCTTCGATGAGTCGCTCAGGCCCGATCCCGCGGGCCTCTGCGCACGACGTTCAGGTCGCCGCTTCTCCGCGGCGGGCTACCGCCTTCACCATGCGCTCGACGTTGTAGTAGCCGTCCGGGGTTTTCTGGCCAGACAAGGCGCAATTCACCCCGTCGCCGACCAGAAAGATTCGCACCAGGGCCTCCGGCCTCTTGATAAGATCCAACGCCAGGCGCAGCGCGTTGTAGGGGCGTTCGTTGCCGTAAGGTGCGTCATTGACGACGATGAGATAGGTTTTCGTGTTCTCGGACATGGGTCTCCTCTCCAAGGAAAATGTGGTTATGCTTTGCTCACCCGGATTCGCCCCTGCGGCGCCGGGGTGATCGTGCCGATAGCAGCCGCGGACTCGACGCCGGCCTGCCAGAGCGCCGCCAACAGGCGCTCCGCACGTTCTGGCGGCACGGCGATCAGCAGCCCGCCCGACGTCTGTGCGTCGCACAAGATCATCTGGGCTGCGTGGGCTACATCGTCATCCCACGTCACAAAGCCGGCCAGGTAGCGGTGGTTATTGCGCGAACCGTCGGGGATAGAGTCCTTTTCGACCAAATCCCATGCCTCGGGTAACACCGGGGTCTGTCCGAGGCTGACCGCGGCGCCCACCCCACTGGCTTCGACCAATTCGCGCAAGTGACCGAGCAGACCAAAACCGCTGATATCGGTGCAGGCGTGGACCCCAACCGCCACCATTGCCTCGCTGGCCGCGCGGTTGAGCTGGCTCATCACCGCCGTCACGCGTTCGACGGTGCTAGCCGACACCAGTCCCCGGTCAATGCCGGTCGTGATGATGCCCAGACCCAGCGGCTTGGTGAGCACCAGCATGTCACCCGGTCGCGCCCCGGCGTTTGTCACAACTCGGCCCGGATGCACGACGCCGGTGACAGCGAGACCATACTTCGGCTCAAAGTCCTCGATGGAATGACCGCCGCCGAGGGCGACGCCAGCCTCCGCCAGTTTGGTCGCTCCACCGGCCAGGATCTGGTCGAGCATACTCAGCGGCAGGGTCTTGACCGGAAAGCCCACCAGGTTGAGCGCCAACACCGGCCTGGCCCCCATGGCGTAGATATCGGACAGGGCATTGGCAGCGGCGATGGCGCCGAAGGCGAACGGCTCGTCCACGATCGGCGTGATGTAGTCCACCGTCTTGACGAGGGCTAACTCATCGTTCAGACGGTAGACAGCGGCGTCCGCGCCGTGAGCGAACCCACTCAACAGATCGGGGTCGGTGGGGAGAGGCAGGCGGCGCAAGACCTGCGCCAAATCGGCCGGGCCGATCTTGCAAGCTCAGCCCGCGCCGTGCGACAGCGAAGTCAGTTTGATGCCGGGATAGGCTGACACGTCGAAACTCCGGTTGGACAGTGGCGAATGGCTACGGTTGACAGTCTACTCCCATCGAGATGATAATACAATGGTCAATGTCTTATCGAAGCGATAACTTCTGATTATAGTTATGGACTACCGCCTCACCGTCTTTCGCACCGTCGCCCAGCGCCAGCATTTCTCGCGCGCGGCTGACGATCTGGACATCAGCCAACCTGCTGTCTCCAAGCATATTCAGATGTTGGAGGCGGAGTGGGGCGTACGTCTATTTCATCGGCTCGGCAGTCGTGTAGAGTTGACCGACGCCGGGCGCATCCTGGCCGATTACGCCGAACGCGTAGCGGTGCTCACGGAAGAGGCGCAACGCGTGCTTACAGAGTTGGCGGGCCTGCAGCGGGGCTATCTACGGCTCGGGGCGAGCACGACGCCGGGGCTGTACCTGCTGTCCGAGGTTTTAGCCCGATTCCAAGGCCGCTATCCGGGAGTGGAGGTCTCGCTGGCGATCTCCAACAGCACGGACGTCGCCCGCCGCATGCTCAATGCCGAGTTCGACCTCGGCTTCACCAGCATGCCGGCTGAGACGCCGGGGTTGCAGGTGCGCCCCTTTGCAGAGGACGAGATCGTCCTGATCGTCCCACCTGGCCACGCCCTGGCCCAACAACGCGGTCTCTCACCGCAGGTTTTCGCCGAGGTCACGCTGATCCTGCGAGAGGCAGGTTCAGGCACGCGCCGGCTTGCCGAGATGCGGCTCGCGCAGTTTGGTTTGCAGCCCAAGCGAGTGATGGAGCTGGCGGGTTGTGAAGCGGTGAAACGAGCAGTGGCCGCCGGGCTGGGTGTGGCGTTTGCTTCATGGCGCACCGTCGCGCTGGAGGTTGCTCACAACATGGTGTGCGCGCCGGAGATCCCTGACTTGCGCATTTCACGTCACCTCTATGCCCTTACGCGCAAGGATTCGCGTCCGACAGCGGCCAGCCTGGCCTTTCTGGCGCTTGTCTTTCAGGAGGCGTCTACACCGCAGTCTGCGCGCTAATGGGAAGCCAGGGGCCAGGACTAGGAGCAGCGCCGATTGCCCTTAAGCTGCCGGAACACTGACCACCTTTTGCTCTTCTGGCGGTTTGAGGGTCTTGAAGCTGCGATAGAGCAGGAGGTCGTAGACGATCTTCAGACCGCCTGCCAGGAAGAAAGGCGCACCTATGAAGCTTGTCAGCAGGAAGCCGCTCAGCACAGGCGACAGGGAGGCGCCAATGGAACGGGCGATGGCGGTGACACCGGCGGCGGCGGAGCGTTCGTCGGGCGCCACGACGGCCATGGTGTAAGATTGGCGCGTGGGCACGTCCATCTGGGAAATGCTGAAACGAGCAAGAAGCAGGACGATGGCCAGCGGCAGATTGGGCATCAAGGGCACGAGGCAAAGCATGATGTTGGAGGGCAGATGGGTGAAAACCATGGTGTTGATCAGGCCAATCCCTCGCGTGTCCAACCCTACTTGCGCAAGGTAAAGCGCCAGCACCACCGACAGGAAGCCATAGGCGAACAGTCGCGTGATGCGGGCGGCAAACAACAGACCGATGTCAGGTCTTGAAGGCGCCATCCACCATGCCCTGCCGGACCATCTCCTGACAATAGGCGTAGAGCGCATCATACACGATCCACTCGGCCGCATTGACGGCGTGGTCATCGGCGAAGCCAAGATGCCGGAAGCCTTCGGCGATGGCCTCCAGACCGGCGCCTTCGGGCTGGCTCCAGAGTGTGTTG
>CAZHTZ010000197.1:4028-6134 GCA_964535455.1 uncultured Caldilineales bacterium
GCCTTCGGCGATGGCCTCCAGACCGGCGCCTTCGGGCTGGCTCCAGAGTGTGTTGTCGGTATCGGCGCCGTTGACGATCTTGCCAAGGAGGACCAGCGCCGGATCGCCGGTGAGGTCATACTTTTTCAAGATAGCCTCGAACGAACACTCCTGGCCGTGATGACCCAACTCGACGCCTCTGAAATCAAACGGGATGGCGCCGAGCCGCTCCGCTTCGCCCATCACCTGGTCGGGAGAGACGAAGAGGAACTCTGCCTCGGGGTCGACGAACTTCGCGATCAGCCAGGGGCAGGCGACTCGGTCCACCTTGACATGGGCGCGGGTGATCCATTTCATGGGCGACTATCCTTTAAGACGCGGTCCGGCCGTGGCATTGCTTGAACTTCTTGCCGCTGCCACAAGGACAGAGGTCGTTGCGCCCGGCGGCAGCGAAGGCGGCTTGGAGGCGGGCGTCCTCGGCCGCGTACGCCTGCATGATCTCGGAGGGGGCGCGATTCTGGCGCAGCAGGTCCGACATGATGCGCATGTCGCGGTCGATGTGATGGAAGAAGAGCTTGTAGCCCGCACACAGGTAGTTCAGACCCGGCTCGCCGTCGGGCGTGGTGATAAAGCGGTCCTTGGGACAGCCGCCGTGACAGGCAAAGCGCACTTCGCAGGCACGACAGTAGGCCGGAAGCGTGTCGAACTTGTCCTGGCCGAATTGGCGCTGCGGCGGCGAAGCGACCAGCTCGATCATGGGCGTTTCCAGGATGTTGCCCAGACGGTACTTCGGCTCCACGAAGTGGTCGCACGAGTACATGTCCCCATTGTGTTCCAGGGCCAGGGCGACGCCACAGGTCTTCGAATGGACGCACAGCCCGGAAGGTTCCCCATACCAGTTTGCCAGGGCCACGTCAACCATCTGCACATAGACGGCGCCAATGTCCCGGCGCACCCACTCCTCGTAGATGTCAATGAGAAAGCGGCCGTACTGCTCGGCAGTGAGCGAGCGATCGGTCACGTAGGCCCCCTCCTGCTTGTACAGCGGCCGATCCCGCCAGGAAGACCAGGGCGCCGTACTTACCTGCCCAGGGACCCCTTCCCCTTGGGCGGCGCGCACTCCTGTTCCGGCGCGCTCGACGTCGTTTTCACCCACGCGCTCGATGATGGGGATGTATTGGTGATAGTGCGATCCGCACTCATCGCGCAAGAAGCGGTAGACCGCGACGGGATGGGCGGCATTGGCATGGTGGAGGGTGGTGAGCGTGTTGTACTCGACGCCGTGCTTCTGCAAGAACCGCAACCCACGCATTACCCTGTCGAAGGTGGGCTGGCCGCCCTTGTCCACGCGATAGGCGTCGTGCATGGGCTGCGGACCGTCGATGCTGATGCCGACCAGGAAGTTGTGTTCCTTGAAGAAGGCCGCCCACTCATCGTCGATCAGCGTCCCATTCGTCTGGATGGTGTAGTCGATGCGCATGCCCGGCTTGCGGTGCTTGTCGGCATAGACAATGGAACGCCGAAAGAAGTCGAGCCCCATCAACGTCGGCTCACCACCCTGCCAGGCTATGTTCACCTCCGGGATGCGGTGCGCCTCGATGAGCTGGCGGATGTAGGTCTCCAGCATCTCGTCGGCCATGCGAAAGCGGCTGCCCGGATACAGCATCTCCTTGGACAGGAAGAAGCAGTAGGAGCAGTCCAGGTTGCAGGTGGCGCCGGTGGGCTTGGCCAGCAGGCTTAGCCCTCGAGGGCTTCGGCCTGAGGCCTCAGCCGAACGGCTCAAGCCCGAAGGGTGGAAAGCAGGAGGTGCGTTTACGTTGGACACGGACGCTGTCTCTGAGCCAGAGGTGGGTTACTGAGGCGCGCCGATGCCGATCGCGCTCTGAATGCTTTGCAGGACCAAAGCGCCGCTGCCCAGCAAGGAAAGGAGCACAATGGGGGCGATGACAAGAATGCGGTAGTATACCCAAAGTCCGTAAGATCGACCTCCGGGAGGTCAAGCTACTGAAACGATCGTTCCGTTGGCGAGGGTCAGAACCTGACCGGCATACCCCAACCCGGCGGGTTGGTGAGTGATGATCAGGCTGGTGCGTCCTGCCATGAACGTGTCCAGCGCCTGCCAGACTC
>CAZHTZ010000198.1:0-5986 GCA_964535455.1 uncultured Caldilineales bacterium
TGCTGGTTCATCTCCTTTACCCTTAAGTTAGCGCATATGGGGGGTTGCCCCTACCTTTCGGAGGAATCATGTCGCTGGAAAACTACAACATCATCGAATCCACACTGCGTGAAGGCGAGCAGTTCGTCGGCGCCCAGTTCAGCAGTGAACAGAAGATCCGCATCGCCCAGGCACTTGATGCGTTCGGCGTCGAGTATCTGGAATTGACGTCGCCGCAGGCCTCACCCGCCAGCCTGGCCGACCTCAAAACCATCGCCAGGCTGGGCCTGCGCGCCAGAATACTCACCCATATCCGCTGTCATGCCGAAGACGCCAGCATCGCCCTGGAGGCTGGCGTGGACGGCGTAGATGTCGTCATCGGCACGTCGTCAAAGCTGCGCCAGTTCAGCCACGGCAAGAGCATCGACGAGATCATCGACCTGGCGGCCGAGGTTCTGCCCTGGATCCGCCAGCAAGCGCCTGACATTGAGCTGCGGTTCAGCACCGAAGACTCCTTCCGCAGCGAAGAGGCCGAGCTTCTGCGTGTCTACCTGGCCGTCGACAAGCTGGGAGTCGTGAACCGGCTCGGCGTCGCCGACACGGTGGGCATTGCCTCGCCCTCGCAGGTGAGCCGGTTAGTGGGCACGCTGCGGCGACTGACACGCGCCGACATTGAGTTCCACGGTCACAATGACTCCGGCTGTGCCATCGCCAACGCTTTCGCCGCCCTGGAAGCAGGGGCCACCCATATCGACACCACCGTACTCGGGATAGGGGAGCGCAACGGCATCACCTCGCTGGGCGGCTTCATTGCCCGCATGACCACCTGGGACCGTGAAACCACCTGCCGCAAGTACCGGCTGGCGCAATTGCGAGAGGTCGAGCTGTTGGTGGCGGATATGGTGGGCGTCGACATCCCCTTCAACAACTGCATCACCGGCTTCAGCGCCTTTACCCACAAAGCTGGCATCCACGCCAAGGCCATCCTCAATGCGCCCGAGACATACGAGGCTCTGGACCCGACCGACTTTGGCCTCACGCGCTATATCTCCATCGCTCACCGCCTGACGGGCTGGAACGCGGTGAAGGCCCGCGCCGAGCAGCTTGGGCTGGCGCTGGCAGATGACCGCATCAAGGCCCTTACCCGCCACATCAAAGCCATGGCCGACGAGAAGCCGCTCTCGCTCGACGACGTCGACGAGATGCTGCACCATTGGGCCAACGGCGTCCACTAGCGGATACAGACATGGGATACACATTCGTCGAGAAGGCACTGGGCCGCGCCGCCGGGTTAGATCAGGCCGTCGCCGGTCAGATCGTTGACGCTCAACCCGATGTGGCGCTGAGCCACGACAACACCGCTGCCATTGCACGCATCTTCCGGGGGACCGGCGTCGACCGCGTCCTGCACCCCGAACGTCTTGCCATCACGTTGGACCACGCCGTACCTGCTCCTACCACCCAGCATGCCGCCAATCACGCCGAGGTGCGCCAGTTCGTCGCCAACCAGGGCATCACGCACTTCTTCGAGGCGGGTCGGGGCATCTGCCACCAGGTCTTGAGCGAAGAGGCCATCATCCTGCCCGGCCAAACCATCCTGGGCGCTGACAGCCACACCACCCACTTTGGCTGGATGGGCGCGTTTGGCGCTGGCGTCGGCCGCAGCGAGATGGCCGCGATCTGGGCCACCGGGCAGCTTTGGCTGCGCGTTCCGGAGACGATCCGCATCGACCTGACGGGCGAGCTCCCGCCCTGGGTGACAGCCAAGGACCTTGGCCTCCATATCTTGAAGATGCTGGGACAGGATGCGGCGATCTACCAGGCCATTGAGTTCGGAGGACCTGGCCTGCGCACTCTGAGCATCGAGAGTCGCATGGTGCTCCCCAATTTGATGGCCGAGGTAGGCGCCAAGAGCGCCTATGTCACACCCGATCCAGATGTGTTTCATTGGCTGGCGGCCCACCTCTCACGACGAACGGGCCAATCCTTGGCCTCCTGTCACAACGCCATCGCCGGTGGCGCCCTGTATCCCGACGTTGACGCCCACTACTCCGCCTGCTTCGTCCTGGACCTGAGCGACCTGGAGCCGCTGGTCGCCCGGCCGCACAGTCCCGACAACGTGGCTCCCGTTTCAGGGGTTGCAGGAACCAGGATTCAGCAGGCGTTTCTCGGCACCTGCACCAATGGTCGCCTTGAAGATCTGGCAGCGGCCGCGGCGATCTTCCGTGACCAAAGCGGCGCCGTTCGCCATGTAGCTCCCGGCACCCGAATGCTTGTGATCCCTGCCTCCAGCCAGGTGCTGCAAGAGGCGCTGGCAGCCGGTTACATTCAGACGTTTGTCGCCGCCGGGGCCATGATCGGGACGCCCGGTTGCGGACCGTGCATGGGCAACCACATGGGAATCCCGGCGCCGGGCGAAACCACGATCAGCAGCGGCAATCGCAACTTCCGCGGCCGCATGGGCACCGCCGAAAGCGACGTCTACCTCGCCAGTCCGGCCGTCGTGGCGGCCAGCGCCGTCCTGGGGCGAATCGCCGACCCGCGGGAGGTTACAGGTAGCGGGTTGAAGGTTGAAGGAGGCAAGTCGCAGGTGACAGGCTTCGCCCTGAGGGGCTCAAGCCCGAAGGGTGGCAGGCTTCGCCCTGAGGACTTCGACTGCGCTCAGTCGAACGCTCAGCCCGAAGGGTGGCAGGTGGCAGGTAGCAAGTCGCAGGGAGAGGGCGCCGCGAGTCGCCAACTGCAACACACATCACGCATTACGCATTACGAATCACCTAAAACACCTACTCCGTCCTCCGTCCTCCGTCCTCTGTCCTCTGTCCTCTCCCGCACTGGCCGCACCTGGAAGTACGGCGACAACGTCAATACCGACGTCATCTTCCCCGGAAAATACACCTACACCTTGCGCGAACCGGCCGAGTGGGCTCAGCACGCGCTGGAAGATCTCGATCCCACCTTCGCTGCCAATGTGCGTCCTGGCGACATCATCGTGGGTGGACGCAACTGGGGGTGTGGCTCCAGCCGGGAACAGGCGGTGGGATGTCTGAAGGCGGCAGGTGTGCAGGCCATCGTGGCCACATCGTTCGCCCGCATCTACTTCCGCAACGCGGTCAACAACGGCCTGCTGCCGGTCGTGTGTCCGGAAGCGGTTGCCGTCATCCAGCCGGGTGAGACCATCGCTATTGACCTGGACAACTTCGTCGTTCACTGCGCCGCCGGCGCCTTCGCCTTTCCTCCACTTTCACCCAGCCTGCGTGCCATCGTCGCTGCGGGCGGTCTGATCCCCATGCTAAAGGACCGCTGACGAACGACCGCGGACGGCCGACTGCCGACCACGGACCGCGAACAGTGCAACTCACCAGGCCGCGCAGGGCGTTCAGCCAAGCTCCCGAACCCGCAACCCGTCACCCGCCTCTCGCTTCTCTTTATGTCAATCATTGACCTTCTCTACCCCCTTCTCACCATCCCTTCTCTTTCCAGGCAAGAGGCGGAAGCCGTTCGCTTTCTCGTCGCCTGGATGGAAACCAAGGGCTTCCATGCCTTTGTCGACGGCGCCGGCAACGCTGTGGGCATCCTTGACGGGGGTCCCGGTCCGGACGGGCGCCCGCCCCAGGACCTTATCCTGCTTGGGCACATCGACACGGTGGCTGGGGTTGTGCCGGTGCGGGTCGAAGGGGGCAAGCTGTATGGCCGTGGGGCCGTGGACGCCAAGGGACCGTTGGCCGCGTTTGCCGTGGCGACCGCGCGGGTTGGGCCACAGCCTGGGTGGCGCCTCATCGTCATCGGCGCTCTGGAAGAGGAGGCCGCCAGCTCCAAAGGCGCACGCTTTGCTCTCACCCAGTATGATCCGGCCCTGGTCGTGATCGGCGAGCCCAGCGGCTGGAACCGGGTGACCCTGGGCTACAAGGGGCGCATGCTGGTGGACGTCACCGTCAGGCGCACGGTAGCACACACGGCCAACCCCATTCCCGGCGCCTGCGAGGTCGCGGTGGACTATTGGAACCACATCCAGGGACGGATTGGCGCCTTCAACGTTGGGCGAAAGCGGCCGTGGGACCAGGTACTGCCGTCGCTGCGCAGCTTCACCTCAGACACCGATGGCCTCGTGCAGACTGCCGAAATGACCCTGGGCTTCCGTATGCCGGTCGACTTCGGTCCTGACAAACTCAAAGCTTTGTTGTCTGCCGAAGCCGATGAGATCGACCTTGTTTTTTGGGGCGAAGAAGTGGCTTACCGGGCCGAGAAGAACACATCATTGGTCCGCGCCTTCCTGGCCTCGATCCGCAGTCAGGGCGGCCAGCCAGGGTTTGTGCTCAAGACCGGCACCTCGGATATGAACATCGTCGGCCCGGTCTGGGATTGCCCTCTCGTAGCCTACGGCCCTGGAGACAGCACCATCGACCACACGCCCGATGAACACGTGGAGATCGCCGAGTGGGAGCGGGGCGTGGCTGTGTTGGCGAATGTGATCGAGCGGCTCACCGCGCCCGCCGTGTCGTCGCAGGCGACCCCGATGAACAGAGTGCCAGCGCCTGATTGACCCGATCTCCCTCTCCTCGCTACAATGTCACTGCTTCGCCGACCTTAGCGCCCAATCCTGACCTGAGTACTCTCAGGCGCTCACTGCCCCGGTTGCCAGGCCTCGGGCCCGATGCGTTTCTTGCCACCCTCAAGGCCGCCCTATGAACCGCTGGGAACACTACCATGTCGCCACAGATGTCGCCGACGCCCTGCAAGCTTTGACGGACGCTGCCGGTCCGGTCTCAGTGATTGGCGGGGGCACCGACTTGCTGCTTGACATCGAGCAAGGCCGCCATGAACCTGCGCACACCCTGGTCGACGTCACCCGCGTCCCGGAGATGTGCGCCATTGAGCTGCGATCCGAGACGCTGTTCGTCGGCGCTGGCGCCGCCCTCAGCCTGGTCGTTGCTTCACCTCTCGTCGCTGCCCATGCTCAGGCGCTGCAGGAAGCCGCCAACCTGATCGGGGGACCGCAGGTGCGCAATACCGCCACTTTGGGTGGCAACGTTGCTCACGCGCTTCCCGCAGCCGACGGCACCATTGCCCTTGTTGCCCTTGATGCCCAGGCTGAGATTGCCGGCGCTGGCGGCAGGCGCCTTGCCCCCATTGAATCGCTGTTCCGTGGTCCCGGCAAGTCGACGCTCGACGCGGGGCGTGAGTTACTGGTTGGATTCCATCTTCCCCGGCGCCAGGCCGGAGAGTCCTCTGCCTTTCGCCGCGTCATGCGCCCGCAGGGCGTGGCCATCGCCATCCTGAACCTGGGCGTCTGGCTGCACCGTCAGGGTGGCACTATTGCCAGCATCCGCATTGCCGCCGGACCCTCCGGTCCGGTGCCACAACGTCTGCGCGGCGCCGAAACCGTTCTCGTCGGGCGCACGCCGGACCAGTCAAGCCTGGAAGCCGCCGTGGATGCGCTGCTCAGCGAGGCCAGGTTCCGCACCAGCCCACACCGTGCCTCAGCAGATTACCGCCGCCACCTTGCCGGGGTGCTGCTGGCGGAAACGCTTCACGCCGCCTGGGAACGCGCCGCCTTTAACGACTGACGAGTGGCGCTGCCAGTCGTCTTCTCACGCTGGTGACGCTGTAGGCGACGGTGGCGGCGATGGCCAGTATGAGCACCTCCAGCCCGGGATTGAAAGCGAACGAATTCGACGCGGAGTTGATGAAGCGATGGCCGGGCAGCCATCCAATACCGGCTGCGGGCGATGGCGTCGAACGGTTGGGTCAGTGGAATGCCCCGGGCCCTGTGACCATACAGAAAGATGGCATAACGATCGGCGACGCCGAACCAGTAGTAGTACAGCCCCAGCAGCGCGGATGCAATCAAAACAGCCGCAACCGTCGCCCATCGCCAGATAGCGTCGACCGAAGGGTCTTTGGAAAGCGATGTCATGGTGTTACCTGCCATGAGGGGGGCAGAGACCTCACGATGCTTCAGTCCGCTTGCTGCCACACCGGAGTCAGACCCATTGCCGCGACCAAAGGG
>CAZHTZ010000199.1:0-2067 GCA_964535455.1 uncultured Caldilineales bacterium
GCCGTAAAGGGCCGCAGCGGGGTAGCGCAACAAGGGTGGTGCAAGCTGGCAGCTTACACTACCGCACTGCCCTGCGCCAGGTCTGGAACAAACAAAGTACCGCAAGCTGCCAGCTTGCGCTGCCGGGCTGGTGCAAGCTGGCAGCTTACACTACCGCACTGCCCTGCGCCGGGTCTGGCGACTCGGCTGGAACAAACAAAGTACCGCAAGCTGCTAGCTTGCGCTGCCGAACAAAGTACCGCAAGCTGCTAGCTTGCGCTGCCGGGCCGGGAAATTCTATCCCCCGACGGGCCTCATTGTCGCACCGGCATCGTCCCAATGCGCTACTGCGCAATAACATGAACCGCACCCCCGGCAGGCCGGGTAACGACGCCGACTATCCCCCTGTCACTCTCCCGGCTTCGGCCCCAGACATTCGCGGATAGCATAAATCGGCTTGTTCTGGGCCTCATAGTACGTGCGCGTGATCATCTCGGCCAGCAGCCCCATGCTCACCATTTGCACGCCCAGAAGCACCAACAACACCGCCAGGAGCAGGAGTGGGCGGGTGCCGATGTCCTGCCCCAGGGCCAGCTTGATAAAAGTCAGATACAGCCCGATCAGAAGGCCGAGCCCACCCGCTGCCAGTCCCGCCGCCCCAAAGACGTGCAGCGGTCGCGTCGAGTACCCCAAGATGAACCTCACCGTGATCAGGTCAAGGAAAACGCGGAACGTACGGCTGATTCCGTACTTACTGGTTCCAAACTGGCGCTTGCGGTCGTTGACCGGCACCTCCGCCACCAGCACACCCATCCAGCTCGCCAGTGCCGGAATGAAGCGATGAAGCTCGCCGTAGAGGCGAATGTTCTTGACGACCTCGTTGCGATAGGCCTTCAGCGAACAGCCGTAGTCGTGTAGGATCACCCCGGTTGTGCCCGATATCATACGGTTGGCCATCATCGAGGGCAGGCGGCGGCTGAGAAAGGGTTCCTTCCGGTCCGCACGCCAGCCACTGACGATGTCATAGCCCTCATCCAGCTTGGCCAGCAGCTTGGGAATATCGCGCGGGTCATTTTGCAGGTCTGCGTCAAGGGTGATCACCACATCGCCACGAGCGGCGTCGAAGCCGGCCGCAAAACCAGCCGCCTGGCCAAAATTGCGACGAAAACGGATGACCCGCCAGCGTGCATCGCGGGCATGGACTTCGGCCAGGCGAGCGAAGCTGCCGTCTTTGCTGCCGTCGTCGACCACGATGACCTCATAGGACTTGCCGACCTCGGCCAGCGCCGCCGTGACCTCGGCGTACAAGGGCTCGATGTTGTCAGCTTCGTTGTAGAGAGGGATGACAATGGAGAGTTCTGGGTCCATTTCCGTTTCGTCGATCAGTAACTTTGCGCCGGTCCCCGGCGGAACCGCCTGCGGGAGTTTATATCAGAGGTGGCCCATTAGTGGTAAACTCAGCACATCGTCTCGTTTGCCATGAAGCCGACTCGTCCCTGGTACACCCGAACCTGGTTGCACGTGGCCATCATCCTGGTGGTGGCCGGTCTGTTCCGCCTATGGCAGCTCCAGGCCATTCCTCCGGGTCTGTTCGGAGACGAGGCTACCGACGGGTTGGATGCGCTGGACGTGCTCGCGGGGCGCGGGGCGGTCTTCTTCCCGGCCAACTTTGGCCGCGAGGGCCTGCACATGTGGATCGTAGCGGCCACGTTCCGGCTCCTGGGCGTGACGCCGCTGGCGTTGCGGCTGCCCTCAGCCATTGCCGGAATTGCCACCGCCCTGGCGACCTATTGGTTGGGGCGGGAGCTGCTGGCGGCCTACCACCGGCCTGGGACGAAGAGCCGCCCCGGTGACCCGGACGATCGCAGACCGAACTCGGTGGTCGTCTCTCTGGCGCCTCTCCTGGCCGCGCTCTATCTGGCGACTTCGTTCTGGCACGTACACTTTTCACGGTTCGGTATCCGCGGTGTGTTCACGCCGTTGTGCGCGGCGTTGGCCTTTGCCGCTTTCTGGCGGGCGGTAAACGCCGGTGGTACGCAGGCAGAAGCCGCAGCCCCGCGCCCGACCCGGCCGCGCAGTTGATGCAGT
>CAZHTZ010000199.1:2077-5968 GCA_964535455.1 uncultured Caldilineales bacterium
CGCCGCGATCCCGCTGGGCGTGGTTCTTGGTAAGCGGTCTTCTGCTTGGACTGGCGACACACTTCTACACCGCCAGCCGCTTCCTGCCTTTGTTCTTGGGCGGGTTCTTGATCGTGCAGTGGGTCGTCGCCTTGGCGTCAGGCAGGCGGGAGGAGGCCATCCTCCGCCAGTACTTCCGGGGAATCGTGCTCCTTTACCTCATGGCCGCGCTCGTGTTTGCGCCGCTGGGTCTCTACTTTCTCCAGCATCCCGGCAGCTTCATGCAGCGGGCCAATGAAGTGTCGGCCTTCGGCGCCGGGAGTCCCTGGTTGCGCATGGGGCAGGCGGCCATCGCCAACGTCCTGCAGTTCTTCGTTCCG
This sequence comes from uncultured Caldilineales bacterium, assembly GCA_964535455.1. Classification (GTDB taxonomy): domain Bacteria; phylum Chloroflexota; class Anaerolineae; order J102; family J102; genus SSF26. Next base: position 2,437 of record CAZHTZ010000199.1, read on the forward strand.
GGTCTTGGCGACCCCGAGCAGTTCTACAACCTGCCCAGGCGCAGCGTCTTCGACCCGCTCACCGCCGTCCTGTCCCTGGTCGGAATTGCCATCCTTGTCTGGCGCTGGCGTCGACCCGCTACCCTGTTCCTGTTGCTCTGGTTCCCGGCCCTGCTGTTGCCGTCCTTCCTCGCCACCGACCGTTGGCCGACCCTGCCGCGGGTGCTGGGTGTGATCCCGGCGGTGTACTTCTACCCGGCCATCGGGCTGGCAGCGGTAGCCACCGCCGTCCAGAGCGTCGCCACGCGCCGGCAATCCTCAGCGCCAGCAAAGGCCAAGACGGCCGGCCAGTCAGCGCCCACTTGGGCGCTTCTGATCTGCACCGTCGCTCTTCTCGCTCATGCCGGCCTGACCTACCGCGACTATTTCCACATCTGGGGACCTTCGCAGGCGACCTTCGACCAGTTCGAAGGGGACGTGACCTCGGCATGGCAGTGGCTGGATGACCACCCACCCTCCGACCCTGTCTACCTCTCCGCCGACATCTATCGCCACCCGACCTTCATGCTGCTGCACGAGCACGCCACCGTCCAGACCTTCTTCGAGCACCGGAATCCGAGCCTGAGCTGGTTCGACGCTCGCGATGCCCTGCCCTTGCCACCGGAAGGCCAGACGGCGACCTATGTGATCGGTAGCAGCGCCCCTCTTTCGGCGCAGGCGGCCGAGGTCATGGGCCGCTACGCCCAGGAGACGGACCATGTGCAGGCGCCCGATGGTTCCCACGCCGTGACGGTTTTCGAGTGGGGAGACCGCGCCGGCCGGCCCGAACTTGATAACAGTTTCGCTCCGGTGGCCTTCACCGACCAGTTGGCGCTCACCGGCGCCGCCCTCAATCCGAATGCAGACGGGAGTCACCAGCTCATGCTGCGCTGGCGTACGAGCGGTCCTGACCCGGCCGCCTGGCGGGCCTACCGGTTGGAGATCGAGGGACGAGCCACCGTCCCGTTCGAGGCCTTCCGGCCGCCGGAGTGGACGCCAGGCGGCAGCTTGTTGACCTGGCACCGGCTTGAGGGAGACATCGACACGCCGGTCACCCTGCGCCTGCGCCTGTGGGACCAGCGTAACCAGCAGCCCATCACGTCTCCCAGCGTGCCGGACGGCTGGCACGAGATCACCATTCCCTAGCGCATCAGCCCCGCCTATCCTGTGGAGCAACCCATGCAGCTCTCTACCTTCGGCCGCAAGTTCACCGGCGAGTCGGGCATCCTGCAACTGATGAACGACCTGGGCCAGGCGCTGGCAGGAGACGAGCCCAAGCTGATGCTGGGCGGAGGCAACCCCGCCGCCATTCCGGCAGTGCAGGCGGCGCTGCGCCAGCGCATACAGGAGATGCTGGCCGATGAAGAGTCATTCGAGCGTATGGTGGGCAGCTACGGACCACCTGAGGGCGACAGAGCCTTCGCGCTGGCGTTGGCGGACCTGCTGCGCCGTACCTACGGATGGGACATCGGGCCGCAGAACATCGCCCTGACCAACGGCAGCCAGACCGCGTTCTTCTACCTGTTCAACCTGTTCGCCGGCGACTTCCCCGGCGGCATTCGCAAGCGCATCTTGCTGCCGCTGGCGCCGGAGTATATCGGTTATGCCGATGTGGGCCTGGTGGACGACCTCTTTATCGCCAACAAGCCGGACATCGAACACCTGGACGGCGGCCTGTTCAAGTACCGGGTGGACTTTGACACCCTGACCGTGGGCGACTCCACCGGCGCCATTTGTGTTTCGCGGCCGACCAACCCCACCGGCAACGTCCTCACCGACGGTGAGATCGGTCGCTTGAGTCATCTGGCGGCCAGTCACGGCATCCCTTTCATCATCGACAACGCCTACGGTCTGCCCTTCCCTAACATCCTCTTTGCCGATGCCCGACCCACCTGGGACGACCACATCGTACTGTGCATGAGTCTGTCAAAGCTGGGATTGCCCGGTGTGCGCACAGGCATCATCGTCGCCAACGAGCAGGTGACCCGCGCCGTAGCGGCGATGAACGCCATCTTCAGTCTGGCGCCCGGCAACACCGGCGCCGCCCTGGCGCTCGACTGGGTGCGCAGTGGCGAGATCATCCGCCTCGGTCAAGAAGTCATCCGCCCCTTCTATCAACAGAAGGCAGCCCAAGCCGTCGCCTGGGTGCGTGAAGGGCTGCACGGGGCGCCCTACCACATCCACAAGCCCGAGGGCGCCTTCTTCTTGTGGCTGTGGTTCCCGGACCTGCCGATCACCAGCGCAGAGCTATACGAACGCCTGAAGCAGCGGCGCGTCATCGTCGTCCCCGGCCATTACTTCTTCCCCGGTCTGGCAGCCCCATGGCGGCATAAGTGGGAATGCATCCGCGTCAACTACGCCATGGACGAGGCCACGGTGGCCGTGGGCATCCGCATCATTGGCGAAGAAGTCAAACGGGCCTACGCCGGCTGATCAACCTAGCGAGAAGACCTGTTTCCAGCGGAGGTGCTCAGCGCGCGGGGCATCGACGGCGAGACTGCTTGCCGAGAGCAGCACGACCGCCAGCCACAGCAGGTCGGCATTGAGCAGGTGGACAAGCTGCATCCACACCGGCGCCTGCAGCGCCACGTTGACCACACCCCCCAGCAGTTGCGCAAGGCACAGAAGGATCACCGCTACACTCAGGCGCTGCGTGCGTTCGCTTGGCCGCAGGTTGGCAAGGAGGCGGGCCATCAGCATCAGATAGAGGCTGACAACCACGGCGATGAGGGGATGAACGATGCGCAGCGAGACCAGTTGGGCCACGAGTGGTGATTCCTCAGGCGTCAAGCCGATGGTCAGCACGAGCGTGTCGCCAAGGGCGATGATGGCACCACTGACGCCCAGAAACACCATGGCGAGCAGACCCACCAGGGCCAGCCAGGCGGCGGCGCCCTGCCCGCGCCGCCGCACAGCGGAACCGCCACTGGCCCAATAGGCGGTCAGCGCAATCGCCGCCAGTAGCAAGAAGGTGTTGATGAGGTGGACCGACATGGAATACACCCGCGCCACGGAGTCGTCCCCCGCCACCCACCCGAAGAGCACCAGCCCCGCCCCCACCAGGGCTTCGGTGACGATGAAGAACGCCGACAGCGCCGCCCCGCGCCGCACCAGGCTCCGCCGGGGAAAAGCCCGGAACGCCCACACGAACATGATCAACACAAAGAGGAGCGCGACCCCGCTGCTGAGGCGGTGCGTGTACTCGATCACGGTGGCAATGGCGGGCGCCTGGGGGATCACCTGGCCGTTGCACACCGGCCAGTGCGCGCCACAGCCGGCCCCGGACCCAGTCGCACGCACAAACGCTCCCCAGAGCACGACCACGAGATTTACAGCCAGGGTGGCCCAGGCGAACCTGGCAAAACGCGTCAAGGACATAGCAGCGACCTCAATAAGTGAAACGTGCTCGCCATTATACACTCCGTAGCGTCACCGAACAGGATCACTTGTTCCCTTTGACGCAATCCCCTCCCCTGCGGCATACTCGGGGAGTGTCATGTGTCATGTGTCATGT
>CAZHTZ010000200.1:0-5885 GCA_964535455.1 uncultured Caldilineales bacterium
CGGACATGGCGGGGATACAGCCTTCGTTGAGGATCTTCTCGGCGGACACCCCGGCCTCGAGGGCAGCCTGGGTGGCGGCGGTGGCGGCTTTGGCGTTACCGTTCAGAATGGCGTTGTAGACTGCGTCAAGACTCATGGAATGACTCCTTGGGAAAGTGATGGGTGGGTGAAAGCGGCAGGCATACTGCCGGCTGTTACCAATCGAGCACCGCGCCATCGAATGCGCGGGCGGTAAGAGGATGAATGACTTCCTGTTGGAAGGGATACTTCTTGGCGGCCTCCTCGTCGACCTCAATACCGAGACCAGGTGAGCCGGTCTTTAGCCAGTAGCCGTCCTCGGTAACCAGAGAGGATTGCACCACCTCCCAACGCCAGGGCACGTCGGTGAGCATGTCCTCCTGGATGAGGAAGTTGGGGGTGCTGAGGGCGAAGTGCAGGGCGGCGGCGTTGGCCACCGGGCCGAGCGGGTTGTGGGGGGCGACCCCCATGTAGTAGATCTCAGCCATTGCTGCTATTTTCTTCGCTTCCCATAGGCCGCCGCAATGACACAGATCAGGTTGGATGATATGGCAGGCCTGTTTTTCGAATATCTCGCGAAAACCGAAGCGGGTGACGAGGCGTTCACCTGTGGCGATGGGCACCGGGCTGGCCTTTCGCACCTCGACCAGGGCATCGACGTTCTCAGGCGGCACCGGCTCCTCGATGAAGAAGGGACGGTAGGGGGCCAGGATACGACAAAACTCGATGGCGTTGCCGGGATAGTGGCGTCCATGACAATCGACCATGATGTCCATGCTCTCGCCCACGGCTTCACGCAGCGCCGCCATCATCCGCTCGGCGTACCGATAGGCGGCAATGGAATTGAGGCTCTCGGTCGGCGGGGTGATGAGCACCTTGACGGCGTTGTAGCCGCGGCTTCGCACCTCCAGGGCCCGGTCCACAAGCACCTGCGGGTCGTCGCTGAACTGCGTCTCGTATACGGCCTTCATGTCGCCGCCGCCGAGGTGGGTGTACATCCGCACCTTGTCGCGCACGGCCCCGCCCAGCAGCTTGTAGACGGGCTGACCCAACTCCTTGCCGCGGATGTCCCACAGCGCCTGCTCAATGCCGGAGATGGCCGACATCCCGATGACGCCCATGCGGAAAAAGGACTGCCGGTACATCTTCTGGTAGATATGCTCGATGCGGTCGGCATCCTCGCCCACGATCATGGGCGCGAAGTCCTCGACCGCGCCCACTACCGCCCGCGTCTTCCATTCCAGCGAAGCTTCTCCCCAGCCGAACAGGCCGGGCTGGTCGGTTTCCACCTTGACGAACACCCAGTTTCGCATCTGAGCATTGACGACGACAGTCTTGACGCCGGTGATCTTCATGTGCCTGCACTCCGTACATAGAGGATGTGTCCGGCGTCGGTGCGACGGTCTGCACGCACCAGACCACGATTGACCAGGCTTTCCAGGTTGGCGTGCAGGGCGTACATCAACTCCAGGTCCACGTCCCGTGGCCAGTCCCCAAGCTCAGGCCCCAGCTTGAGGCAAGCCTCACGCAGCGTCAGCAGCTCCGCCAGCGCTGCCAACAAGAGACTGTCGGCGTTGTGGACGAAACGCCGGGTTTCGGCGCAGAACGACTGGATGTCGGCGCCGCGCTTGATCGGCCAGTGACAACCGACATAGGTCGTGATCGGCAGGTGCTCGATCAGACGGATCGTGGCCAGATAGTCATCGACCCAGAGATAGGTGGGGGGCATGTTGGGCAGGCCATCGAAGCCGTAGTACACCTCTCCGTGGATGGCGTCGCCGCCATAGAGGGCCTGGTTTCTGCTATCGAGGATGCCCAGATGCCCGCGGGCATGACCGGGCAGGGCGACGATCTCGACTTCCCAATCCGGGGACAGGCGGATGTGCTCTCCGCCCACGAACGTCGTCTCGATGGGCTGGGGCTTGCCGCTCTGTTCGAGCACCCACTGCCGGGCGCCGCCGTCATAGAAGAGACCGTGGTCACTGCGGTAGCGGTCGTAGCGCAGGTGCAGCAACTCTTCCGGACCCGAGCAGGCCACGCGGTCGGCGTCGCCGCAGGCCAGCCGGGCCTGGGGGGCGATCTGTTTCATCAGGTGGTTGCCACCGGTGTGGTCGAGGTCGGGGTGGGAATTGATGATCCAGGTCAATCGGGCGGGGTCGCCGCCTGCCTCTCGTATCTGCGGGACAATAAAGCGCTCCGGGTCGTTGGCGCAGCCCGTGTCCCACAGAATTGAGGTCAGAACGCCCTGCAGGTACAGCAGTTGCAGGGGCCTGCCGCCCACATCGCCCTCCAACAGGAAGACGCCCTCAAAGAGTTGTTGCATGGCTGGGTGCTCCTTTCGTCGTGCGTCAGTCGTGATACAGGATCGACCGTCCACCGTCTACCACCACGATGGCGCCGTTGATGAACCGGGCTTCGTCTGAGGCCAGAAAGACCACGGTCATGGCGATCTCGTCTGCGGTGCCGATGCGCTTGGGCGGATGCAGGTTGTAGGCGTACAAGCGCTGCGATTCCGGATCGGGGTGCGTGTTCCAATAGTCGATGGTGATCTGCGTCTCGACATAGCCGGGGCAAACGGCGTTCATGCGCACGTTCTTGGACGCATATTCGATGGCCAGCGCTTTGGTCAGACCCACGACCGCATGCTTGGCCACAGGCTAGGGAAAGCAGCCGGGGATGATCTGAAGGGCATGGACGGAGGCGATGTTGACGATGCTGCCGCCGCCGTGGGCCAACATGTGCGGCAGCACCTCACGCGTACAGTACCACATCCCGTCCAGGTTGACGGCGAAACACTTCCGCCAGTCCTCATCCGTGAGCTTGAGCGGGTCGCGGAACACGTTGATACCGGCGTTGTTGATGAGGACGTTGGGCGGGCCGAGTACATCGGCCACAGTCGCCACCATCCTTTTGACCGAACCGTGGTCGGAGACATCGGTTTGGACGGCGATGGCCTCGTAACCATCTGCCCACAATTCGGCCGCGGTCGCTTCGCCCGTCTCCGGGTTCAGCTCGGCAATCGCCACGCGCGCCCCTTGTTCCAGAAAGCGGCGCGCCGTCTGGGCGCCGATGCCGCGCCCGGCGCCGGTGATAATGGCGATCTTGTCTTGCAGCCGTCCGGACATATGCGCTGTTGGGTTTAGTTGAGCAGAATACCGATCAGATAGGGAACCAATACGAGCAAGGCCATGAGCGGATGGCCGCGGCGTGTCTGGTTGCGACTGTCCCAGTTGAACAGGTAGACCGCCAGGGCAAATGCCACCAGCGCGGCTGCCAGCGAAACGAGAGCTGATGTCACAGGATTGAACAACGTCGGACGTCCGAAGGCGAGACCCTCGAACGCCTGCATCAGATAAGTTGAAGGCAGTATCGCCGCAACCGGCCGGATACTTGCCGGCAGCAGGGCAATGGGCAGCATCAGCCCACCCAGCAGCATCGAGGGCAGGAAAACTAGCTGGGACCACAACACGGTTGCGCGGGAACTGGCAGAGACGACGCCGATCAAAGCGCCCAGCGAGCCAAACACGGCCACAGCCAGCAGCGTGAGCACGGCGAAGGCCCCCCAATTCGTGGGCACGGCAGCATCAAAGAAGGAACCGGCGGTAACGGCGATGATGGCCGAGGCCAGCAGGGCATGAATGGCGGTGGTGAAGGTGGGAATGCCGACGACAGAGATCGCCGGGACGCCGTTTATCTTGAAGCTGCGGAAGATGCCGGCCTCACGGGCTTCGACCAGGGGTGCGGGCATACCCAAGAGTGTGCTGGCCATGGCCGTGAAAATGACCATGGCCGGGAGCAGCACCGCCTTGAAACCAGGATTGATCTGCGTCATCACCAGTCCCATCAGGGCATAGAACCCCAATGGGAAGAGGTAGTTCATCATCATCAGGGTCGAGTTGCGCAGACCGGTCTTAAATTCGAAGGCAAAGTGGGCGGCGAAGGCGTTCACTTTGCACCTCCTCGAGCAGTGATTTCCAGGAAACGTTCCTCCAGAGAGGGGCGCTCGACCCGCAGGTCGATCAGTCTGTCACCGTGGCCGGTGATGTAGTCGAGCAGGGCAGTAACGGTGGGGCCGGGATCCGTGCTAAAGAAAATGGCATAGCCTTCGGCGTCAAGCCGCTTCTGGACGCCGGGAAAAGCCGCCGTACTCTCCATCAACACACCATCGTCAGTACGGACCGATACTTTGGTCAAGCCCGAACCGGTGGCCGTCAATTCGAGGGGACTGCCCGTGGCGGCAATCTTCCCGCGTAACAGGATGGCGACGCGGTCGGTCATCTTTTCGGCTTCGGCCATGTCGTGCGTGGCCAGCAAAATGGTGGCGCCCGACTGCTGAAGTTCTCGCATGAGCGCATGCAGTTCGGTGCGGGACTCGACGTCCAGTCCGGCGGTGGGTTCGTCAAGAATGACCACAGGCGGTCTGTGAGCCACGGCCAGAGCCAGGGCCAGGCGCCGCTGCTGGCCGACCGACAACTGGCGATAGGGCGTCCGGCGCTTCTCGTGCAGGCCCAGCCGCTCGACCAGGTCGTAGCGAGGCGCCACGCCATGATAGGCTGAGAAAAAGCGCATGGCTTCGTCTACGAGCATGTCGTCTGGTAGGGATGAGGTCTGGAGTTGGACGCCAAGCAGATCACGCAGCTTGCCCGGCTCCCGGCTGGGGTTCACACCGAGGATGCTGAGCTTTCCTCTGCTGGGTTGGCGGATGCCTTCCAGACACTCCAGGGTGGTGGTCTTGCCGGCGCCGTTGGGACCGAGCAGACCGAAGATTTCGCCGCTGACGACTGTGAAGCTGATGCCATCGACGGCGGCAAAGCTGCCGTAAACCTTGTGGAAGTCCTGGACTTCCAGCACAACTTTGTCCATTGGATCACAACGTGACGGGAATGCCCAGGTCAGAAGCCCCGGCCGCTGAGATGGCGAACTCCGCGCCAGAGCGAGCCAGAAGCTCCATGGCGATGGCGGCGCGGCGCACCCGCTCGCGACCGGTGGCGATGGCCGCGTTTTCCAGATGGAGGCCACTGGGATAGATGTTGGGGGCGTTGCGCAGCCCAAATTTCAGATAAAGCGGGGAGGCCACGCGCAGAATTTCCGGCAGCTCATAGTAGCGGGTGAACCCGCCCAGGCCGTCCGGGCCTTCGATGTAGAGGTCGATGGGGATGGAGATGACCTGGCGCAGGGCCGCCAGCCGGGCCAGTGAGATGTCGGAGGCCACGTTCACCGTGTTCAGTCCGGCGTCCACCAGCAGCCGGATGCCGATCGGGTTGGCCGCGCCCAACAACGCCGACCCTTTGACGATCAGGTCGACGGGCAGAATACCGCGCTGGCGGGCCTGGTCGAGCAGCCACAGCAGACCCTCGTCGGCCACCAGGACGCTGCGGATGCCGTTCTCGATCCCGCGCACGACATCCTCGAAGGCGTAGACGAGCTGGTCCATGCCTGTATGCCGCCAGCCAAAGAGCTTGCCATCCGGCGTCAGCGCCTGTCCGGTGCCCTCCCAAGGCGCGCGCGGGCCCACGAACAAACACACCTCGACGCCGTGCTGGCGACCAAGCTGCGCCATGTCGCGGATGTCGCTGTTGGTCAGCAGCATCATGCCGCTGCCCTGGGAGACGCGGTGGATGGTGAGCCCGCGTTTCTGCGCCTCGTCGAGCACGGCCTGCATGGCCGCCGGACCTTCCACGCTGGGAATCTCGAGTCGATAATGGGCGCCATCGGGAAACCGCCGCGTCGAGGACGGCAGGTCGTGGCGGTCGCCGGTGGGCAGGTCGAGGATGTCCAGCAGGTTTTGGGCGGTATTCATGGGGAAGAGAGAGGCGGGTAGGGGCGACCCCCCATATGCGCTAACTTAAGGGTAAAGGAGATGAACC
>CAZHTZ010000201.1:0-5660 GCA_964535455.1 uncultured Caldilineales bacterium
GCAATCGCCCGTTTGCGGCGACTCAAGCTGCTCTCGTTTTACCGGAAACTAAAGTATAAGAGTGATTTAGTGCTTCTCATCCCAGGCGGAGCGCAGCAGCCAACGCGCCAGAGGGATGAGTAGGATGAGAGCCACCAGCGCTGCAGGCACGGTGGGGGTGTGGAGGTAGAGTACGGCCGCCAGGGCTGCCAGCGGCACGAGGCAACACAGGAGAGCCAGCAGGGCATATTTGCTGACGGGGAGATGGCCGGACATGGGTGCCTCCGGTGAGAGTGCTGCACCTACAAGATCGACGCCTATGAGCATACAGTGTCATCGGGAGCGCAGTAAGCGCTACGCGGCGCGGGTGAACCAGGCTATTTGGCGCGTAGGCTGGACGATCGACCTGTTCAGCAGGACAAACGCACCCTCACGACAGCGGCAGCCAGGCCGTGATCGTCGTCCCCTTCCCCGGGGCGGTTTCGACGGTGAGCTGCCCACCGTACAACATCGCCCGTTCGCGCATCCCCATCAGCCCGAAGTGTCCCTGGCGGGCGAGGTCCGTGGGCTGCTCTGGCGGCGTAAAGCCCCGCCCGTCATCCATCACGATCAGCGTGAGCCCGTTGGCGGCGAAGTGGACGGCGACCCAGGCATTCTGCGCCCGGGCATGGGCGACGACGTTGTTGAGTGCCTGCTGAACGATACGGAAGGCGGTCAACTCCACGTCGGGAACCGGGCGCACTGTTTCACCCTGGACATCCAGGTGGATGGACAACCCTTCGCGTCCGGCGGTCGCCCTGGTAAGCATTTCCAACGCCGGCACAAAGCCCAGGTCTTCCAGGTAGATAGGCCGCAGGTCGCCGATGAGGCGGCGCAGCGCCGCCAACTCCTGATCGATCAAGCCTTCGAGCTCGTCCAACCGGCTGGCGGCGCGCTCGGGGTCGCTGACCAGCGCTTTGTGGGCCATCTGCGCCCGCTGCTTGAGGGCGATGAGGGCCTGGACCGTGTCATCGTGCAGCTCGTGCGCGAGACGGCTGCGCTCCTCTTCTTGCGCCTGGGTGACGGCGCTGAGATAGTCGCGCATTCCCGTCTGGTAGGAACGGATGCGGTCGGCCATTTGCGCCAGGGTGATGCGCAGGTCATCGATCTCTTGCACACCTCCCACGGGCGCGTTGACGGCATCGAAATCGCCCCAGGCCACGCGCGCCGCCCGGCGGTCCAGCTCCTGAAGGGGGCGCACGACATTCGCCACCCCGAAGGAGACGGCCAGCAGCGCCACCACGGCCACGAAAAGCAGGAGCAGGGGCAGCGCCTCGACGGCGCTGAGACCGAAGGCGCCGACGGCGTGGACGTCCTCCACCACGGCCAGGGTCCAGCCCGGTGGCTCAACAGGAGCATAGGCGACCAGCAACTCCTGGCCAGCCGTGCGGGGCAGGGAAACAAGCCCGGCGTCGCCTACGGCCACTGGCGGCAGGCCGGCCAGAGCAGTTTCGTCCACGGTCAGATCATGGGGGTTGTTATGATGGATGAGGCGGCCCTCGGCATCAAGCACAAACATAGCGGCATGAGCCTCGCCCCCAAGCATGGGGTTGCTCTCCGCCACGTGCAATGACTCTGGGGGCAGGCCGCCGACCAGGATCGCGCCGCCGGCCGTGGGGGCGGCCACGAGCAGCAGGCTGGTCCCATCGCTTGCGGTGGTTTCGGCCAGGAGGGGTTGACCACCGGCGGCCACGCGAGCGGCCAAAGCCAAGGCAGCGTCCGAAGTCGCCCAATTGCGCGCCGCTGCGGAGCCGGCAAGTATGCTGCCCTGCACGTCTACCAGGGCCAGTCCCGCGGCAAAAGGTTCACTCATGGTGGCAGACAGACCGTCGAACCCTGCGGCAGCGCCGGCTTCCGACAGAGCCGGATCGGCGGCCAAACGCGCCAACAACTGCACCCGCTGGTCGATCTCATGGCCCAGCCGCGTGGCTTCGGCCAGGGCCAACCCGCGGTCGCGGTCGGCTACGAGCGCGGTCATCGCCTGCCGGTGCCGGGAAACGCCTGCCACCGATAAGACGATGAGCACGACCGCCAGGGGGAGGATGGTCCACAGCAGCAGTTGGACGCGCAGCCCACGCAAACGGCGGAGGCCCATCAAGAACTATCCAGCACGATCCAACCCAGCTTGAGGGCGCGGGTGACGGCCTCGGTGCGAGAGCTGACGGCGAGCTTTCCGTAGATGTTGGCCAGGTGGCCCTGCACGGTGCGGTCGCTGATGCCCAGCTCCTGCCCGATCTGTTTGTTGGTGAGCCCACGGCCTGCCAGGCGGAGGACGTCAAGCTCGCGGTCACTGAGCGGTTCCACCTGATCCTGGGCAGCGGCCGGCTTGCCCCCAACCATTTGCGCCACCACCTTGGCGGTGATATCGGGAGCGAGCACCTTGCCACCTCCCGCCGTCGTCTTGACGGCCCGCACCAGTGCATCGGAGTCGGCATTCTTGAGCAGGTAGCCATCGGCGCCCGCCCGCAACAGGGCGAAGACGTAGGGGTCGTCATCGTAGGCGGTGAGGATGAGCACGCGGACGGCAGGGTAAGCGGCCTTGATCTGGCGCGTGGCCTCGATACCGCTCAGCCGAGGCATCTGGATGTCGAGCACGGCGACGTCGGGGGCGTGCTCGCCGGCGAAGCGGACGGCTTCGACCCCGTCCGAGGCCTCGGCCACGACCGTGATCTCGCCGTCTTCTTCCAGGAACTCGCGGATACCCTTGCGCACGACGGCGTGGTCATCGGCCAGCAGGACGCGGATCGGCGTCGCGCGAATGGGGGTCACGGTCAGGGCACCCAATTGGAGAGGATATTCAACTCTTTGACGGGTTCGACGGGGTCATTCGTGCGCAGCTTGAGGCGGAAGTCATGGGGACCTTCCATGCCGGGATGCATGGTGAACTGGAGGACGATGGTTGCTTCCTGACCAGGGGCGATGGTCGTCGAACTGACGACGGCGAGGGGCGGTCAGCAGCCCTCCACGACTTCGACCTGGGGCTGTTCCAGAATCTGCAGGGGCTTGTCGCCGATGTTTTTGACCCGAAAGACGGTCTCGATCGGCTTGTTCACCTTGACGTCGCCGTAGTCAAAGGACTCCTGGGCCACGGAGAGGCGAGGGCCGGAGACGGATTGCGGCGTCTTGCCGGTCTGGGCCGGTTGAGCCGGCGGGGCCGGTTGAGTCGGGGCGCCGCTGCCGCGCAGCAGGACGATGGCGGCAACGGTCAGTGCCAGGGCGCCCGCAACGACGAGGGCCACGAAAAGCCAGCGGGGGGCGCCGGCGGGCCGGGAAGGAGAGGGTGGGGATGGCGGTGTCTTGTTCGCTTTGCTCATTACGTCTTGTCCTTACGAAGGAATGATACCATGCGCCGGAAGGGTGGGGCGAGACTCCCATCATCGCGCCATCCGCGGGCGGGCGGAAGGTGGCTTCGGCGGGCTGGCGACCGCGCCATTTGGCGCGGTGGAAGGGGGCAGACCTCCGGGAGGCGCTGAGAAGGCGTCGCCATGCTGCAGTTCGTCTCCAGCGCCTCCCGGAGGTCATCGCAGTGCGAAACCATGAACCGCGCCCCGGCTTTGGGCGCCTTGACGGGAAGCTATGCACGCACTACGATGGAGTTATCATTGTGCCCATTGCCCGATGGCGTCGGGTGCGGGCCGGATCATGCCGCTTGCAGGTAGCATAGTGACTGGGGCTGATGCATTAGACTGCCCATAGCCGTCCATCCAGGCCGGGGGCGCAGGACATGCTCTGCCTTTTCGTCTCCTGTGGAAAATAAGGACAGTTGCGCGAATGACTGAAGACCGCATCAACATCTCCAGCGGCGGACCGTGGGAGTCGATCGTCGGCTACTCCCGCGCCGTCCGCGTGGGTCCGCACATCTATGTGTCCGGTACGACAGCCGCCACGCCGCAAGGGCTCGTCGGGCGCGGCGATGCGTATGCCCAGGCGGTGCAGGCCCTTCGCACGATCTCAGAAGCACTCACTCAGGCGGGCGCCTCGCTGCACCACGTGGTCCGCACGCGTATGTACGTTACCGACATCAGGAACTGGGAGGCGGTCGGCCGGGCCCACGCCGAGTTCTTCGGCTCGATCCGGCCGGCGGCGACCCTAATCGAGGTGAGCCGCCTGATCGATCCGGACCTGCTCGTTGAGATCGAAGTGGACGCCTTTGTCCCGGATTCCGACTCCCACGCGGGTTAGGCGACGTACGTCCGTGATGTAGGCAGGAAACGGTCAGTTTCCGGCCCTGTCAGCGTCAAAGGGTGTAAGTTGGTATCCACGACAGGAGGCTGGAAATGTTGATACACAAAAAGCTGTTGCTGGGAGTATTGGCAGGAGTGGCGTTTGCCGCGATCTTGCTCATGCTCCTGAGCCACGATGTGCAAAGGGTCACGGCGCGTACTGAGGATACAAGCGTCATTACGTTTACCTGTTGTGTCTACAGCCCTGCCAACGTCACCATTGCCGTGGGGGACACTGTGACCTGGGAAGGCAGTTTTGAAGACCATCCGTTGGTCAGCGACGATGGTTTGTGGCCTACGCAATCTACCGATACGACTTTCAGCCACACCTTGTTGAATGCGGGGTTCTACCGCTTTCACTGCGCGATTCATGGCGGGCCGGGTGGCGAAGGCATGAGCGGCGTCGTGTTGGTCACCTGGCCTGATCGAGTGTATTTGCCGTTCGTGCAAGCAGCAGACCTCCGGGAGGCGCTGGAGACGAACTTCCGCATGACAATGCCTCGTCAGCGCCTCCCGGAGGTCATGTCCTGAACGATTGAGTTGGCTAAGCGTCCACGTTCATTTACAATCCGACCCGCGCCAGGCGTGGCAGGCGGGTCGGGTCGAGGCGAATCACGACGAACCGGTTCCTTCGGCGCCGCAAACGTGGTCACCGCGCCGGCGACAAGCAGGTCGTTCATCCGCAGAAGGAAGGTTCATCATGACAAGCCAGGACTTGAGAAAGCAGCTCAGCGATCTCTTCGCCGAAACCGGACGCCAGCATCACCGGGCGTTTATCGCCACGGACGGCGATGATCCGGATTGGCCGCAGTGGTATGCGGGCTACTTGCAGCCGCGACTCGGCGACCTGCTGCACAGGTCGTTCAGTGTCGATGAGCTGACCGGCCTGATCCTGGTGCTGGAAGCAGAGCGCGCGGCGAACCCGTCTGACCGGCCCTGGCCCCAGGTGTACGCCGATCTGCTGGTGGAGCGATTGAACGACGGATCAGACCCTAAAGGTTTTGGAAACCTTTAGGGTCTATCTTTAACCGACATCACGCCGGGGCCGCGGCCTCTTGGCAACGTCGCCGGTGGTCGCCTTGTCGGGCTGGCTGGCGGAGATGGTGACCTGGCTGTTGCGGCCTTCGGCCTGCAGTTCCTCGATGCGGGCGCGGATGGCGTCCTGATCGAGGGGGTAGGCCCCGTACTTCTTGCAGGTCTCGAACACCTGCCAGACGTTGGCGGAGGGGATGCCGCCATGGTAGGAGTGGTCGGGGGCCATGATGAAGGCGCCGCCGGGGGCGACGTCGCGTAGCAGCGCCCGGGCCTGCAGCTCAACATCGCCCGGCGACCCATAGGGCAGCGTCTGCGAGGCGGAGATGTTGCCGACCAGGCAGGGGCGGGTGCCGGACTTTCTCTTGCACCTCGAAGGGGGCGTGG
>CAZHTZ010000202.1:0-5534 GCA_964535455.1 uncultured Caldilineales bacterium
GTTAGGGAGGTGAGCCGGGGCGCAAGGTCCTGGTCCAATCACATTGGTCTTGGCTGTGTCGGGAAGGAAGTAGTTGGGATGGACGTTAGGCGCTACGGCATCCTTACCACCTCCAGATACGGCAGTCTCCACCGCCATTGGTCGCCCTCCCGATAGGCCTCACCCAGCAGCGGCGTGAACGGCGGCCGGCTGAAGTCGGGCGTGCGGCCGGCATAGCCGGCGACAAGCATGTTCTGGGCGGTAATTGTTGCGGCGAGGACGGCATCGCTTACATGCGGACCATCGGTGGCAATGGTCACGAAGCAAGCCTGAGGATCGAAATAGTGATCGGAGGCCACGGCGCAGCCGGCGTAGACCATGGCCCCGGCGCCGTCGCCAAACCCTTCCAGCAGGCAGCGGCTGCCGACCACGAGAGGGACAGGTGCCGCCGGGCTGGGGCAACCTTCCTCCCAAACCGGGTCGATGAGGGTGAGGCGGATGCCGTGGGGGTGGCGGTCATACAGTGCCAGTCCCCAGAAGGCGTGGGCCACCTGCCCATAGACATCCTGGTACAGCACCCAGTCGTATTCCTGGCTGGCGTCGACGAACTCGTAGCCCCAACCGAGGACGTGGTCCGCCTGAACCGGCCAGGACGTATCCGGCCCAAGGACGACCGTGTCTTGTTTGGCTGGCGCTGGCGTGGTGGTTGGTGCAGGCGTTGCCATGGCAATTTGCGTAGCAGCTTCGCTTGCCGGGACGGGCCGCACATAGCGCGCCGTCACCCAACCGGAGCGAGAACCGGTCTGCACCGCCAGCCAGGCGCCGTCCGAGCTGCGGCCTGTGACTTCGAGCCGGGTACTGCGGGTGAGGCGGCTAAGGATCGGGTGATTGGTGCCGGGTCCGGCACGCAGGTTCAGGGCATCGACGGCCACGATCACGGCCGCCGACGGGGTGGGCGTGGCGACGACGGTCGTCGAGTCAGTAGCATAGACAGAACTCGATGCCAGCGCCGGGCGGACGCAAGCGATCATGACAAGAAACATAGCGGCGAATTGCAGCAGAGTATTCATGATATCCTCCAAGATAAAGGAGTCAGTTGAGCTGGGGGCCCGTGAAGGCCACGGTCAGGGGATGGTCGACGACACGGGCGACGACTTCGGTCACGGGCCGCTGCAGCCGCAGCTGCCACCATTCCGCCATGCCGGCGCTGGGCAACTCGACCAAGAGGGTGCCGTCGGCGAGCGACAGGGGTCTGGCCCGCTGCAGGTCTGCCGCCACCGGCGCTGAGGGCAGGCGCAGGGTCAGTTCGTCCCGGATGCGTTCCCAGAGCGAGCGGACCTCCGGGTCGACCTCGGGTGCTTGCGGTCGCACCGGCGGAAGATCGTGCACTTCCTCCTGCCAGGCTTCCGCTTCCTCCCGGCGTCGGCGCTGCTCCTGGATCCAGGGCAGGGCGCCGGCCAGGTCTTCCAGCACCTGTACCAGGTGGGGATAGCCGGCATTGGGCTTCTTGCTGCCGATGGGGTGAGCCAGCTGCCAGTAAAGGGTGAAGTCCCGTACATCGTCGGGTGTGAACTCCCGCTCTTGTAGGCGGACGGCGGCCTGCTCGTACTCCTGGCGTTTGCTCGAACGCATCAGGCCGGCGTCCTTGCCGGTCACCTGGCAAAGGGCAGCCAGCATGGCGGCCTCATCGCTTCTTGTCTGTTCCGGTTGGCATGGCACCGATACCTCAGCCTCAGCCTGAGCGGATTCGACCGCAGGAGCCTGCAGCGGTGAGGAGGTGAGGGAAACACCTGTCCCAAGGCCGGCGTCGCGCGTCGACAGCGCGCCGTTCTTCTTCTCCTTCTTCTGTGTTTCCTTCTCTTGTGTTTCCTTCAGTGTGTTTCCTTCGGGTGCAACGGTTGCACCACCCTGGTGCATTTGCTGCACCATTCCTGGTGAAACTGCTGCACCACCCTGGTGCAGATTCTGCACCGGTGCAACGGTTGCACCACCGTTTTGACCGGCTTCGGGGCGTGCATGGTGCAGAATTTGCCCTGGTGCAACGGTTGCACTACCAGGCTGCTGGCTAGCGGATGTCGAGGGGTGCAGAATTTGCGATGGTGCAGGTTTTGCACCATCGCTTTCGTCGGCGTCGTGGGTTGCATGGTGCAGGTTTTGCCCTGGTGCAACGGTTGCACTATCGCTGGCTTCAACGCCTGGTGCCGCACCGGCTTTCGTGTCCGACGGTTGCGATCCTTGCCGTGGGGCTGTGCGTGGCGAGCTGCGGCCGTCACGCAGGTTCACCAGCCTGTAGGCATTGGCGCTGCGTTTCATGCCGGCAGCAATGCGAGGCAGCATCATGATCAGGCCATGCTCCTGCAGTAGTTTCACATAAGCTATGGCGGTGCGGCGTGAGAGGCCGAGGTCACGGGCAATGGTGTCATAGGAGGGGAAGCACAAGCCCTGTCTGTCGGCGCGTCGGGCGAGGTAGGCGTAGACGGCGACGCCGGCAGCGCCGATGCAGGGGGCGTAGACATCGATCACGGTATTCTCCATCCAGAACCAGCCGGGGGTGCGTGTGTCTTGTAGGGTGGTAGGCATAGTAGCGTCCTTCATGGAAGCGGCTGGCTGCCCCTGGTTGCGGGCAGCAAGGGTCTGGTTCGCTTTGTGGGCGAATTGACAGGTCCGCCTCGGTGCGCTACCATCTCACTCAATAGGTTTAGGAGGGTGGTAGCGCTGCCGTGGCGGCGAACACCCCAGGCAGACCGCTGGTGACACAGCGGTTTTGCTTTTTCTGGGGTCAGGCGCTAAGTGAGCAAGTGAAGCTACGGCGGTTTCCAAAGGCGGCGCAGCATGGGCGTGCGGGAACCAAAGTTCAGCAGCAGCCCCACCGGCAGACTCCGCCGGCGTAGCAGCGACGCCATCGCCTCCTCGTGGGTGGGCGTGATCCATCGCTCCTTCAGTACCCGCACCGCTGCCGTCTCCTCTACCAGCAGGTCAACGTTGGGGAAGGGAGCCTGCTGCACGGCTAGATGGCGGGCCTCCAGATCGCCGACCAGGGCCAGCACGAAATCGGCGGGACGCAGGATCGTCTGGCGGCTGCGCAGAAAATAGAGGCTGTAGTAGGCGGCGAGCACGGCGCCGGTGATCTGGTGCAGGTGGGGGTCGTGGTCGGGCATGGGTGTCGTCACAGGGTCAGATTCTCGGCCAGGACGTCCAGGAGCGCATCGGTTTCGGAAGTGGGCGCTTCCGCTGGGTTTGGCGTCATGGTGAGGTGAGTGCTGGCCAGCGCCGAGGCTACAGCCGCCTCCACGACGGCACGCACCTGGACCAGCAAAACCGAGACGTTGACGACCGGTGAAGTGTCTACAGACCCAATCCCTCTGCGGAGCGCCGTCTTCACTGCCTCACCTTTGCCGCCGAAGGGCAGGTCATCGAGCGCTGCCAGCCAGGCTATGAGGTCGGCATCACGGTCGGCGTGGAGTCGCAAACACAACTTTACAGGAGCGTTGTCAGCAGGGGAGGACAAGGGTCGCCCTCCTTATATAGAGGGGCAACACACAGAGGGATGGAGCGGTAGCACTTGAAGCCAAGTTGACGGCAGTTGCCGCCGACTGCTGGCATCTGCCATCAACTGCCGGCACTGGCATGGCAACTGCCATCACACACCGGCTTGAGCGAGAGCTCGTTGTGCATAGCGGGCCAAACCGAGGGCGTTGGCCGTCACGGGGTCGGGGAGCACCAGGCCGTGCGGGTACAGTCGGGTCAGCTCCGGACGCAGCGCCTCCGCCCCGCCGCCGGTAAACAGCAGATAGGCGAACTGGCGGCCCTGGCCCCAGCGGCTCTCGACGAAACCGAGGATCTCCCCGGTCGTGGCATCCAGCGCCTGGCGCGCTGCCGCCTGCAGGTCGGCTAGCCCAACAGGCGTGTACAGCTGCGCTCGTTTGTCGCCGAGCAGGGCGTCCGCCTCGTGCAGCGACAGCGCCACACCGTACTCACGCCGCACCTGGCTGCCAAGTAGTTCCGCCGCCCGGCGCAGGCCCAGGGTGTCGCCGCCGGTGAAACGAGCCGTCACCTGGCCGCCCTCAACGGCGAAGAGGTCCAGGGTGTTGAAGCCGATATCGCAGATGCCGACGGGCGCCTTGAGGTCGCTCGCCGAACGCTGCCAGTGACCGGCGTCATTTAGTCCCCAGGCGAAGAAGGCGCCGGCGGGCTGAGCCATTGCTTTGACCTCCCGGACCTGAATGGCACTTGCTCTGCCATCAAGGCTGAACCGGTGCTCGCCCAGCAGCCATTCTCGCAAAGCCTTGAGGGTGGCGGTCGCCCGTTCCCGCTCCGCCATGACCTCGACGGGAAAGCCCAGCATCAGGCAGACAGTATGCTCACCCGATCCCAGCAGCGAACCGACGGCCGCGTACGTCAACGCTCGCAGCTCGGGACCATCGCTCAGGCGCAGGAAGTCCATGCGCTCGATCGGTCGGGCGAAGCTGGCGACGCGATGTCCGGCGAGGTAGTGGGCGCCATCCCATGCCACACATAGCGGCTGGTTGCCGGTGCGGCGACTTCCGAGAGCGCCTAGCGACAGCAGGCCGGTCTCGGTGTCGCCCACACCGACGACGGAGGGAAGGTGGACGGAACGATGTCCGTCAGCCGAAGACTCGACGACCTTGAAGCCGCCGAAGCCGGGGTCGAGACCGAGGAAGTGGGGGGTCATGTTTTCACCTCATAGGGAGTCAAGTTGACGGACGACATCAGTGGCCAAGGGGCCGAGCTTCAGACTGGCAGAGATGCTTGCGGAGGAAGGCATCGAAGTCATCGCTGCGGATGCGGGTGACGCTGCCGACGCGATAGGCGGCGAGATCGCCTCTTTCGATCCAGCGCAGGACGGTGCGCTTGGAAACGCCCATGCGTTCAGCGATCTCATCGGGTTTGAGCATCGTTGTGTTAGATGTGAGGGCTTGAGTGGACATAAAACGCCTCCGAGGGGTAAAATAGGAGCAAGAACGGCCGTTTAGGTGACATAAAACAAAAGAGGCACGCTTTTTTGGCGTGCCTCTTGCTCCAAAGGAGTGGCATTTAGGCTCTAGATTTTTTACACTTGGTGGGGCCGACGCCCGTCGCTCCCGTAGCTACAATAGTCAAAGAGGGCGTAGTAGCCGGCTTGCGGCTCAACGCCCTCTATTTTTTCGCCCCGTGTGTGAACTGCTGTCAGGATGGTCTGCAGGATGGCTTTTTGCTCGAGGGGTCGTGTTGGCTACCCAGCACATCCGTTGGATTCTGAACGGCACGACGTGTGGTGGGCTGGTGGCATCGGAGCCAAATCGCCTGCGTCGACTGGTCCCGAATGCGCAGCCACGTCGCCAAAACGATGGTCTGCCACGAGGCCGGGATGTTGAAGAGCGTCTGTTGACTGGGCAAATGGCGCGTGATAGCGTTACCGGGGCGCGCTGACGCTTACCTGACGCCGCTCTCGGGCGCAGATGCGGACCGACCAGACTATCAGTTCAGCACTCAGGCAGCGCGGCGGTAGTCGTGATGCAGACCGCCGAGCACGGGAAAGGCAATGACCTTCCCTG
>CAZHTZ010000203.1:0-5486 GCA_964535455.1 uncultured Caldilineales bacterium
TTTTTCAAGGGGAGCGCCAGGGTTGTTGACATCGATAATCCGCAGCCCACCGGTCTTGTCGGCGACGTAGGCGTAGCGATCCCGCACCACGACGTCGAGCGCGTCTCCGGGCGTATCCAGTGCTCCCACGGCGACCGGCGCCAGTGGGTTGCCGACGGCGATGATGCGCAGGCCCGCCGCACCGTCGGCGACATAGGCATAGTTGCGCTGGACGAACACCGCCTGGGCGTTGCCGGGTGTGTCGATCTGGCCGAGCAACATGGGTTGCTGCGGATTGGCGACGTCGACGATGCGGAGACCGGCCTCGCCTTCCACCACGAAGGCCTGGTTGTCGCGCACGAACACCGATACGGCGTTCAGGCCGGTCTGGGCGCGACCGACCACTTCCAGCGGAAGCAATGGCTCATGCAGGCGCTCGGCCACGATGGGTGCACCGAGCAGCAAGACGGACAAAACGCCAGCGGTTACGGAAGCCAAACGCCTGGTATTCATTTGAGGTTCACCCTGGCAGCAAGAAAAGGTCTGCCGGACCGCGAATGAACGGCGCCCTGCTTTTGCATCGTGAGCGTCAGTGCTACCCCAAGCAGGAGGCCATCAAATCTCAGACAGTGTGTCTATTATACCCCATTTTCCATGTGCGCGCATGACAATTGTGTCATTTTGCAAACGTCTTTCTGATCATCTCGCCCCGACTGCCAGCTTCCTGCCGGATGATCCTCTACGGTCTGCGCACCACCGGCCAGAACACTCTGTTCTCCTGGCCTATCCTCAGTATAAAGCTCACCCGCCTGTTCCCTGCCTCCCCCACCGCCAGGTCACCGTCGGGACCAAAGGCCAGGGCCGCGGGTTGGCGGAAGGAACCGGGGGAGCCGTCGTTCGGCGCCTCCCAGACGGCCAGCACCGGCTGCGTCTGGGCTGGGTTCAGCAGATAGACATGGTCGCCGGCCGCCAGGGCCAGGCGGCCGGTGGCGTCACTGGCCAGCGCCCGCGGTTCCAACCCCGTGATGCCGTCCAGGGGAAGGCTGGATAGTGGGGTCAACTCCCAGCCGTTGAAGCTGAACTGGCGCAGTAGCCTGGCGCCGGTGTCCAGCAGCCAGACGCTGCCATCTGCCGCCACTGCCAGAGGACCGGGCGCGGTCAGGGCGTCTGGCGGGCCCGCCTGTGTCGGGAAAGTGGCAATGGCGTTGCCTACAAGGTCGAAGATGTTCACGCGGCGCTGCGTGAGCTCGCTCACCAGCACCCGCGTGTCGGCGCTGCTACCCAGCCGCGCGTACGTGCTGATACGCAGGCTGTCGAAGGCAACTTCAGCCACGCCCTCGCCGTCGAACGCACCGCCGATGGATAGGGTGGTCGCCGTTCCGGAAATGGGGACGCGCAAGGCCTCTGCCCAGGCCATGCGTCCGTCCAGGTAGAGGTTGAGACGCTGGTCCTCCCAGGTGGCGGCGACATGATGCCATTCCCCCGCCTGCCAGCCGGCCACATCAGCCCATGCGGCTTTGTCCAGGTCGTCGAAGTCGGTAGCCCAGACGTAAAGCCCTCCGCCTTCCTGGGCGATGCGTAGGCGATAGCAGGGCGCATCTCCTGTCACCCTGAGCGCAGCGAAGGGTCTCACCTCGCCAACCGCGAGATGCTTCGTCGCTTCGCTCCTCAGCATGACAGACGGAGAGTCAAGCGCGATGTGCTTCGTCGCTTCGCTCCTCAGCATGACAGACGGAGAATCAAGCGCGATGTGCTTCGTCGCTTCACTCCTCAGCAAGCCAGGCGGGGAGTTGGGCGCGGCGAGCGGTTCCAGTTCCGGCAGGCAGCTCGGATCGCCGGCCTCGAACAGTACGTGAGGGTTGGGGTCAGCGCCGGGCCAGTTCGGCCGCACCCAGAACTCGACGCCACCGCGACGGGCATCGAAGCCTGTGGCCGGATACTGCAAGCGCGCGGCGCCGCCCATGACGACCGCCTGACCGTAACGACCAGGCGCAAACGACAGGCCCTCGGCTTGCGTGGGCGCCGTTCCATCGGGGTCGGCCAGATCGCCGTCAAATGGCAGCAGCAGGGTGGCGTGCGGGTCGGGCCGGGCGAGAGCCAAATCGACCGTGAAAGGCGGGCCGGCGAGCGCCAGACCGGAAGGTAGATCGAGCGGGGAGGGACCGTTGTCCACGCGGCCAAACCAGTTCAACGGCTTTTGGCGGGCGTCTAGCACCCAAACCCGTTGGCTGCCGGGCAGCGCCACGCCCATCACCTCGCCCGGACCCGGCGCCGCCACAGACGCCCCCACCAGGCCGATGTGTTCGCTGCCGACGCGGCCGACCCAGGTTCCAGGCTCCCCGTCCTGCGGCGGCAGCAGCTGAAGCAGGGCGCCGGGATGGGCATCCACGATAAGCACCTGCCCGGACGCGAAACGATTGGCAGGGCTTTCCGGGGCGGAAGAGGTCGCCTCGTCACCGGACAGCCAGACCAGTCCCCGGGGGGCGTAGAGAAGCTCGGCGCGGGCGATGTTGCTGAATCCACTCTCTACGCTGCCTGGCCCCACGGCGGTGACGGCGAAGCGGGCGGCGCTGGAAAGCAAGGCCGTGTACTGGGTGGCAGTGACGCCTGACGCCAGCAAGCGAAATGGGTAATAGTCGGGCCACACACCCTGGTAGAGGTTGTAGGCCTCGGCGCCAGGCGCCGGCTGCCAGCTCAGGTTCGCCGAGTTTCCTGACGTACGAACCTGCAGCTCAGGCGCCAGCGATGTGACCTCACCGCTGGGGAAAGGACCAGGGATCGTCACCGTCACAGCATCTTGTCCCGACCAGGCAGCTTTGTTCAGGTCGGTAATAGAAAGCCAGGCATACGTCTCCTGATTGCCTTTGCTCAACCGCAGGAGAAGCTGGCCATTACGCCCGACCACGTCGATAGCGCCATAGGGGTTGGGGCGCAGCGTGTGGCCGGTGGCCGTGGTCACGCCCGGCGACACCGGTCGATCGGGCATCCGGAAGAGGCCGCCGGCCGACGTGGCGCCTGTGAACACGGGCGTGCTGCCGACGACGGTGCGCTCGCTTTGGTACACTGTCACCGTGACGCCCGCGGCGGGCTGCCCCTGGTTGTCCAGAGCGCGCACCCAGACTTCGTCCGGCAGATCATACAGATACTCGCCGAAGTAGCCGCGGCGATAAGCGCTGTTGGAGACCAGGCCCCGCGCCGTGTGAGGGCTGTAATGTGTGCCGTCGTAGGGCCGCACGTCGTCGCCGCCCATCAGGTCGGGATAGGGCCAAAGGAACCCGGCCAGCAGCGGTAGCCCAGCCTGATCCTGCACCTGGTTGCCGGCGCTGGGCGAGACGTTGAGCTGATAGAGATCGATGATGCCGAGTTGGTGCGTCAGCTCATGGATAAGCCCCCAGTCGATGCCGTGAGCAAACGTCTGGGCGTAGTTCAGGGCCGATTCCCGGGCCTCGTCGACCGGCGTATCCTTGTAGTTCCGCTCGGTGCGGAAGGTCCAGCGGCCATCATAGGCCAGTTGGCCGAGGACGGTGTCGCCGCCTACGTCCACCGTTGCCGTGATGACGTCGATGCGTACGCGGTCAGGAATCCCGTCGGGTGTGGCGGCAAATGCTGCCGTAGCCAGGCGCTGGTTCATTTGCACGACCTGCGCCTGCAGCCAGTCGGCGAAGGAATAGGTGCCCGTGAGGTTCCGCACCTGGGCAAAGGCGTCGACGAAGTAGGGATGCACCAGGATCTCGAGGTAGTGGGCATCCGTGCGCGAATCGAGACGGTTGTTCGCCTCGGACTCATCCTGTCCCGTCGCCACCTGGATGGTCACCGTGTGGGCGCCTGTCTGCCAGGGCCAGGACCAGTTCACATCGGCGGACTCACCCGCCGCCAGTGAGGGAAGCCCGCCACTTGCCTGGTCCACGCCGTCCAGACTCCACGTATAGGAACGGCCAGCCACGACAACGGCGCCCTGATTGACTACATGGGCCGTGAAGGTGACCACCTCGCCAGGGTCAGGAAAGCGCTTCTCCTCTTCTGTGCCAGGGCAAAGATCGGGCACGTTGTGGGAGTAATCAAGACAGTAGCGACGGTAGTGTGGGGTGCGGCTGATGTAGTTGACGCTCAGATCGACAGCACTCGCCTCTGGCCTTCCCAGAGCAGCCTGTTTCGGGTCAGACGGCGAAAGCAGGTCCTCCGGGACAGGGGCATGAGCGTCGGCCCGCGGCGCCAAACAGGCAAGCAGCCCCAGCAAAAGCGCCCCGCCCATCACCACTGTGATGGTGATGCGGCGGAGCGCCAGATGAACGAACATGCGAAAGCGCGGGAGGCCGCGGCCTAGCGCTTGATGACCACTGTAGTGCCGATGTCAGCCCAGTTCCAAAGCGCCTTCATCGAGGTATCGTTGAGCATGACACAGCCATACGTGATTTTGGTGCCCACCAGCCCGGCCCAGGTGCGGGAACCCGTCTTGGCATTCCAGGGCAAACCGTGAAAGCCGTTCTCGACGCGCCCCGACCAGTAGATACCCAGCCAGTACGGCATCCAGATGTTCCAGGTAGAGCCAAAGGCCTTGCGCAGCTTGCTCTGCACTCGGAACGTGCCGGTGCTGGTGCCATAGCCCCTGCGTCCGGTCGAACAGGCCCAGGTGTTCAGCAACCGGGTCCCTTCGTAACGCCAGCAGCGCTGCTGCGAGATACTGACCACGATCTTCTTGGGTCCGCGCCGCGCCTCCGGTTCCGAGGCGCCGCCGGCGACCTGCAGCTTCTGGCCTACCTTGACCAGGCTGTCGGTGGCGATGCCGTTCAGCTTGGCCAGGGAAGCAAGCGAAACGCCCTGCCGGGCAGCGATACCCGACAGCGTATCACCCGGCCTGACCACGTACACGTTGCCGCTGCTGGTGGCCGCCGCGACCCCCGTGGGGATGGCCAGACGCTGGCCAACGAAGACGGTATCGCTGCGCAAGCCATTCGCTGCTTTCAGCGCCTCCACGGACACGCCGTTCTGTTTGGCAATACTGCCCAGCGTCTGCCCACGGCGCACGACGTAGACGCCGCTGGCGCCAGCCTGCTCGCCGGTTCCGGCCTGGACGATGAGCCGTTGCCCGGCGTACACCTTATTCGGATTGCGCAGGCTGTTCTGCCGCATCAGGGCCTGCGTGGTGGTGCCATAGCGCCCGGCAATCGCAGCCAGTGTCTCACCATTCTGCACGATGTGCACGACAGGTGCATCGGCGGTGGGCGCCCTATCGCTTTGGGGAGCCGCATCTTCGGCCCTGGCAACCCCCGGCTGCGCGAGGAACAGAGCCGCCAGCACAAAAACAACACCTAGACCAAGTAGGGGGATTCGTCGTCTCATCATTGCTTCACTGGGGGTATTGAGCTAGAATGAGGGAAGTAGCGCCTTGCGGCGACGCACTGGCCGCACTTAGACGCTATTATACACGGTTTGTCAACTACTTGTGTAAGTAAGCAGCAATTCCAAATATGACCCAGGCAGATGGGTCAAGCAAGGGTCGTGAAGGC
>CAZHTZ010000204.1:0-5417 GCA_964535455.1 uncultured Caldilineales bacterium
CTCCTGCGTGCGCTGCCGAAGGAGCGGACGTCAACGTGGCCTCGCTCAAGTGCGCAGTCGATCCCATGATGGCCCAGTACATCCTGCGGGTCATTGACTCGTCCGTCGACGACGGCGCCGCCGCCGTCATCATCGTTATGGACACCCCCGGCGGCCTCGATAGCTCCATGCGCAGAATCATCACCAGGATGCTGGCGTCGCCGATACCCGTTGTCGTCTACATCTCCCCATCAGGAGCGCGTGGCGCGTCTGCCGGCGTCTTCATCACCATGGCGGCGAATGTGGCTGCCATGGCTCCATCCACCAACATCGGCTCGGCGCATCCCGTTGGCAGCCAGGGTGAAGACATCCCCGGAGAGATGAAAGCCAAAGTCACCAACGACGCCGTTGCCTACATCCGCACCATCGCCGAAAAACGCGGGCGCAACGCCGACTGGGCCGAGGCAGCTGTCCGCCAGAGCGCCAACATCACCGAGAAACAGGCTCTCGACCAGAAAGTGGTTGATCTCATCGCCAACGACACGCGCGATCTGCTCAACAAGCTTGACGGCCGTCAGGTGACAACCAGCACAGGCGCCGTGCAGATGAAGACCGCAGCCATTGCCATCAACCGCCTCGACATGAACCTGCTGGAAAACTTCCTGCACACCATTACCAACCCGACCCTGGCCTACCTCTTGCTCACCATCGGCATGTGGGCGCTGATTGCTGAGTTCAACAATCCTGGCGCCTTCCTTCCTGGCATCACAGGCGCCATCTGCCTGATCCTGGCTTTCGTCGCCTTCGAGAGTCTGCCCATGAACTGGGGCGGAGTCCTCCTCATTCTGCTCTCAGTTGTACTCTTCATTGCCGACATCAAAGCGCCAACCCACGGCATCTTGACCATCGGCGGCATCATCGCATTCGCCATTGGCTCGGCCATTCTCTTTAGCCCGCTCACGCCCAGCCTGCCGTCCATGCCCACCGGCGTTGCCGTGCCCTGGCCGTGGATTGTGCTTATGACCGCGCTGAGCGTTCTTGTCTTCACCGTGGCAGTAGGTGCAGGCTTGCGTGCGCAGAAAAGGGTCCTGACCGTGGGCGCCGATCTTGTCGTCGGTGCGACCGGCATTGCCAGGACGCGCATCGCTCCGCAGGGCATCGTCTTGATTCAATCTGAGGAGTGGACTGCATTGAGCGCCAGCGGTCCCATCGAAAAGGGTACCATCGTGCACGTTGTTGGCCGCGAAGGCCTGACCGTGCGCGTGCAGGTCACTGATAGTTAGTACGCCAGGCAACACCAAAAGGAGATTGACAGTATGGACAACCTCATTACGTTGGGGCTGGTGCTGGTGCTGGTCGTGATCTTCATCGGCTGGATTGTGAAGATCGTCCGTGAGTACGAGCGCATCGTGGTCTTCCGCCTGGGGCGCTGCATCGGCGAGAAGGGGCCAGGCCTGGTCTTGCTGATCCCCATCGTTGACCAGCCTGTCGGGGTGGACTTACGCGAGCAGTATCTCGAGATCCCTGCTCAAGCCTGTATCACCAAGGACAACGCCACCATCTCGGTTGACTTCCTGATCTATTGGAAGGTCACAGACGCCTCAAACAGCGTCATTCAGGTCAAGAACTTCGCCGGAGCGTCCCAGGGCATCGCTACCACCACCCTGCGCGCCGTTGTCGGCGACATCACCCTGGACAATGTCCTGGCCCAGCGCGAGCACATCAACACCTTGCTGCGCGAGAGGCTCGATGAAGTGACAGGCCGCTGGGGCGTCAAAGTCACCGCGGTTGAGATCCGCGAGATCGTGCCGCCGCGCGACATCCAGGAAGCCATGACCCGCCAAATGTCGGCCGAGCGCAACCGCCGCGCTGTCGTGACCGAAGCCGACGGCAAACGTGAGGCAACCATCCTCGTCGCCGAGGGCGACAAACAGTCCAACATCCTGCGCGCCGAGGGCGAACGCCAGGCCGCCATCCTGCGCGCCGAAGGCTTTGCTCTCGCCCTGGACAAGATCTTCACCATTGCCAAGACTGTCGACTCCAAGACCATGAGCCTGCAATATCTCGAGGCGCTCAAGGCGCTCGGCGCTGGCCCGGCGACCAAGTTCATCTTCCCCATGGAGTTCGAGAAGTTCCTCAAGCCCCTGGGCGACTTTGCCCAGCAGGCGATGCAAGACAAGAAAGAGTAACAGCCAGGCAAAACACCCGAGAAACAAAATGAGCCATCCCGATCTGGGATGGCTCATAGGTTTCTTGTGGTAGCGCATACCGGATTCGAACCGGTGATCTCATCCTTGAGAGGGATGTGTCCTGGGCCGCTAGACGAATGCGCCGCTGCTCATTGCAGCTAGATTGTAGCATAGACGGCCAGGCGTGTCAAGAAGATTTTCGCTCATATCTGTTGACATCCCCCGCCCATCCATGTATGATAGATGCCACAACAGGCAAGCAGACTGCATCGCCTGCCAGTCCACATCACGAGGAGACGACCATGCGTGTTGCAGAAGTTGTCGTTCGCATCCTGGAAAGCGAGGGCATCGAAGCCGCCTTCGGCATTCCCGGCGCAGCCATCAACCCCACCTATCAGTACCTCGGCGCCTCACAGAAGATCAAGCACTACATCGCTCGCCACGAAGAAGGCGCTGTCCATGCCGCCGACGGCTACTTCCGCGCCTCCGGCAAGATGGCTCTCGCCATCTGCACCTCCGGCCCCGCCGCCACCAACCTGGTGACCGGACTCTACACGGCGCAGATCGACTCCATGCCCCTGATCGCCATCACCGGCCAGAACGTGCGCGCCCAACTGGGCAAGGAAGCCTTTCAGTGCGTTGATATCGTCACCATTTGCCGCCCCGTCTGCAAGGGTGCATGGTGCATCACCGAGCCAAACCAGGTGCCCAGCATCATGCGCCTGGCCTTCTGGACGGCGCGCGAAGGCCGCCCCGGCCCGGTTCTCATTGACCTCCCCCTCGATGTGCAGATGGCCGACATTCCCTACGATCCCGACAAAGACGCCCCCCTGCCCATCCACAAGACAGCGCCCAACGAGGCGCAGATAGCTCAGGCAATTGACATGCTCCTTGCCGCCGAAAAGCCTGTCCTGATCATGGGCGGCGGCGTCATGCTCGCCGGCGCCACCGAGCGCTTCACCGAATTCGCTGAGTACATGCAACTACCGGTCATCACCACCTACATGGCCACCGGCGGCATTCCGGCCAATCATCCGCTGCACGTCGGCCACATCGGTATCCAGGTCGGCTCGCCCTTCGGCAACAAGTTCTTCCTCGATTCCGATCTCGTCATGGGCATCGGCAACCGCTTCACCGATCGCCATACCGGCAAGCTGGATGTCTACACCAAAGGCCGCCGCTTCATCCACATCAACGTCGACCCCGCAACCATCGGGCGCATCGTTCCAACTGAGCTTGGTATCGTCGCCGATGCCGGTCTTGCCATCGACGCCCTGCTTAAAATCGCCAGGCAGAAGACAGCAAAACGCCAGCGCTCCGAGCGGGTCAAGGAGATACCCACCCGCCGCGCTGCCATGGCGCGCAAGACGGACTACGATCAGACGCCCATCAAACCACAACGCGTCTACCAGGAACTCAACGAGTACTTCGGCGACGACACCATGTTTACCACCGGCTGCGGCCTGACCCAGATCTGGTCGGGCCAGTTCCAGAGCACGCCTCTGCCGCGCACCTACCTGGTCTCAGGCGGCGGCGGAACCCTGGGCTACGATCTGCCGGCGGCGATTGGCGCCAAGCTGGCCCGTCCTGAGTCCGCGGCCGTTGCTGTCATGGGCGATGGCGGATTCGGCTTCATGATGGAAGAGATGGCGATGGCCTGCCAGTACAAGGTACCCATCGTTGTCGTGATCGTCAACAATGGCTACCTCAGCCTGATTCGCCAGAACCAGAAATACGCCTACAAATACGAGTATGGCGTTGACCTCACCTATGATGGCCTGGGCATGGACTTCGTCAAGATTTCCGAAGGCTTCGGCGCCTATGCCGAACGCGTCACCCGGCCCGGCGACATCAAAGCAGCCCTCGATCGCTGCGTCAAGTCCGGCAAGACTGCTCTGCTCGACATCATTGTCGAACGCGAAACTGACGCCTCGATGGGTCCCAGTATCGACGCCATCACCGAATTCAACTAGTCACCTGCACAAAGACTTCCGAAGTCTTCGGGACGTCGGAAGTCTTTTTTGTGGGGTAGGTGTGGATATGTCTACAAGTACCGATCGTCCCCTTCTCGCCATCACCATGGGCGACCCGGCCGGCATCGGGCCCGAGGTCATCCTCAAAGCTTTGCGCCGCGAGAGCGTCTATGCCCACAGCCGCCCGCTGCTGATCGGCGACCAACGCATCCTGGAACGCACCGCTTTCGCGATCGGCGGCCCGGCGTTGGCCTTCGAGACTGTCGCCGATCCGGTTGCCGGGCGCTACCTCAAGGGAACCGTCACCGTGCTTGATCTGCACAACGCCGACCCCGCGGCCTGTCCCATTGGGCAGATCAGCGCTGCCGCAGGGCGCGCCGCGGTCGAGTATGTCTTGCGCGCCTGCGACCTCGCCCTGGCTGGGACCGCTGCTGCCGTCGTCACCGCCCCGCTCAACAAGGCAGCCATGAACCTGGCCGGGTTCAGCTACGCCGGCCACACCGAGTTGTTGACCGAGCGCACCCACGCCCGGAAAGTGAGCATGCTGCTCATCGGCGAAAAGCTGCGCGTTGTCCACGTCAGCACCCACGTCTCTCTGGCCGAGGCTATCCGCCGCGTCACCGCCGCCCGCGTTGGCGAGGTCATCAACCTGGCGCAGACGTCGTGCCTGGCCCTGGGCATCAGCGCACCGCGCATTGCCATTGCCGGTCTCAACCCCCACGCCGGCGAGGGTGGCCTGTTCGGCGACCACGAAGAAAAAGAAGTCATGCCTGCTGTGCTGGCCGCCCGCGCCCGCGGCCTCAGCGTCTCCGATCCGCTCCCGCCCGACACCGTCTTCCTGCGCGCTATCAAGGGCGAATTCGACATCGTCGTTGCCATGTACCACGACCAGGGCCACATCCCCATGAAGCTGCTTGCCTTCGACAGCGGCGTCAACGTGAGCATGGGCCTGCCCATCATCCGCACCTCGGTCGACCACGGCACCGCCTTCGACATCGCCGGCAAAGGTATCGCCAGCGAAACGAGCATGCTTGCCGCCATCGATGTTGCTCTACAACTGATCGCCGCCCAACGCTCTCATTCGTAGGGCATGTTTCCATACCCGCCGCTCCAATTCGTAGGGCCGGTTTCCATACCTGCCACTCCAGTCTGCAGGGCCGGTTTCCATACCTGCCACTCCAGTCTGTAGGGCCGGTTTCCATACCTGCCACTCCAGTCTGTAGGGCCGGTTTCCATACCTGCCACTCCAGTCTGTAGGGCCGGTTTCCATACCTGC
>CAZHTZ010000205.1:0-5409 GCA_964535455.1 uncultured Caldilineales bacterium
ACATCGCTGAAAAGCATGGCAGCATCAGGTTGGCCAATGTGGTGATGCTGGGCGCGCTTTTGGCGGCCACAGATCTGCTGCCGCTGGCAACCGTCGAGCAGGCACTGACCGACCACCTGCTTGAACGTCACCAGCGTCTTCTGGAAGCAAACAAGGCTGCCTTGCGAACAGGCGCCGATTTCGCGTCCACCCTCTTGCCCGCTGCTGAATTGGCGACCTGACTGCAGACGCAAGGCGCCTGCAAACGATAGCGTCGTTTGCCACATGCGGCGCATCGGTGTTGCCGCGAGCGGCTTTGGGAAGGCGGCGACCGGGCATCGGTGGACGGCAGGCGCATCTACCTGGTCGAGTGGGGCGATTCCTTGGGCCTATGGGATTGGTCACCCTTGAACTGTCGTGTAAAATAGGGCCTCGACACGCCTGAGGTCAGGCGCGGCCGCGTCACGGGCTGGCAGAGCACAGTCCGGCGCAACGCCTCGCACCCTTGATCACCAAACGATTTTCACTAACCACTACAATTTCTCATGGCAAAGCAACCTTCGAACACGCCCTCCCAACCTTCCAAGCCCTCTTCGGCTCCAGCCTCAACGACCACCAGTCGCCGCGAGGCCAGACGCCTGGCCGATGAGCGGCGCAAACGCCAGCGCTGGATTGCCATCGGCGTTGTCGCCATTGGTCTGATCATTCTTGTGGCGCTGATCTACATGGTTACTCGCCCGGCGCCGCTCGACGTCAAGAACGTCAGCACCACGCAGCCGGCCGGCGCTTCGGGCACGGCCTGGGGTGGATCCAAAGACCAGGCCAAGGTCGTCGTCGTTGAGTACAGTGATTTCCAGTGCCCCTTCTGCGGGCGACATGCCTTGACCACGCTTCCGGCTCTGGTAGAGCGCTACGGCAACAATCCCAACGTGCGCTACGAGTTCCATCCCTATTCCTTCATCGGTCCGGAATCGAAAGACGCCGCCGCTGCCGCGTTGTGCGCCGCCGAGCAGGAGAAGTTCTGGCCCCTGCACGACACCATCTTCGCCAACCAGAACGGCGAGAATGTGGGTACCTTCAGCAAGGCTAACCTGAAGAAGATCGCCCAGGCCGTCGGGCTGGACATGGGCGCGTTCAACGACTGCTTTGACAGCGGCCGCCTGATGAAAGACGTCAACAACTACCTGGCCGAAGGCCAGAAGCTTGGCGTTCAATCAACCCCGACTTTCTACGTCAATGGTCAGCAACTGTTGGGCGCCCTGCCCGCTCAGGATTTCTTCAACGCTATCGACCAAGCACTTGCTAACGCCGGAGTTTCATCATGAACGTTCAGGATGCTAAGTCTCGTGTCGTCGCCCGTATCTGGCAGTCCGTGGCCCAGAGCGGCGTCTCCGTGTCAGCCATCCCCAAAGACCAGCTTGACACGCTGGTCGACTCGATTACGGATGGCGTCCTCTTGGCTGTGGATGAGGCCCTTGACGATGCAGGTGTGGCTGCACGGCAAGGCGCGGCGGCCTCCCTTGCTGAGACGGCTACCGAGGGCGAGAAGATGTTGTGGGAGGGCCGTCCCTTCCTTTCGCTTGTGGCTTCCTACCAGATCACCAGTGAGAGGGTGCGGCTGATCCATGGCATGTTTGGCAAGGACCGGGATGACATCGAGCTTACCCGCATCCAGGACCTGAGCCTGACCCAGGGTTTGACCGAGCGGGCGCTGAATATCGGCGACATCGTCATCGATAGCGCCGACCCTTCCACGCCGCAGACGGAACTGCGCAACGTGACGAATCCTCAGCAGGTGCACGAGATCCTGCGCCGGGCCATGCTCGAGGCCCGGAAGCGGTTCCGTTACACCATCCAGGAAGAGATGTAACGTGATGCGTAATGCGTAATGCGTAAAATCGTTCTCTCACGCATTACGCATTACGTAATTACGTTATTACGCATCACCTATCAGCCGCGCTTTCTCCTCATCGGATAAGAAAGCGATCGCCACGGCGTTCGCCTGGGCCTGGCGGATGTGCGCGGGCGTAAGGCCAGCCATAGGGGCGGCCACGTCGAGTTCGTAGGGGAGGTCGATGGCGCTGATGCCGGGGTCGTCGGTGTTGATAGTCGCCAGCAGGCCGCGATCAAGCCAGCTTTTGAGGGGATGGCTGGCATAGTCAGCCACGGTGCTGGTCTGCACATTGCTGGTCAGATTCGCCTCGATCCCGATCCCATTCGCGGCCAGGTAGTCCAGCAGCATCGGGTCTTCACTGGCTCGGGCGGCGTGGCCGATGCGCGTAGCGCCCAGCCCGTTCAAAGCCTGCCACACGCTCTGCGGGCCGGCGGCCTCGCCGGCGTGGACCGTGATCTGCCAACCGGCGTCACGCGCCTGCCGGAAATGCGGTTCGAACAGCTCGCCCGGCCAGTTGGCCTCGTCCCCGGCCAGGTCGAGGGCGACAAAGCGGTGGCGCTGGCTCAGGAGGGCATCCAGCTCCCTCCAGCCTGCCTCGGGTCCGTAGTGACGGCTGATGATGCCGATCAGGTTGACGCGCACGCCGGTGTCGCGGGCGCCTGCCTCGGCGCCGTCCGCCACAGCCTCGACCACACCCTCAGGACGCAGGTCGTGGGCCTGGGACATGAATACCGGGCTGAAGCGCAGCTCGACATAGGCGATGCCCTCGCCTTGGGCGTCAAGCACGTTCTCGTAGGCGATGCGATGGCAGGCGTCGTAGTCGACCAGCACGCCTGTCATCCACTTGAACTTCTGCAGGAAGGCCATGACGCCGGGTTGGGGCTCCATCACCTGCACGTACGGGCGCAGGCCTTCCGGGTCCCACGCCGGCAGGGGCAGATGATGCTGGCGGCCCAGGTCGAGGATGGTCTCCAGGCGGACGGAGCCGTCCAGGTGGCGGTGCAGGTCGACGAGAGGAAGGGTGGAGTCGATCATGCTTGTCTGAGTCCGTCCTGGCACGGTCTAGGCCCGTGCCGAAGCATCAAGAACCGGTATCCCCACCAGTTCCTTGCCTCGATATCGTAAGAGGATGCCATCGTCGGTCATTTCGGTATCGGTCGCCTCCTGGGGGCGGTCCAGGCTGATGTAAAGGACATCGGCTTCCCGGTCATAGTCCACCGAGAAGCGCCTCGTCGGAAAATCGATGAGAAATGGGATAGCGTGCACAACGGCGCCAGAGACTTCCGGAACTAGTGAGATCGCTTTGTCCATGACAATTCAAAGTCCCAACCAAGCACGATCGTCTTGAGTGCCATCAATGAACACGAGAATCAGATCGTTCACGTTTGTCCGCGTCGGCCCGGTGCGCAGCAGGGCGCCTGCGGCATCGAGGTAAGCATAAGCATCGTGGGTATCCAGATGCTTGCGCGCGTCCAGGCCCAGCGCCTTGCCCCGGCTCACGGTCTCGCCATCGACAATGCCGCCAGCGGCATCGGTGGGGCCATCGCTGCCGTCGGTGGCGAGCGAGACGAGGGTGATGCCTGTCTGTCCGGCCAGGGCGATGGCTGCGGCCAGGGCCAACTCCTGGTTGCGGCCGCCCTGACCAGGCTGCGGTCCCAGGGTGACGGTGGTCTCGCCGCCGAGGATGAGGCAGGCAGGCGAGGACACGGGATTCCTGTGGGCCTGCACCTCGCGCCCCAGGGCCACGGCCACCTTTGCCACCTCTCTTGCCTCCCCTTCGACGAAGGTGCTGAGGACCAGGGCGTGGTAGCCCTGCCGGTCGGCTTCGGCGCGGGCCGCTTCGGCGGCGACGGTGTTGTCGGCGACAATCAACGTCTGCGTCTGGTTGAAGAGGGAATCGCCGGCCTTGGGCGTGTCCGGCAAGGCGCCCATCGCTCCTGTCATCAGGCGCTGGGCTACGCTGGCCGGGAGACGGCCGGCCAGGTGGTAGCGTTCGACCACAGCCAGGGCATCGGCCCAGGTGGTGGGGTCGGGGACGGTTGGGCCGGAGGCGATGACGTCCAGCGGGCTGCCGACCACGTCCGAAAGGATCAGGGTCACGAGCGTCGCCGGCGCCACAGCGCCGGCGAGCTGGCCGCCTTTGACCAACGATAGATGTTTGCGCAGGCAGTTGATCTCGTTGATCGTGGCGCCGCAGGCCAGAAGCAAGTCCGTCGTAGCAGCCAGGTCGACCAGCGTGATGCCGGGGGGCAGGGCTTCGAGCAGGGCCGAGCCGCCGCCGGAGAGCAGGCAGAGAACCAGGTCGCGCGGCCCCGCTGAAGTGGCGAGCGCCAGCACCTCGCTTCCCGCCATCAGACCCGCCTGGTCAGGCACGGGATGCCCCGCCTGCACGATGCGCACGGTCCGGGTGGGGGCCTGGTGACCATACTTGACCACCACGCAGCCGCCGCTGATGCGGTCGCCGAGCAGCGCCTCCACCGCCTGCGCCATCGGCGCGCCCGCCTTGCCTGCACCCACGACGAAGACACGGTCGTAATCGCCGAGGACATAGCGCCTGCCACCGGCAAACAGCAGGTCGCCTTTACGTTGCAGGTGGGCGGCGACCGCGGTGGCCGGGTCGACGGCCAACAGGGCGGCGTCGAGCACGCGTTGGATGGACGCAGGGATGGCGTTCAGCGGAACAGGCGTCCTCGTGGTGCGGTCTATGTTGACATCCGTTTGTCTGGAAGAGGATCACGGCAGCCTTGAGTTTACCAGCCCGGTCGCCCCGATCGGAAACGCAGGCGCCATCAGCGCTGTGCTTGACTACTCATCGAAAAGGCCAACGTGCGGGCCGCCATCTGGCGGACCAAAGAAACAGGGTGCCGGACCATCCTCCGGCGCCCTGTTTGGGGGCATCGTACGGGCGGTTCACGAACCGCCCCACCATGACGTCAATCCCCTTCGATCACCTGCCACCGCTGGTCGAGGGACAGGCCGGTGCTGTCGTCGCTGACGTCTCCCAGCGGCAGGGCCTGACCGGCGGTGCTCTCCGCACCCTCGACGGCCGAGATACGACTGAGAACGGTGGCAACGCGGTAGGCGCGCGCGCCGCCGTTCTTGTCCATGATCTTGCCCTTGACCATGCGGCTGCCGTTGTCGGGGTAGGTGCAGTTGGCCACGGCGGCGGCGCCACTGTCGAACACGCCGTTATTCGTGGCGACTGACCTCCGGGAGGCGCCGCATAGACCCCTCCGCAAGGACGATGCTCCTTCGGCGCCTCCCGGAGGTCATGCCAGACCTCGCCTATTTCCAGCTTTCCAGTTCTTTCTTCACCGCCGCGCAGAAAGCATCCGCCGTCGCACCGTCCAGGATGCGATGGTCGTAGCTGAAGCCCAGGGTGAGCATGGGGAAGAACGCCAGGTAGTCGCCGACATTGGCTTCCAGCGGGCTGCCCTGGCTGACGACGACGGCGCGCTTCTCGATAGCGCCGACACCCAGAATGCCGGCCTGTCCTTCGACGATGATCGGCGTCTGGAAACGGCTGCCCGAGGTGC
>CAZHTZ010000206.1:0-5354 GCA_964535455.1 uncultured Caldilineales bacterium
CCAGGGGCAGACCCTGCGCCTGCAAGCGGCTTTCATCAGCGAACAGGAAGTGCGCAACGTGGTCGACCGCATCGCCGGCCGCTCAAGGCCATCAGGACCAGCGACGCCAGCGGACGCTGCGCGCACATCCGAAAGCACCCCGGAGGATCAAGGATGAAGAAAGCACTCATTCCAAGCATCGTCGTTGTCGTCGCGGTTCTGGCAGGGGTGGTTTCGTATCGTCTCAGCACGGATGCCCTGGCCCTGATCGTGGGGGTCATGCTGGGCCTGCTGGTCATGGTCCCGGTGTTGGCGGTGCTGATATGGGTGCTGCGCGGCCAGGTGCGGGGTGCAACCGATGGCGCCTATCGTCCCTCGGCGTCACCCCCACCGCCGGTCATCGTGGTGCAGTCACCGGCGCCACCGTACGCGTCCTCGCCCCAGGCCTATTTCGTTCCACCGGCGCCAGCCGAAACCCATGGCCCGCAGCCACCTTCTGGCCAACCGGCCCGCACCTGGTCGCTGCACGTCTTCGGCGACGCAGCCGATGTCATCGAATGAAGCGCTGCTGCACCGCTAACTCGCCGGCGCCAGTCGCCTGCTCCGTCGTCTACAAAGGCGCCAGGGGCGCCGGCAACAGGGGATCGCCTCCCGTCTGCACGGGGCCCTCGATGTCGAGGCAGTAACCCCGGCCCCGGAACGTACGAATGAAGTGAGCGTTGTCGGGGTCCTCTTCGATGGACTCTCGCAGCCAGCGGATATGCACGTCGAGCGTGCGTGTGTCGCCCAGGTAGGTGGTGTCCCAGACTTCCTGCATGATCTGCTTACGGGTCAGAACGGTGCCCGCATGTTGGAGCAGGTAGTCCAGCAATTGGAACTGCTTTGGTGTGAGATGAATCAGACCCTTGGGCGCCATCACAAGCCGGGTGCGTCGATCGAGGGTAAGGGGACCTAATCGCAAGACGTAGTCTCTACGCCCGTCAAGCAACTTGCGAACCGTGCCGGCAAGTCGCCGCGGGGTAAAGGGCCGCGCCAGAAACTCGTCATAACGCGCATCTTTGGCGATGCTGCGGTGGTTGTTGAGCAGCAAGATGATGAACGGCGCTTTTCCCGTACGTCCAGCGGCGTGGGAAATGCGGTGCAGATTGATGGCCGTGGTGTCGTTCGTGTCGATTATCAGCAAGTCGACGTCAGAACCCGTCAAAGCTTCCAGGGCAGGGCGCAGTGCAGCGCATTGCACCACTTCATAGCCCTGCCCGCGTAGGTGCAACAAGACCTGTTCGTTTGTGGTTGGCTTGCCGACATAGAGAAGCCGCTCGGCCATGGCGGGTCAACCAGGGGTAAGAGGTGCACGCCGCTCGTGATCGGCATGCGGCGAGATGCCGTCGTCGGTACCATTATAGCCGTGTCTGTCTGGAGCCCGCAACTGCCGCCCGACTTGGCGGGTCGCCCGATCACTGCCAGGTGCTTTGGCTCTTCGCGCCGCCGTCGCTATAATGCGGGTTTGTGCTGCCGCGTCTGCTGGCAGCCACTGGAGTGAGCACCACCCGCATGAACATCGTTGTCGTTGTTCCCACCTTCAACGAAGCCGAGAATATCGAGGCCCTGGTTGCCGAACTACTGGCTCTGGGGCTGGAGGGACTTAGCGTTCTCGTGGTCGACGATGAGTCACCTGACGGAACGGGAAAGGTGGCCGACTCCCTGGCAGGGCGCCATCCCAGCCTCGTCAACGTCATGCACCGTCATGATCGCTACGGACTCGGATTGGCTTATGTCGACGGTTTTCAGGCCGCGCTGGCCACTGGCGCTGATGCCATCGTGCAGATGGACGCCGACTTCTCGCATTCTCCAAGCTACATCCCGCAGTTTCTTGAGGTTCTGGCCGGGGCCGATGTGGTCGTGGGTTCGCGCTACGTGAGCGGCGGCAGCCTGGATGATCAATGGAGTTGGTGGCGACGGTTTCTAAGCTGGTGGGCCAATGCCGTGTACACGCGCTTGTTGCTGGGTTTACACGTGCGCGATGGCACGGCGGGCTACAAGATGTGGAGCCGAGCCGCCCTGCAAGGGATCGATTTCGAAACGATTCACTCCAATGGGTACATCTTTCAGGTGGAGATGGCCTACGTTTGTGAGCGGCTGGGCTATCGCATCATCGAAGTGCCGATCCATTTTGAGGACCGCCGCATCGGGCGCTCCAAAATGTCGACGCGTGTCAAGGTCGAAGCGGCCATGCGCACGCTCGAGATTCGCTGGCGACATCGCCATCTGCGACCGTACGACCGCATGGCGCCACCGGCACCGGCCATCTGATCGCCATGACTCTGTCACGTCGCGAACTGCGCCGTGAGCTGCTGGCGCTGCTGGTGTTGTTTCTGCTGCCGCTGCTCTGGTTCGGGCCGGTCGTCTTTGGCGCCAAGACTCTGCTTCCAGCGGACAATCTTTACCAATACGAGCCGTGGCGCAGCTCGGCTCCGCTGCTAGGGGTGGGAGAGCCGCAAAACGCCCTGCTTTCGGACCTGGTGTTGGAGAACTACCCCTGGAAGCACCTGATCCGTCAGGCAGTGAGCCAGGGTGAGCTGCCGCTGTGGAACCCGTATCTGTTCACGGGCGTTCCGTTCCTGGCTGCGGGCCAGCACTCGGCGCTTTACCCGCCGAGCATTGTCTACTATCTCCTACCGCTGCCTATCGCCTATGGAGTGTTCACCTGGCTGATGGTGGCGCTGGCAGGCATGAGCACCTACATCTTCGCGCGTGTGTTGCGGGTGGGACGGGCAGGGGCGCTGTTCGCCGGCATTGCCTACATGTTCTCCGGTTTCTTCATCAGCTCGGTCGTCTTCCAGATGATGATCGCCGGTGCGGCGTGGCTGCCTCTTGTCCTCGCACTCATCGAGTTGGTGGTGCGCAAGCAGGAGGAGAAAGGAAACGCGCCCTTTGTGCCGGTGGCCTACATTGTCTCCGGCGCCATCGTGTTGGGGATGGTTGCCCTGGCCGGACATGTCGAGATCACCTATTACACGCTGCTCGTCGGCGGCATGTACAGTCTGTGGCGGCTCTTCGGCGTATGGCGGCGTATCGGAGTGTGGCGACCGGTCCTGCGCATTGGCGGGTGGCTGCTCTTTATGGCTGTCACCGGGCTGCTTCTGGCAGCCGTGCAGCTCATCCCTCTCTACGAGCTGGTGACGCAGAACTTCCGGCAGGGCTCGGTAAGCTACCGTGATGTCGTGGGTTGGGCCTGGCCGCTACGGCAGATCCTGACCTTCGTGCTCCCCGACCTGTTTGGCAATCCTTCTCATCATACGATCCGCGACTGGTGGACGGGGCAGCGGTACGATGTGTGGCTCAACGCCGCCGGTCAGGACACCCGGACGGTATTCTGGGGAATCAAGAACTACGTGGAAGGGGCCAACTACGTTGGCATTCTCACGCTGGTGTTCGCCGTGTTGGGCTTTTTCGACGTGGGCGGCCGCCTGCGTGGCGAACCCGTGCGGCAGCCCTCCGATCGTCCTGGCTGGGTGCGCCCTCCCACCGGCCGCTTCTATGTCATTGGTTTCGCTATCTTGGCGGTCCTGTCGCTGGCTTTCGCCTTTGGGACGCCGCTCTACACCCTCTTGTATTACGGCCTGCCCGGTTACAAGCAGTTGCATTCGGCCTTTCGCTGGGTGTTTCCCTATACCTTAGCCATGGCCATGCTGGCTGGGTTCGGGTTCGAACGGTTACAGCTGGCGGTCGAGGGCGTCCATCTGGGCGTGCTGGGAGGTGCGCGACATTTTCGGCGCTTGACCTTCACGGACTCGGCCCGTCTGGCCGGTTATGCCTTGACCGCACTGGGCGGTGTGTTGCTGGCCCTGCTGCTGTTGAGTCGCTTTGTGCCCGGGCCGTTCGTAGCGCTGGGTGACCGCGTGGTGGCGGCGTCGTCGCAGGCGCAGGCCGCGTTTGCCGGCGGCAAGCTGTTTTGGAGCTACGAGGCCGGTCGCCTGTTGCAGTTCGGTTTCATGCTCCTGAGTGCGGGTGCGGTGCTCCTGCTGGCGTTGTCGCCCCTGGGCCAGCGCCGTCTCATCGGACCCGTGGACGCTCAGGCCGAAGCCAAAGCCCTTGCCGACAAGGGCTTCACCTGGTCGGTGGGCCTGCGCATCTGGCAACTGGCGACGCTCGTTCTGCTTTTCCTTGACTTGTGGCTGATCGGCTCGGGTTTCAATCCCAGGGTCGACCCGGCGCTGCTCGAATATCG
Source organism: uncultured Caldilineales bacterium (assembly GCA_964535455.1). Lineage (GTDB taxonomy): Bacteria > Chloroflexota > Anaerolineae > J102 > J102 > SSF26. Next base: position 4,208 of record CAZHTZ010000206.1, read on the forward strand.
CCCGCCCGCCGCCCGTTGGCTTGCCCAGCAGCGAGATGCGGCGCAACCCTGGCGCTTCACCACGCTTCAGGACCCGGAGGAACAAAAGACCTACAACGCCAATCTGGGGATGTACGATGGGTTAGAGGACATACGGGGATACGATTCCATCATTCCGCGCCAGTATGTCCAATACATGTCGCAACTGCAGACCCAGGGCGATCTTCTTTACAACCGTATCGGGCCGATCTACGTTCCCAACTTCCCGGCACTCAACGATCCGTTGTTTCATTTGTTGGGCGTGCGCTACGTGGTCACCACGCAGGAGATCACCAACCCGGGGTATCGACTTGCATACGACGGCGAGGTAAGGATTTACGAGAACCAGAGCGCCTTACCCCGCGCTCTGGTGGTACCGCAAGCGGTGGCGGCGGATGAGCGACACCTCTGGGAAACGGTGCGGGCGCAGGACCCGCGACAGACGGTGGTGCTGAGCACCCAAGATCCCCTGCCGGCGCCTGCCTTCGGCGCCAAACGCGAGGCCAAGGTGCACAGTTATGGACTCAGCGACGTGGAGGTCGAAGTCGATGTCGACGCGCCGGGTTGGCTGGTGCTCAACGACGCCTACTTCCCCGGGTGGCGCGCCTACATCCGGCCCCTGGCCTCGGTGGATGGCGCCGAGGGCGTCCACGAAGCCGAGCTGCCGCTGTACCGTGCCAACGGCAATTTCCGGGCCGTCCACATCGACCAGCCCGGCTGGTACATGGTACGTTTCCACTACACGCCTCTGTCGTTCAAGCTGGGCCTGTACACCAGCTTCCTTGCGGGCATGTTCCTGCTTCTATTGGTGGGATGGTGGGCATGGGGGCGCTTCTATCGTGAGCAGATGAGCGAGGGTGCTTCCGTACGCCGGGTAGCGAAGAACTCGTTGGTGCCGATGGCAATGTCGCTGATCAACAAGCTCATCGACTATGCCTTTGCACTGCTCTACCTCCGCATCCTGAATCCGGCGGGGGTGGGCGCCTACACCTTCGCCGTCCAACTCTACACGCTGTTCGAGATCGTTGTGCGTTTCGGGCTGGGTACGCTGCTGACCCGTGAGGTCGCCAAGGAGCCCGGAGACGACAACGCCAACCGCTATCTGGGCAACGTGGTGGTGCTGCGATCA
>CAZHTZ010000207.1:0-5344 GCA_964535455.1 uncultured Caldilineales bacterium
GGTGGTGGGATGGGGGATCACGAAAATGAGGTTGTTGGTTGGTAGGCGGGAAATTGCCAGTTGTCTGCCGGGAAAGGCGATGATGCCTTCGGCCAGCGGCCGCGCATGGGCATGGTCGTCAGCCAGGCGGTCAACCAGGTCCGTGAGGGCGACAATCCCTGCCGCCGCCAGCACTCCCGCCTGGCGCATGCCCCCGCCCAGCACTTTGCGGGCCCGGCGCGCCTGATGGATGAAGGCTTCGGAGCCACAGACCACGGAGCCCACCGGGGCGCTCAGGCCCTTGCTCAGACAGAACGAAACCGAGTCCGCTTCACCTACCAGGTGGCGCACGTCGACCTGTTGAGCAACGGCGGCGTTGAAGATGCGGGCGCCATCGATGTGCAGTTTGAGGCCATGATGATGCGCGAACTCCACCACGGAAGCGGTATACTGCGGCGTCAAATAGGCCCCACTGCAACGAGTGTGCGTGTTTTCCAGCCAGACCAGGCGGGACACCGGGAAGTGCGGGTTGTTGTCCCGGATGGCCGCCCGGATATCCTCCAGGCGCAGGGTGCCATCGGGTTGTGTGGCCACGGCCCGGGGATGGATGCCGCCTACGGCTGCCGAACCGCCTTGCTCATTAATGTAGGTGTGGGCGGAATCGCCGACGATGAGTTCATCCCCCCGGCCGCAATGCGCGAGCAGACTCACCAGGTTGCCCTGGGTGCCGCTGGTGACAAAGAGCGCCGCTTCCGTTCCCATGGTCGCGGCAGCGAGGGCTTCGAGCCGGTTGACCGTGGGGTCTTCGCCAAAGACGTCGTCGCCCAGCGGCGCCGACACCATCGCTTCGCGCATGGCCGGCGTGGGCAGGGTAAACGTATCGCTGCGAAGATCGATGCGAGGCGGAAGCGGAGGCGTCATGGGCTTGTGACTCAGTATTTCTTGACGATGGAACCGTAGGCGTTGGGCTGGCGGGACATGATGATCTGCATTTCCTCACGATACCGTCGCACGGCATCGATGTCGAGGGTGGCGAACGCATAACCAGCCGTGGCCGGCTGTTCGGGATCGCGGATGCTGCTGATGATGGCGCCGTCGGGGCCCACGATCATGCTTTCGCCGAAATAGCGGCGGCTGGGTTCATCCCCCACGCGGTTGGCCGCCAGCACAAAAGCGCCGTTCTCCACGGCGCGGGCCACGCAGAAGGCTCGCCACTCGTCGATGTAGGGTTCCTCGTAGGCCGACGGCACACACAGGATTTCGGCGCCGGTGAGCACCAGAGAGCGAGCAGCCTCGGGGAATGCCATGTCCCAGCCGATTAGCACGCCGATGGTGCCAAACCCCGTGTCGAACACGGGGAAGCGGTATCCCGGCCGGAAGCTCAGGCGCTCCTCCCCTTTCAGGTGCACCTTGCGGTATTCGCCCAGCAGTTCGCCGTCGGGACCGATGACGACGGCCGCATTGTAGAAGATGCTTTCGACCTTCTCTTTCGTTGGCAGCCCGAACACGATGTGAGTCGAGAAGTCGGCGGCCTTGGTTGCCAGCACATTGAACTGATGCCCTGGCACACGCTCGGCCATGCGATTGAAATTGACCCCGTTCTCGACGCCGGTCGTGGCCAGCTCCGGGAAGATGATCAGGTCGGTCTTCTCCTCGCTGCAGATTCGTTCGACGGTGTCGGCCATCCGATACAGGTTGGCTTCCAGGTCGCCCAGCTTGGGCTGCATTTGCACGACGGCAACGGAGATTTCAGTCATGGTACACTCCTTAGAAATCCGAAAAGAACATGCGTTCTAATTGTCTCGCACCCGCGGGTTTCTGTCAAATCAGATCGGTATGGAGCGATCAAACACTAGCGGAAGGACGCAAAAAGGCGTGAGCCAGTGACTCACGCCTCGTTCGCATTCCATCTGTCGCCCTGCCGGCAAACCCGTGCGGTGGGCAGCCTAGCGACGCTCCTGCTTCAGACGCGCCTTCTTGCCGACGCGATCGCGCAGGAAGTAGAGCTTGGCCCGTCGGACCTTGCCCCCGCGCACGACCTCGATCTTCTCGACACGCGGCGAGTGCAGGCGGAAGATGCGCTCCACGCCCACGCCGTGAGCACCGATTTTGCGCACCGTGACGCTTTCGGCGGGTCCGGCGCCGGCCAGGCCAATCACCGTGCCTTGGAACACCTGGACGCGTTCGTTGTTGCCCTCGACAATGCGATTATGGACCTTGACGGTGTCGCCGACGCGCAGGTCCGGGGCGTTCTCTTTCAGATTCTGGTCTTCCAGTGATTTCAGAAGGTAGCTCATGGGATTCACATCCTTAAATGCTGCGACACAAAGAAAGACACCCGCTGGGTGTCTTCATGCGATCGTGAATGCAGTGACATTGCATCCTAGCACACTCACATCGCCCTGGCAAAAACGAGGAGCGGCGTTGACAGGTCTCCAGAGAGAACCAGGCTCAAAGCGGGCCTGACGGAGGTCAGGCGTGAGCCGTGTTCGACCCCGCAGCGGAGCGCAACACGCAAACAGGCTCCTGGTTTGCGTAAGCGATGGCTCTTGGCTAAAATAGAGAGCTGTTGCGCGCCAGAACCACTCCACGGTCAAACCACTCTATGGCTACTTTCGACGACTACAATCCCGACACTGACATCCCGGCCGGCAGCAATGGCCATCCCTCCAAGCAAAGCCAGGTCGCGGGCGAATCTGTTACCGTCCAGCAAGGCGCTGCTCAGAACGTCAAGGCCCAGTATGTCGAAATGTACCAGAGCGGCGCCGGCAGCGTCAAAGCCAATGAGGTGCACCTGCAGGACAGCGGGGCCGGCCTGATTGCCGCCGACCATGTTGAGGTGACTGCGTCTCAGGTCGGCATGATTGTTGCCAGCCAGGTCACCAGCGCCGAGACGCGGGTGGCTGTGTTGCTGGCCGGCAGGGTCGATGGCAATGTCGAAACCCTTATCGATGGCCGGACGGCAGTGATCATCGGCGGTCTGGCGGCAGTGGGTCTTGCCCTTGCTGGCGCCCTGGTGGCGCTGGTGCTGCGTCGCAACACCGCCAGCTAGACCCACCCCAACCCGAGACAACGCAAACAAAGCCAAGTATCTGCTCAAGGAAGCCTTTTTCATGCAACTCGTTCTCAATGTCGAACCCCGCAAAGGCGAAAGCGGCCATGCCAACAGGGTCCGGGCCGAAGGCCTGGTCCCCGGCGTCGTCTACGGCCAGGGGAAACAAGCTACATCGCTGCAATTCAAGGAACTCGAATTGCTCAAGCTCCTGCGCTCGGGCGGCGTCAGCCAGCTCATCGAGCTGCACGGGCTTGGCAACGCCACGGTCTATGCCCTTCTGCGCGAAGTGCAGCGTCACCCCACGCGGCGCAGCATCACGCATGTGGACTTCTACCAGGTGCAGATGGACGTAGCCGTCCGCACCGAGGTGCCCATCCATATGGAAGGTGAGTCGCCGGCGATCAAGGGCGGCGCCGTCATTATCCACCACCTGGATCGCATCCATGTCGAGTGCCTCCCTGGCGACATCCCTGACTACTTCAAGGTGGACATGAGCACGCTGGTGGAGATCGATGACGTCGTGCGCGTCTCCGCCTTGGCCGTGCCCAAGGGCGTGACCATCCACCAGGATCCCAACGACGTCGTGATCAGCCTGAGCATGCCGCGCGTTCTGGCAGAGGCTGAAGGCGGCGCCGGCGAGGAAGGCGCGCCGGAGCCTGTAGTGATTCGCAAGAGCAAGGGCGAAGAAGACTAAGAGCCCGCTCGCAGTACTCGAAGAAAGCGCCGGTCGCGGCCAGAAGGCCCTGCCACCGGCGCTTTCTTTTGCCGTTACTGCGTCGGAGCTTCGCCCACGTAGGGGAAGTTCACGCGGCTCCACTGCCGCGGTTCCACCGCCACGCCGCCGATACGCATTTCCCAGTGCAGGTGGGCTGCGGTGGAGAGGCCCGTCGTCCCCACCAGGCCAATGGTTTGCCCGGATTTGACTTGCTCCCCAGGCTTCACGTCGATGCGTGAGAGGTGCCAGAAGTTGGAGGTAACGCCGAGGCCGTGGTCGATGATGACGGCGCCCCCACGCACGTCGAGGGGTTCCGCCAGAACGACCGTCCCCGCCGCCGGTGCGATCACGGGCGTTCCTTCCGGCGCGCCCCAGTCGGTTCCTTCGTGAAAAGAGCTGACAGGCCCGCCATTGTAGCTGCGGCGGGTGCCATAGGGCGATGTCTGCTGGAATCCATCGGCGATGGGAAAGCGGAAGGCGCCCTGCCACTGCTGCTGGTTGCTGGGCGTCGTCCAGAGCGCCATCAGGCGCTTGATCTCCGGCTGCGTACGGGCCGGGGCCAGCAGATCGCCCTTGCCGGCAGGCAGAACGATGTGCTGGGTTTCATAGGCGCCTGAAACCACCTTCACCGGCTGCACGACCTGGGCGTCGCCCACGCGGGCGGTGAGTGCTCGCTCACCCAGCGGCGTGATGGCGTTGGTGGGCAGCAGCGCCCAATAGCGATGACCGAGAGACGTCTTACGCTCAAATGCGAAGGTGAGAACGGTGTTGCCAAATGTACCGGAGGGCAGAAGCGGCTGATCCAGGGTCACACGCGCCACGCCTGAACGGCCCTGGATAATCGGCCCGCTGTACTCGACAAGGACAAATGGCGCCGGTACATCGGGGAGCTGCAAGACCGGCACTCGTATCTCTGCACACTCGAGCAGCTCGCTCGGCCTGTCGGCGCTATTCGCTTCAAGCAGTGTCTGGGGCGACACCTTGAATTGGCGGGCAATGGAACCCAGGGTATCGCCGGGTTTGGGCCGGTAGGTCTCATAGACCACCGGCGCCATGGCCCCCGGATTCTTGCCGGTGGTTGGTATCTGTTCCACGCCTGCCGCCGGGATGACCAGACGTTGTCCAATCTGAATAAGATCGGCGCTCTTCAGTCTGTTTGCCGCCACGATTTCCGCCACGGTCACGCCGTAGCGCGGGGCAATGGTCGAGAGGGTTTCGCCGGCGGCGACGACGTGAACCCTCGGCTCCGGCCCGGGAGCCCACCGCCCTGCGGCGCTCGTCTCACGCATTGGAGCGACCAAACCAACCACCAGCAACAGGAAAGCCAAACCGACTTGGGTCAAAAAGGAGGAGTGACGCATGACTCATTCTAACAAAGCAGCGCCAGGATGCGCCAAAGCTGCCTTCGGCGCGCCCCAGTTCGTTGAGCACGCTGTCTTTGGAGATGATTTGCATTATGTCATGTTGAGAGTTTCCAGGCCGGGTGCGGCCTGCCCTGGTACAGAAACTTGGAGGCGGATGTGCCACAATGGAGGCAGCATCCAGACAAGCTAAGACCGACCCCGCAGTGGTGCATCTGAGCCCATGGTTGAGAG
>CAZHTZ010000208.1:0-5199 GCA_964535455.1 uncultured Caldilineales bacterium
CGTTCCCAATCGGCCGCCAGCGGGCCTATCAGCCGCTTCCAGGCTTTGCCGTCGCCGCCGAGGGCCGCCGCCGTCTCGTCCACAGAGCGATGGAGCGCCACCGCCGTGCCGTCGTCCAGCGGGTGGGCCAGGGGCAGGTCCGGCTGGATCCACTCCAGGCCAAATTCGGCTAGGGGCAGCTTGCCGAACAGGGGCGAGCCCATCCCCAGCGGGTGGATGGCGGAGCAGATGTCATGGACAAAGCCGGGCAGCGTGATCTCGCCTGAGCGCGTGCCGCCGCCCACCGTGTCCCGAGCCTCCAACAGCAGGACCGAACGCCCTGCCTGGGCCAGGACGATGGCCGCGGCCAGGCCGTTGGGGCCGGAGCCGACGATGACGGCGTCGTATTCGGCCGGCTTCATGGCTCAGTCCCTGGTCTCGTCGCCGAACGCCCGGCGGGTGGCCAGAGGCTTGAGCCACAGGCCCAGGTGCGATGGCCGCATGGTAGTGCTGACCGTCGTCATGAGCTCGGCTGCCAGCTTCTCCAGATCAGGCTCATCCCGGGCCGTGGCCGCAAACGCCGCCAACACCTGGACGGCGTCGTACTTTTTGCGGTAGAAACGGTGGTCGATGGCGTTCTGGATGCGGCGGCGCAAGGGGCTGAACAGCGCCGCAATGGCCAGGGTGGAGAGGACAATGACAACCGTCGACGACTGACCGCTGACCGCGGTCACGACGCCCTGCAGGATGGCGATGCTGCCGAAGTAGACCAGCGCCAGTAAGACCGAAAGCACTGCATAGGCCAGGGTCTTGCGAATGACGATGTCGACGTCCCAGAGCCGGTAGCGCAGGATGGCGACGCCGATGGCAATCGGAAGCAAAGCCATCGCTCCGGAGATGAGAAGCGTGTTGAGAAGCGCCCAGCGCAGCCCGTTCAAGCCGGTGTCATTGTTTCCGTAGAGGAGGTTGACGACCGACACCAAGGGAAACAGCACCAGGAGGACGCAGACGGCTGCCAGAACCACCTTGGTCTGTTGGCGCTGCAGCGCATCGGCGACGCGGAGGTAGCGATAGACCTGAGAACCGAAGGCCGTGATCATCAAAGGCAGCAGCGGAAAGAGCAGCCAATCAACGGCGCCCGGGGCGACCAGAGTGGCGAGATAGCCACCCAAGGCGACCATTCCCCACATCACCGCCAGCCAGCGCGCCCAACGCGGGACAAAGCGCCCGTCAGGAAAGAGGTAGAACAAGACGAAGAACCCCGGCCATAGGAACCACGACAACGCCTCCGCCACCGGTTGCCATGACGGAAACAGGATCTGAAGGTAGCTGGCGACGGGTGTAGTGAGCACGCCGATGGCGACAAGCTCGACCGCCAGGAACAGGCTGAAGGCGTTGTCACCCCGGCGCCAGAGTATCAGGATCGCGACCACAGCCGACCAGAAGGCGACCACGAACGCAGCGACCATGTTGTAGAGCACATAGGCCGCCGGTGTCAGCCCAAGCTGCGCCAGGGCCGAACGCAGCGTCTCCGCGCTCCAGCCGGCGTTTGGCAGCAATGCGGGCGGCAGTTGCACGGCGTAAGCATAGTACTGCGTCGCCGCGTAGAGGAACAGGACGATGGCGCCCAGGGTGAACGCCCACGCCCCGATACGCGCCAGCCGCAGGGCGAGGGACGACGGACGACCGCCGACAACGGACCACCGACCGCCAGCCGTCGACTCCTCATCACGCATCATGTATGACGCCTCCATTTCGCAATCCGCAATTCGCAATTCGCAATCCGCCATTCGCCCTTCCCCGTGGTCGGCCGTCTGCCGTCCGCGGTCATTTCCCCAACGCCCGCTTCGCCCAGTAGACCGGCATGTACAGGGTCGTGCGGATGGCGGCGTTGTGCCAGATGTTGCCCGCTTCCGACCACTGCACCTTGTTGTCCACCAGCACGTTCTTCTGCTCGACTGCCTGGCCCTGCACGCCGAAACGGGCGGCCAGGTTGGTCAGGGTGCCCTTCCAGAAGGCGTCCTCGCCCTTGTGGACCACGCCCAGCCGGCAGCCGAGCTCGAACACAGGGTCGCTTGCCCGCACCAGCACCTGGTTCTGGGCCACTGTGACCCCATTCTCGACCGTCGAACTGAAGGTGTTCATGCCCGCAAACATGTGGCCCTGCGGCGTCAGGAAGGAGAAGGAGATGTCATCGCTGTAGATGACGAGAACGCCGGTGGAGATGCCGGCGCCGGGCACGGGACTGGCCAGGTTGAGGACGGCGACGTCCCCGGCATGGATGGGGCCCTGGCCGCCGTAGAAGCGGTTGCCCTGGGGCCAGAACTCCGGGAAGTGCGCTTTCCAGACCTCGATCACTTCCTGCGGTGTCACGTTGGCGCCGGTCAGGGGAATCTTGTAGGTCTTCTGCCACAGTTGGCCGAAGCCCTGCAGCGGGGAGGTGATGCGCTTTCCCTGAACGTTCAGGTTCATGGCGTCGGGCGAGATGGCGCCGACGCTCAGTCTATCGACCGGCGTAGCCCAATCGCCTTCGCGGGCGTGGGTCGTCGGGTCGGTGGAAGTATCTGTCATGGTTGCCTCCTGTGAGTGAGGGCGACGCACTTCGAGCAAACGCCGTTCTATTAAGCAAACCTTCGCTCGAAGTGCGTCGCCCCTACTGATGGATTGTCACAAACCGGCCAACGCATCCGCCTCGGCATCGTAGATGCCGATGGCCTCGTTCAGCCGGGTCAGCTCGAAGATCTGGCAGTAGTGCTCGGTGAGACCGTAGGCCCGGAGCTGCTGCTTCTGGCGCTGCACCCGGATCAGCAGCGTCACCAGCAGGCCGATGCCGGAGCTGTTCATGTATTCCAGATTCGAGAAGTTGAGGATGATGGTGCGCACGCCGTTGACGCTGGCCTGGGCGTAGGCGTCCATCAGGGTGTCTTCGGCCAGGCCGTTAACTTCCCCCTGGATGTCGATGATGCTGGCGCTGCCGAGACGGCGGACGCCGGTGGTGAGTTTGGCTTGGGGCATGGGAACGGGACCTCCAAAGTGGGTGGTGTGTGTGTCAACGTTCGAACGTTGGAACGTTCAAACGTTTGCTGCTGCCAGGGCGCTGGCTTCGTCCGGCATCATGGTCATGAAGTCGGCCAGACGCGTGATGGTGAAGATGTGCTGGTAGTGGTCGCTCAGCCCGCAGGTGAGCACGCGGCGGCGGGCCTTGCGCGCCTGCGCCAGCAGCCCAACGATGAGGGCGATGCCGGTGCTGTTGATGTAGTCGACGGCGCTGAAGTTGAGCAGAACGGCTTCGGGTTTCTGGCCTTCGACCTGGTCGTATGCTGCTTGCAGCGCCGCCTCGCCAAAACCATCGATCTCCCCTTTCAGGTCGATGATGGCCATGCCGGGCTGGAACCGGACGCTGGCTTCAAGAGGTTGGGTGGCCATCGGTGCCTCCATCGAGGAAAAAGATGAGTTCGAGCGTGTGGTGGCGCTCGTCGGAGACGATGGTCATGTCGTCGACCATGCTCCTGATCAGGAACAGACCCCAGCCCCGGGGCGATTGCAGACCGGCGAGCTTGGCGGCCAGATCGGGCGTGGCGGCGGTGGGGATGGGGCGGCCGCCGCCCTGGTCGGTGATGCGCACGGCAAGGGCGGCCGGACTGCGCAGGACGGCGATAGTGACCGGCTTGCCGGCGGCATAGTGGTTGCCGTGCTCCATGGCATTCATGGTTCCCTCGGCGACCGCGGTCTTCAGCTTCTCCACCCGGTCGACCGGCAGTCCCATATCGGCGACGATCGCGGCCACGCGGGCCATGGCCTGGCGCTCGTTGCCCGGTTCGCTGGGCAGCTCGAAGCTGTCGAGCAACTCCCAACCTTCGTTGGCAGCCACGGACTCCGGCGACGGCAGGTGCTCGACGGTCACAAAGGTGACGTCGTCTTCCTGCTCCAAATCAGGGCCGGTGAACTCGTGCATCTGGTCCAGCAGGTACTGCACCAGGTTGGCGTCGCCGCAGTGCTCGGCCAGCAGGTTGCGCAGCCGCGGGGTGCTGAACATCTCGCGCTGGCGGTTGTGGGCCTCGACCAGGCCGTCACTGTACAGCAGCAGGCGGTCGCCGGGATGGAGGATGGTCTCCTTCTCCTCATAGCCCATGCCCGGCAGCAGGCCCAAGGGCATCCCCGTCGCCCGCAGCTCGTCCACGCTCCCCTGCCGCTGCACAAAGGGCAGGTTCTGCCCGGCATTGGCATAGCGCAGGTAGCCGGTGGCGGGGTCGAGCAGGGCGTAGAAACAGGTAACGAACATCTTCGGCGGGATGTCGGGGCAGAGGACATCGTTGGTCCGCTCCAACACCGCCCCGGGCGAAACCAGGCGCTCGGCCGCGGCGCGCAGGATGCTGCGCGTGGTGGCCATCACCAGGGCTGCGGGCACGCCCTTGTCGGTCACGTCGGCGATAATGATGGCCAGACGGCCGTCGCGAAACTGGATGAAGTCATAGAAGTCGCCGCTAACGGCCCGCGCCGGCTGCCACAGCGCCCCCACCTTCCACTGCTCCAGCTCCGGCAGCTTCTGCGGCAGCAGAGTCTGTTGGATGACGCGGGCGACGCGCAGCTCTGTCTCCATGCGCTCCCGTTCCAGGGCCTCGATCTGCTGCTGGCGCACAAGTTGGGCCACGCGCACCGCCGGGCCGGCCTGCGACGAGAGATCGCCCAGCAGCTTGCGGTCCTCGCTCGTGTACTCCTGCTCGCTCATGCGCGGTCCCATGTTGATCATGCCGACCAGTTCCCCCTGGCTGACCAGCGGCACCACCAGCGCCACGCCCTCGGCGCGCAGTTGCTCGAGGACCGGAGAATCGAGGTTCAACCTGCTCAGCTCCACCGGCGCCGAGTTGTGCTGGAAATAGGCCACCAGGGGATCATTGGGCGCGATCGGCATCGGCAGATTGACAAGCGCCGATTTCGACGGGACCGCCTCAGCCGGGGATAAAGCGGCGGCCGTGCTTGGCAGCGGCGCGGCTGTGTCGGCGGGGGTGTGTCTGCGTAGGAAATTGAGACGGCTGGTCATGGGTTTGACTCTTGGGGTCCTCGATGGGAGGCGCTGACCTCTGTACTTGACCGTTGCCCGCAGTATAGCGAGCCAGCGTCCTCAGATCGTTACGAAAAGCGTTACGGAAAGAAGAGGACAGAGGACAGAGGACGGAGGACGGACTGCGCATTACGTAATGCGTAATGCGTAATGCGTAA
>CAZHTZ010000209.1:0-5046 GCA_964535455.1 uncultured Caldilineales bacterium
TGATCGACTCGCCGGGTGGCATTCGCCAGACAGGTGAGATGCTGTCTTGGGATCTACAGTGTCGCGTGATACGTCCCCAGTGTCAAGGTGAACCCTGCTTTGGGCAGGGGTCATCCTATCCGCTAGCGCAGGTAGCGGGGCAGCCACAGCCGGAGTTCCGACGGCACGGTAGGCGTGGCTGTGGCAGTAGGTAGGGGTTGGTGGGCGAAAGCCAATTGATGCGCATGATTGGCGATGACAAGCACAGCCAGAGGGCTGGCGGGCTTGGGCGCCCCCCATCCCTCAGGCTGTTCTTCGCTGAGAACGTAGTTGCCGGGCGGCAGGTTTGGGAAGCCAAAGCTCCCGTCCGTGGCGGTGAAGGCGGCGATCGCGTCGCCGCCGGGTCTGAGCAGGTCGATCCGAACGCCGGCGATGCCCGGCTCTTCCTGTTCGTGCGCCTGGTTCTCGTTCAGGTCGTGGAACGCGGCGCCTTCAATGGCCCCGGTCGCGGGGGTGGGGGAGGGAGTAGCAGTCGGCGAGGGGGTGGGGGAGGGAGTTGAAGTCGGCGCGGGTGACGACGTTGTCGTCGGCGTGGGCGTGAGGGAAGGCGTCGGCGTTCTCGTTGGCGTAGACGTGGCGGTGGAGGTCGGGGTGGCCGTGGGCGCCGGGTTGCCCGGTCCATAGTAGAGAATTTCCAGAGCCGGGCGCCAGCGGGTCTCAGGGTTTTCGCTGGAGGCCAGATCCCACTGCACAGGGTTGCCGAAGGGGAGGAGGAGTATGCCGTTGTTGGCGGAGGGGTCGTCCACCCAGCGCTGCACCAGCGGCGTAATGTACGCACTCCCCCAACCGGTCTGTTCGGTGGGACCTGAGAGCACACTGGTATCATATTGGGGCGTGGGGTGATCACCGGGACTGTCGGCGCCGGCCTTGGTCCAGGGCTTACCCGCTTGCGCCAGATAGTAGGTGGCCTGGTCTTCGCGCCAGGGCTTGAGCACCTCAAAGGTGTTGAAATACAGCCGTGCTGCGTTGCTCTGCTTGATGCCCTTCACCACCAGGCGGGCGGAGAGGATATGGCTGCCGCGCGGCACCCGGCCCAGATCGAAGCGAAGGAGGACATTGCAGATGCCAACGGCGGCATTCTCGCCGCTGGCGCGCAGGCTGAGACGGTCGCTGCCACCGTGAGGGGTTGTCCCCACATCGCCATCCACCTTGGAGCAGGCGTTCCCGCCCACCCAGGTGTCGGCTGTACCGCCAAAGCCGCTCACGCCGTCGCGCAACTGCAGGTAGGTGGGCGCGGTAGATGTGCTGGGGTCGGGAGTAGGCGAAGGCGTGGCAGTGACGATGGGCTGGGGGGTGGGGGTGGGGACGACGCCGGACTTGAAGACGCGGAGGCGATGGAAGAAATCGTCGGTCTCATTGCTGCTGAGATAGAAGTCGGAGCCGGGGCGGCCGCCGCCGCCGGGCAGCCGGTCGCCAAAATAGGCGTCGGACAGGGTGAACGTCTGGGTCAGCCACTGGCCGGTGTTGGTCTTGCGCACGGTGGCCGCCACCTTGTCGAGATTGTCAGTGGCATCGTAGTGCAATGACCAGGTGTCGGTTCCCTCATCCAGGTAGATCACTTCAACGGTGACTGCCTTGTCACCATTCCGGTAAAGCCAACCGTTGTCCACATCGAAATACATGTCGGGGTCGCCGCCCGCCCGGTTGGTGCGTCGCGTGTAGCGCCCCTCGAGATACGGCCCCTTGTTCCATGCCGGTATGGTGCGTCCTCCGGGTACGGCGTCGTTCTGAACCAGCCACATGCCGAAGTTACCGCGGGGAGGAAAAAAGTCGCCAGCACGCGGTTCGTGTTCCCGCAGCGCCACCCACACCGAGTCGGTGGTGCCGATCTCCGCTCCCAGGTAATGCTGGGCAAAGGCGAGATAGATCTGGCGGCCGGGGTCGGTCACCAGTGCCTTGTCGAAGACGAAGTAGTCGGCGTGGGCGTTGAGACCGGCGTAGACACACCACATGGTAATAGCGGCGCTGGCGGCGCCTGTCACCGGGTCCAGGCACTTCTGCGAGGCGTAGCTTTCCCAACTGGTGGGGACGGTCTGCCAGTGGGTGAAGAAGGGATCCCATTGTCCGGCCCTGTAATAGGACTTGTTGGGGTCGTCGACGATAGCGGTGGTGGCATCAGGTTCCAACCCGTTATGTTTGACGCCGATGCCAAGCTCGGCGGCATAGTCGGTCAGCTCGCGGCGCTGGCGCATCGATTCGCCCTGTGGGGTGTAGACTGGCGCAAACTGGTAGAGGACGGGGGTCTCCTTGAACGCCTCGGCGTAGTAGTCGAGCATGTGCATCGATGTCTCGATCCAGACCTGTGCGGTCAGGCCCGCATTCAGCAGACAGTTCCAATCCGAACTGTCCGCAGGCTTGGCCTCGCCGAAGATGCCAGTCCCCATTTCGATCCAGGCGACACGCGGGTCGCCGTCGTAGCGCCCTGCCAGTGCCTGAATGAACTCGCGATATTCGGCCAACACCTGCGGGTGCCAGTAGCGCGGGATGGGCCAGCCGACGGCATCGCAGCGGACGAGGGTGTCCAGGTTCTGCCACTGCAACCAGCGCGGTGTGTGCTGACCGCCACAGCAGCGCCCGTCGTACAGGCTGATGCCGATGATCGAGGGCTTGCCCAGGCTGCTCTGCTCGTCTAACCAGTCGTCGATACTCGACCAGTCGAAATAGTCTTTGGCGAGCTCGATGTCGCTCCAGAAGAACTTCATGTGGGCGCCGACGAAGTTCGCCTTGGAGGGGGCGATGTCGCCATTGTCGAGGAAGATGTAGGTACCCGGGTAGGGAGCCTTGGCGCCAGGGGAGGTGGCCGGTGCATGGGCAGCGGCAGACGTGGCCGCGGGCGCGAAGGCGGGCGCGGCCACAGCATGGGCGTCAGAGATGATTGCGGGCGCTTGTGCGGCCGACGGCAGCGTCTGCTGGGCGGCTACCACGACGACCACCATCAAGCCGGCGATCAGGAGTAGGATTCTGTTGGGTTTGAGATAGGCCATAACGACTCGACGCCGGCGGCGCGGCGGACGTAGTGTACGCACGTCCCCTCCGGGGTAAGTGTGCCATCGGGTGGCGGGCGCGTCCAAACGCGGGACGTGTACCGGCTATGGGACGCCACAACCCTCCAAATCGCTACGCCTGGCCTCGATCCTGGCTAGGATGCAGGCGTGTCTTCCCTATCTTCGGGCGTTAGCACCACAGTCTGTGTTCGGGTTACGTCGGTGATGACGATCAGTGGCGCACCATTCGGCAGCGTGTAGCGGTTGACCACCGGCGCATCGGGATCGATGGCTGCGTCCGGCGTCTGGTAAGCGTGGGCAAAGAGGTAAGTGGACGCCTCTTCCCCCGAGGCGCGCAACGCTTGCTCGGCGTGGTGGAGAATCGTGATGGCGCCGAGATAGAACTTGGGGCTGAGTGAGGTGGTCATTTTCGGAAGCAACCGTCGCCGCGACGACGACGGTTGCCTGGTTTCTACCTGGTGGCAAAGACGTCGATCATCAGCTTGGGGTCGCCGAGCGGATAGAGGACGGGACAGGTGCAGCCGCGGTCGATGTACTCCTGTACCTTGGACTTGACCTCGGCGGGCGAGCCGCTGGCGGTGATGTGCCGGACCAGGTCGTCCGGAACCAGGGGCATGGCCTGACGGATCTGCTCCTTGGTAGCAGGCCAGCCCAGGATCGATTGGATCTGTCGCACCACGTCCTCGTCCACGCCGCTGGCCTTGGCGATATGGGGCTGCTGGGCCAGATACTGGGTGAGCAGGCCACGGGCGCCGTCAAGGGCGGCCTTGCGGTCGTTGTCGACCGAGCAGACGATGAGCTGCGGCCGGTCGAGGTCGTCCACGCTGCGACCGGCCTTTCTGGCGCCGATCTCCAGGTGTCTCATGGCTTCGTCGTTGTATTCCGGCGGTACGCAGTAGTTCAAAACGGCGCCATCGGCGATCTCGCCGGTCAGCTCCATCATTTGGCTGCCGGTGGCGCCGATGTAGATAGGCACGTTGCGCGCTTCGCGACGACCATGGACAACGTCCAGCTCGATACCGTCGACATGGTGGAACTCACCGTGGAAGGTCACGCGCTCCATGGCCAGAAGCCGGCGCATCACTTCGATGGTCTCGCGCATGGCCAGGAGCGGCTTGCGGCGCTCGATGCCGACGTTTTTCGCCAGGGGGTCCCACCAGGCGCCGATGCCGCAAATGACGCGGTTGGGGGCGAGGTCGTCGAGGGTGAGAAAGGTGGCGGCCAACAGGCCGATGTTACGGGTCCAGTTGTTGATGACTCCGCTGCCGACTTTGATCCTGTCGGTGACGGCAGCGAAAGCAGCCATGGGCACGATGGCATCACGCACCAGGCGCGACTCGGCCTGCCAGACGGCCTCGAAGCCCCTTGCTTCGGCGTATTGGGCCAGCTCCATGCCCTGGCGGATGGGATGGGCATCCTGCAAATAGATGGCGACGCGGTCCACATTGACCTCCTGAGACAAGACGTATGAGAAGTCCAGATGGCAGGCATTCTAACGGTCGGGGCGCGCGCGGTCAAACGGTACGAAGGGATGCTGGTGATGGGTGACGGGTGGCGGGTTGGCAAGGGCATGGTCTCTACAACGTCGAGCGCGAAGTTGCGGGGTTTGTGAAGGGTTTGCTGCCGTGTTGTCAGGGTGATAAGATGTGCTTATCCGGTCTTTCCTGCGGAGCACAACACTTATGAGTCGTCCGTTACTGGAACAAGTTCTGACTGCACCCAGCTTTGTTGTAGGGCCAGATGGTCGCCCGACCGCCGTTGTCATCGACTTGGTGACATGGCAGGCCATTGTGGCCTACCTGGAGGACGAACAAGACAGCGAAATCATGCACGAAGTGGCGGAAGATCTGGCTTCACTTGGCCGCGGCGAACACCCGGCCGGGTGGAAGACCTGGGGAGCTTTTGAGGCTGAACTAGACGCGCTAGAACAAGCGGATGAACTACCATCTTGAGATTTCGCACAACGCTCAGGTTGAGATAAAGCGGCTTCCAGGGTACGTGC
>CAZHTZ010000210.1:0-4977 GCA_964535455.1 uncultured Caldilineales bacterium
CGGCGGCGGCGATTCGGCGGCAGCCATCAGCCTGGCCGGGCTGGAAGACAAAGTGTCGCACGTCTCCACCGGCGGTGGCGCCTCTCTCACCTTCCTCGAGGGCCAACCCCTGCCCGGCATCGAAATTCTGGACGAGGCATAGCCAGCCCTCCAAACGGGCCTCTCGCTTCTCGCCTCTCGCCTCTCGCAGGCAACTCAGCGAGTTGCCCTACCCGTCTCTCGCCTCTCGTCTCTCGCCTCTCGTGGGCAACTCAGCGAGTTGCCCTACCCGTCTCTCGCCTCTCGTTTCTCACCACCCGCCCGCCCATGAGGATGCAATGACCGAGATGCCCCCCAGCGCCCTCTACGTCGTCGAAATGAAGGGCATCGTCAAGAAGTTCCCCGGCGTCGTCGCTTTGGACCATGTGGACTTTCAACTGCGGCCCGGGGAAGTGCACATGCTGCTTGGAGAGAACGGCGCCGGGAAGACTACGCTTATCAAGGTGCTCAGCGGCGCCTACCATGCCGACGAAGGTGAGATCGTCATCGACGGCGAGACGGTGGAGATCGACAGCCCACAGGTCCCGCTCGACAAGGGCCTGCGCTTCATCTACCAGGAGCTGGCTATGGTCCCTGATCTGGACGTCGCCCGCAACATGTTCCTGGGCCGGGAGCCGATGCGGAAAGGCAGGCTGGGGTTGGTGGATATCCCCCGGCTCTACGACCAGGCGGGCATGCTGCTGAAGGAACTGAACATCGATCTGTCTCCTACGACGGTGGTGCGCCGGCTGAGCATCACCCAACAGAAGATGGTGGAGATTGCCCGCGCCCTCACCTCCCGGGCCAAGGTCATCGTCCTCGACGAACCGACCGACGTACTCGAAGACCGCTCGCGGCACGAGCTTTTCCGGCTCATCCGCCAGCTCAAGACGCAGAATGTGGCCTTTATCTACATATCTCATCGCTATGCCGAAGTCTACGAGCTGGGCGATCGGGTCACCATCTTGCGCGACGGCAAGAACGCCGGGTCCTATGCCATTCAGGAGCTGACACTCGAGACGATGATCGAGCGCATGATCGGCGGGCAGATCAAGAAACAGTATCCCAACCTGCCCACACCCTCTGAACAGGATGCGCTTCGCGTCGAGCACGTCAGGCGCGGGCGCGTGCTCAATGACGTCAGCCTTGCCGTCAAGCGGGGCGAAATCGTGGGTGTGACCGGATTGATGGGCGCAGGCAAAACCGAGCTGGGCCGGGCCATCGCCGGGGTCGATCTGTTCGACGGCGGCGAGATCTTCGTGCACGATCAACCCGTCAAGGCAACCACGCCCAGTGCCGCCATCAGCCACGGCGTCGCCTATCTACCCGAGGACCGCAAGACCCAGGGGCTGATACTGATGCAAAGCATCCGCGACAATTACGCCATCCCCAGCCTGAATCGGCTCACGCGGCGTGGTCTTGTCCAACACCGGCAGATCGACAAAGAAGCCACCTCGTACTTGCAGCGGCTTAACATCCGCGCCCCCAGCATCCAGACCAAGGCCGGGCAGCTCTCGGGTGGCAACCAGCAGAAAACCGTGGTGGCCAAGTGGCTGGGCGCACAGTGCAAGGTACTGATCTTCGATGAGCCGACGCGGGGCATCGATATCAACGGCCGCCGCGAGGTCTACCGCATCATGGAAGAGCTGCTGGAAGCTGGCGTGGGCATCCTCATGCTCACCTCCGACTACCAGGAAGCCCTTGAGATGAGCCATCGCATCATCGTCTTGCGCCGGGGCAGCGTGGTCAAGGAGTTTTCCCGCGGCGAAGCCTCCGAGTCCGACATCCTGCGCGAGGCGATCGGCAGCCTGGAAAACGGCGGCACCGAGCCAGCGACTGCAGCTGCCTCCAGGTAGGGTGGTCCGGCGCCGGCTACAGCCAGCGCTCCAGCCAATCGTAGGCTTTGGCGCCGCTCCAGCGATGAGCGCCCTCGAACAGGTCGGCGTCCAGGCGGTCGCCGGCGTCGAACAGGTCATAGACGGGCCGCAGGTGCGCCAGAGCCGTGCGCGTGGCGCTCGCGGGGTAGATGGGGTCCGCCAGTCCCGATTCCACCAGCAGGGGACGGGGAGCAATGAGTCCGGCAACGTCGGCCATCTCGGCGTCGCGGGCAAGGCCCGGCACGTAGTTGCAGAAGCAGTGCTCGATCGACATGATCGAGTCCCGGAAGGTGTTGAAGTAGCCGCTGACCACAGCGCAGGTAATGCGGGGCTCCAGGGCCGTGGCGAACAGCCCCACCGTGCCGCCGCCCGACAGGCCCACACAGCCCAACGTGCCAGTAAGGGGCTCCAGCCGGGAGTAGACATGGTCAACCAGACGTATCACATCCCACACGCGCAGGCCTAACAGCGTCTGGCCCAGCATCAGGGCGTTGACAGCTTCGTAGCGACAAGAGGACACCCACATCTCCGGCTGAGCAAGGTCATGCACCTCGCGCCAGGGCGCATCCTCCATGCGCTCGCCGAAACCGCGGAGCACGGGGGCGAAGACCAGATAGCCCCGTAAGGCCAGTTGGCGGGCATAGTCATAGTTCAGCATCGCCACAAACTCATCCTCGACCGGCGTCTCCGTTTCTCCGATGAGGGGACGGGCGCCCCAGGCGCCGTGGCCGTGCAAAGCGATGACCGGCCGGTAGGGCGGCGCCACACCGTCGGGAATCAAGACATAGACCGGCATGTACTCGCCCGGCAGCGTCTGGATGACGATCTGCTCGAGCGTGTATCCCCGGCGCGGCGCCCTGGTGATGACGTTCGGATCGAGGTCGCAACGCTCCTGTGGAAAACCACCCAGGAGTTGGATCAGTGCGACAGCCAGCTCGTCTTGCCAGGTCTCGGCCTCTGCGACCGTGCCAGCGGCAAAGGCCAGGCGGCGTGGCGTCTCTTCGTACTGGCGCCAGAGACCGGGAAGGCTGCGAAGTTCGAAGTCGGAGAGGGTAGGCATGGGTGAGAGGTGAGAGGTGAGAGGCGGGTAGGGGCGACCCCCCGTGGTCGCCCTGGGTGGCGGGTGGCGGGACGGGAGAAGCGGGATGCGAAAGGGGAGTAGGGAGCTTGGTCGCCACGCCACTACTCGAAACCCGTGACCCGCAACCCGCAACCCTCTTTAGAGCTGCTTCCGGGAGCAGATGATCCGTTCGACTTCGGCGTAGCCCAACGCCAGATGGGCGCGGTGGCCGTCGTCGTTGTCCAGCCAGGTGTCGCTGGCCATCTCGGTCAGGCCCTGGTCCCGCGCCCAAGCTTCGGCCGCTTGCAACAGGGCCGCGCCCAGCCCCTGCCCGCGCAGGTCGGGTTCAATATACCAGCCTTCCAGGTAACCCACCGGCGACGTATCGCAGGCTTCGGCCCGTGACCGTGTGCCCACCTCGACAAAACCGCCCAGACGCCCGTCCGGACGCTCGACCACGTGCACGGTCATGGGCAGGATTCCCGCCAGGATGGCGTTAATGTCGTCGGCGTGGTCCTCTATAGGACCGTCGTGCCACAGCGCCACACGCAGGCGCAGCCATTCAGCACGATCACCAGGTCGCATGGGTCGGACGCGCATTTCTTGATCATTCCTATCTGCCACGGTCGCCATGAGCGAAGCGAAGGGCCTCAGCGCAGCTTGTAGCCGCGCAGCCGCAGCGAATTGGTGACGACAAAGACGCTGCTGAGGGCCATGGCGCCGGCGGCGATGATGGGATTGAGAAAGCCCAGAGCGGCAAAGGGGAGGCCGATGATGTTGTAGAAAAAGGCCCAGAACAGGTTCTGGCGGATGGTGCGCATCGTGCCGTGGCTGAGGGCCAACGCCCGTTCCACGCCTTGCAGGTCGCCGGTCATCAGGGTGATATCGGCGGCTTCCATGGCCACGTCCGTGCCCGTGCCCAAAGCGATGCCCACGTCGGCCTGGGCCAGCGCGGGGGCATCGTTGATGCCATCGCCCACCATGGCGACGACCTTGCCTTCCGCTTGCAGGGCCTTGACCTGGTTGGCCTTGTCCTGCGGTAAAACCTCGGCCAGCACACGGTCGATGCCAGCCTGCCGGCCAATAACCTCGGCGGTGCGACGATTGTCACCCGTCATCATGACCACTTCTTTGCCCAGCTTGCGGAGGCTGGCCACGGCCTGCGCCGACGTCGGCTTGATCGTGTCGGCCACCGCCAGCACGCCAGCAGGCTCGCCGTTCACCAGCACCACCATGGCCGTCTTACCCTCCGCGACCAACCGATCCAGGATGGGGGCCAGGACAGCGGCGGCGGCGGCGGCCAGCCGTGTGCTGCCCACCTTGACTGCCAGACCCTCGACCTGCGCCGTTACACCGGCGCCAGTTACGGCTGCGAATGCTTCCGGTTGGGCAAGATTCAGGCTGCGGGCTTGGGCCGCGGCGACAATGGCCTGGCCCAGAGGATGCTCGGATCCACGCTCGGCGCTCGCGGCCAGCCGCAGCAGGGCGGCCGCCGGATCGTGGCCGTTGGCGGAAACAGTCGTCCAGCCGGGGGCTACCATCACGTCCGTGAGCACCGGTTTGCCTTCTGTCAGCGTGCCGGTCTTGTCCAGCACGACCGTCTGAATCGCTTCGGCCCGCTCTAACGACTCGCTGGTCTTGAACAGGATGCCGTTCTGGGCGCCCTTGCCGGTGCCGACCATGATCGCCGTGGGTGTCGCCAGCCCCAGCGCACAGGGACAGGCGATGACCAGCACGGCCACGGCATTGATCAGACTCTGCGTGAAGCCAATGCTGCCTACAAAGTACCAGCCCAAAAAGGTGAGCAGGGCGATGCCAATGACGACCGGGACGAAAACCGCCGAGACACGGTCGGCCAGCCGCTGGATGGGCGCCTTCGAGCCTTGCGCTTCCTCCACCAACCGGATGATCTGGGCCAGGGCGGTTTCCCTGCCCACGCGCGTGGCCTGGATGCGCAGGAGGCCCTGCTTATGGAGTGTGGCGCCGATCGCCTGGTCGACGGGCATTTTGAGCACCGGGATC
>CAZHTZ010000211.1:0-4944 GCA_964535455.1 uncultured Caldilineales bacterium
GCGATGACCGCATGAAGGCCATCCTCTTCGCCTTTGCGGCCGGGCAGGAGCTGTCCGAGCACACGGCGGCCCGGCCTGCCATCCTCCACATCCTGGAAGGCGAGGCGGACGTTACCCTGGGCGGCGACGCCTTCAGCGCCGGTCCCGGCTTCTGGGCGCACATGCCGCCACAACTGCCGCACAGCATCTACGCCAAAACGCAAGTGGCGATGCTGTTGCTGATGGTCTGACCGCAGCGCCATGACCGCCACCCCAAAGCGCTCGTTCCGTCCCGCCTTTCCGCTTCTGCTTCTGGCCTTCGTCCTCCTGCTGGCGGCCCTGTGGGCCGGGCTGCTGCGCATCGGCTGGGCCTGGCCGATGCTGCGACCCACGCTGCCCATGGCCCACGGCCCCCTGATGGTCGGCGGCTTTCTGGGCACGCTTATCAGCCTGGAACGAGCGGTGGCGTTGGCGGCCATGGAAAAGGGGCGCTGGGCCCGGTTCACCTACCTTACCCCCATTTGCACGACGCTGGGGTCGCTGCTGTTGCTGGTGGGCCTGAACAGCCCGCTGGCGCCGCTGCTGATCACCCTGGGCAGCCTGGGCTTGTTACTGATGATGGTGCGCATTTACACCCTGCATCCGGCGCTCTACGCCGCCGTCCTCGTGCTGGGCGCTGCGGCCTGGGGGATCGGCAACCTGGCCTGGCTCTCGGGGCGCTCTGTCCCGGCGGTGGTGCTGTGGTGGCTGGCCTTCCTGGTCCTCACCATCGCCGGCGAACGCCTGGAACTGAGCCGCCTGCTCAGGCTCAGCCGTGCGGCGCAGGCGTTGTTCCTTGTCGCCGTCGTGCTGCTGCTGGCCGGCTGCCTTGTTTCCGTGGTAGTCGCCCTCTACATTCCGGGCGTGCGCCTGGCCGGCGCCGGCCTCCTGCTGCTGGCGGGCTGGCTGCTTCATTTCGACATCGCCCGGCGGCGGGTGCGCGCCGGTGGTCAGGCGCGGTTCATCGCCCTGGCCCTGCTGGCCGGCTACGTCTGGCTGGGGATCAGTGGGCTGCTGGCGCTGCTCTACGGCGGCGCCACCGCCGGACCGCACTACGATGCCATCCTGCACGCCGTCTTCCTGGGCTTCGTCTTCAGCATGATCTTCGCTCACTCGCTCATCATTTTCCCGGCGGTGCTGGGGCGGTCGCTGCGCTACCGGCCGTTCTTCTACGTGCCGCTCGTGCTCCTCAACCTTTCGGTCATCCTGCGCGTGTTCGGCGACCTGGCGAGCGCCTTCGTCCTGCGGCGCTGGGGCGGTCTGTTGAGCGCGGTGGCGATCCTGCTGTTCTTTGCAACCGTGGTCGCGGCGCTGCGACTGGGATCCAGCGATGCGCCTGCATGACCCGGCATGAGAGGGGCAGGTGGCAGGTAGCGGGTTGCAGGTTGCAGGTTGCAGGTTGCAAGTCCCAGGGGATAGGTTGCTGGCAGAGGTCTGATGTTGGGTGCTCTGGAAGTCGCGGGTAAATTGTGTACAATGCTAGTCGACTGAGCCACCAGAATCCGCAGTTCGCGGTCCGCCGTCTGCGGTCTGTGGTCTACCCGCGGTCGTCTGTCATCTGTTCTCTGTCATCTGTTCTCTGTCATCTGTCCTCTGTCATCCGTTCTCTGTCATCTGTTCTCTGTCATCCGTTCTCTGTCATCTGTTCTCTGTCATCTGTTCTCTGTCCTCCGTTCTCCGTTCTCTGTCCTCCGTCCTCTGTCATCCGTCCCCACCATGTCCAAGCAACCATCCGACAAGACCCTGGCCATGCGCCTGCTGGAGGGCAAGAAAGTGCCCTACGCCGCCCACCGCTATGACCCCGACGTGTTCGTCAGCGCCATCGAGGTGGCCGAGGCCATCGGCATGCCCCCGCAGCAGGTGTTCAAGACGCTGGTGACCGAGCCGGAACAGGGCAAGCCCATCCTGGCCGTGGTGCCTGCCGGCAGTGAGCTCGACCTCAAGGCCCTGGCCGAGGCCGCCGGCGTCAAGAAAGTGCGGATGGCGACCCACGCCGACGCCGAGCGCCTGACCGGCCTGCAGAAGGGAGGGATCAGCGCCCTGGCTCTGGTCAACAAGGGCTTTGCCGTCTACCTGGACCGCAGCGCCCAGGAATTCGACCGCATCGGTGTGAGCGCAGGCGAGCGCGGAGTGCAGGTGGTGCTGGCGCCGGGAGATTTCGTGAAGGTCACGAGTGCCCGCGTGGCGGCCATTGCTCGCAGCGTTGATTGAAACCCACCCTAACTCCTGATAGAATAGAGGATATTCTGGGAGGCAGAACCATGGCTACCGTACTCGAAGAAGAACTCCAACACCTGCTCGACTCGCCGCGGCTGCCGTTCATCGCCCGTAGAATCGATGAGGTGCTCGCCGCCGAGGACGGGCGCCGGCAGGCGTTTTATGCGCAGATCACGGAAGGGGACAAGGCCGAATTCATCAACGGACAGGCCGTTTTCCATTCGCCGGTCAGATTGCGGCACAACCAGGTGGGCAAGCAGCTCCTGACGCTGTTGGATGCCTACGTGATGCGCCACGAGCTGGGTTATGTGGGTTACGAAAAGCTCATGGTCTCGCTCACGCGCAACGACTATGAGCCGGACATCTGCTTTTTCGCCAGCGCCACGTCTGAGCGTTTCACGCCCGACCAGATGCGGTTCCCGGCGCCTGATTTCGTCGTCGAGGTGCTTTCACCGACGACGGAAGCGGTTGATCGGGGTGTCAAGCTCGACGATTACGCTGCGCACAGCGTGACCGAGTACTGGATCATCGACCCCGACGCAGAAATTCTGGAGCAGTACCTGCTTGATGCCAAGGGTGGGGTGTATGAACTGGCGATCAAAGCCATGAGCGGTCAGGTGCGCAGCGTCGCCATCGCCGGTTTCGACATTCCCGTACGAGCGATTTTCGACCCGCAAGAGAATCGGGGGGTCTTGCAGGCGATCCTGGCAGGGTGACGACTGGAGCGGTGGTTGCCAGAGAGCACCCATCAGCGGTCGCAAAGGCGAACTTGACCCTATGATCCATCTCATCTATACCGGCGGCACGCTGGGGATGGTGCGGCGGCCGGACGGCGCCCTGGAGCCTGCGGGCATCGGCGGGGTGCTGGCGCATGTGCCCGAGCTGGGACAGGTGGCGAAATGCGACCATTTCACCCTGGAGCCCCCACGCGATTCCGTCGATCTGGGCCCGGCGGATTGGCTGGCGCTGGCCCGGCACGTTGGCGACCGCTACGACCGCTACGACGGCTTCGTCATCCTGCATGGCACCGACACCATGGTCTATACCGCCGCCGCCCTCTCCTTTCTGCTGGACGGCCTGGCCAAGCCCGTGATCCTGACCGGCGCCCAGGTGCCCATCGGCCAGGTGCGCAACGACGCCCGCACGAACCTGATCACGGCGGTGGAACTGGCGGCGACCGGGCGACCGGAGACAGCCGAGGTGGGCATTTACTTCCACGACCGGCTACTGCGAGGCAATCGCGCCGTCAAGACCGCTGTTTCGGCCTTCGACGCCTTCACGTCGCCGGACTGCCCACCCCTGGCCCAAGTGGGCACTGGCATCACCTATCCCGCCGTGCCCGCCCTGCCGGCCAGACCCGACCGGCTGATCGTCCACCGGCGCCTGGACACTGGCGTCGCCCTGATCAAGCTCTTTCCCGGCCTGACGCCTGAGCTTCTGGCCAGCCTGATCGATGCGCCCATCCGCGGCCTGGTGCTGGAGGCCTTCGGCAGCGGCAACATCCCCGCCACGCCCGGCCTGGCGGAGGTGCTGGCCGAGGCCGTCGCCGCCCGCGACTTGCTGGTGGTCGCCATCAGCCAGCAGATGCAGGGCAGCGTGCGGCTGGAGTCCTATGCCGCGGGCCGCAGGCTATTGGAGGCGGGCGTGGTGTCGGGCTACGACATGAAACCCCACACGGCCCTGGTCAAGCTCATGTTCCTGCTGGGCCAGGACCTGGACCAGACCAGGCGCCGCCGCTTGCTGGCCACCAACCTGAGAGGCGAACTGAGCGGTGCTTCTCGTTTCTCGCCTCTCTTCGCTTCCTCCGCCCATGGAACCACTGATCCACACTCTGAATCTCACTAAGACCTACGGCTCTGGCGAGACCGCCGTCAAGGCCCTGGACGGCGTCACGGTGTCGGTCATGCCCGGCGAGTTCGTGGCCGTGATGGGTCCCAGCGGCTGCGGCAAGAGCACGCTGCTGAACATGCTTGGCGCTCTAGACCAGCCTACTGAAGGCGAGGTCTGGGTGGCAGGTGAGAGTCTGGACCGGACCAAGGATGTGGACACGTTCCGGGCGGGTACGGTGCGCTTCGTGTCCCAGTTGCACAACCTGATCCCCCCGCCGACGGCCCAGGAAAACGTCGAGGTCCAACTGCCGGGGCCGGGTACCCCCCCATCCGCGATTCCTCGGTTGGCCACCATGAGGCTCACCAGTCTGCCCGCGACCCCCCGGTGGGCAGGCTGGTGAGCAGGACATCCCCCAGCACTCCCGGCCTCGCTCCCCAGCACCGCCGGCACCCCATCGTCGTGCCGTGAATCCCGTCGCCTCGACGGTGCCCGACCACGTCGTCAGCGCCGTTCCATCGCCACCCCGGCCGCGCGGCGACTCATCAGACGAGCAGTTCCTCGCCATTGAGCCGCGGTCGCCGAATACGACGGACTTCATTGTCGTCACATTTCAGGCGCCATGACGGTAACCGTCTTCAAGAATCACGTGGTCCACTGGACCACGAGTGGTCCACCCGCCCGCACGTTCGTCGGTGCGCGGTCGTTCGCGGACGTCATCCGATCAGCGGACACGTAGGGTGAGCAGCTGGACACCAGATCACCTAAATCGCCCAGCGCGTCGGCTTGAATCGGCCGAACGCCCCTGAGAGGGTAGCGGACGTCTGGATGGGCACCGGTCTGCTCACCCACGTTCGTCCAGACGCCCCGTGGCCCCTCCCC
>CAZHTZ010000212.1:0-2471 GCA_964535455.1 uncultured Caldilineales bacterium
CTTTTGTTCCTCCTGGTGTCGGCCTTCAAAGAGCGCCACCGGCCTGAGCAGTTACCCGCAAAGAACGCAGAGAACGCAAAGATGTACAATGAGGGAGATGGAGTCATAACCATGCTCTACATCAAGAATGCCACTGTTTTCACGCCGGATGAACAGATCGATGAGGCGGCGGTCGTCTTGGACGGCGAACGCATCGCAGCGGTGGGCCCTGTGGGCGAGATCGCCTGTCCGGAGGGCGCCGAGATCGTCGATGCCAGCGGCCTGCTGCTGGTCCCCGGCTTTATCGACATGCAGTTCAACGGCGGTTTCGGGTCCGACTTCACCGCCGACCCCACGGCCATCTGGGCGGTGGCGGCGCAGCTGCCGCGCTACGGGGTCACCGCCTTCCTACCCACCATCATCACCTCCCCTCTGGAACGGGTGGTGCAGGCGCAGCAGGTGATGATGAATGCACCGGCGGATGCACCGGCCGGTGGTTACGGCGCCGAGGCCCTGGGTCTGCACCTGGAAGGTCCCTTCCTCAACCCGCAGAAGAAGGGCGCCCACAACCCTGCCTATTTGCGAGCGCCTGATCTGACTGCCATCCGTGACTGGTCGCCCGCCAACGGGGTGCGTCTGGTGACGCTGGCGCCGGAGCTGTCAGGGGCGTTGGACCTGGTGCAAGCCCTGGCGGCGCGCGGGGTCGTGGTCAGCGCCGGCCACTCCATGGCGACCTACGATGAGGCGATGGACGGATTTGCGGCCGGCATTCGCTACGGCACGCATTTGTTCAACGCCATGCCCACCCTGACGCATCGCGAACCCGCCCTGCCCGGGGCCCTGCTCACCGACCCCCGACCCACCGTCGGGTTCATCGCCGACGGCGTACACACGCACCCATCCATGATCCGCCTGGTGTGGAGGGCGTTGGGGAGCGAGCGCCTGAACCTGGTGACGGACGCCATGGCGGCGTTGGGGATGCCTCAGGGCAAGCACATTCTCGGCGATTTCGACTGTTGGGTCGACGGCGCCAGCGCCCGGCTGCACGACGGCACGCTGGCCGGAAGCGTTCTTTCGCTGGACACAGCCGTGCGCAACCTGATCACCTTCGCCGGCTGCACGCTGGCCGAAGTCCTGCCGACCGTGACCACAACCCCGGCCCGCCTGCTGGGCCTGGAACACGAACGCGGGCGCATCGCCCCCGGCTACCGGGCAGACCTCGTGCTGCTGACCCCCGACCTCCATGTGAAGACGACGATCTGCGCCGGCACGGTGGTTCTTGAGCGGAGAAACTCGTAGCATGATACAACTCGAATCCACCAACCTCTATCGGGAGATTCACCAGCAGCCGGACGTTCTGACGCAGATGATCGAGGCGGAGCGAGGATCGGCAGAGGCGCTGGCCGCCGCCATCCGGCAGCGGGACATTACGCACGTGCTGATTGCGGCCCGCGGCACCAGCGATAACGCCGCTCGCTATGCGAACTACCTGTTGGGCATCGCCAACGGCCTGCCGGTGGGACTGGCCACCCCCAGCCTGTACACGATCTATGGGGCGCCGCCCCGGTTCAGAAACGCCCTGGTGTTGGGCATCAGCCAGAGCGGCAAGAGTCCTGACATCGTGGCGGTGCTGGCCGAGGCCCGACGCCAGGGCGCCCTCACCGCAGCGATCACGAACATCCCTGACTCCGATCTGGGGCAGGCGGCGGCGCACGTCATCGACCTGCACGCCGGCGAAGAACGCTCGGTGGCGGCGACCAAGACCTACACCGCCGAGCTGGCCGCCATCGCTCTGCTCAGCGTGGCGCTCAGCGGCGATGCCGGCATGGCGGCGGCGTTGGCGGCGGCCCCCCAGGCTGTGACGCAGGCGCTGACCGCTGAGGAGCGGATCGCCCGTGTGGCCGAGCGGTATCGCTACACGGCAATCTGCATCGTCATCGGCCGCGGCTACGACTACGCCACCGCCTTCGAGCTGGCGCTGAAGCTGAAGGAGCTGACCTACACCGTGGTCGAACCGTACAGCAGCGCCGACTTCCAGCACGGCCCCATGGCTTTGATCGAGCCGGGCTTCCCGGTCATCGTCGTGGCGCCCTCGGGCAAGATGCTGGTGGAGATGCAGGGTTTCATGCAAATCCTGCAAGAGCGGGAAGCTGAGATGATCGTGATCAGCGACGATGCGGCGACGCTGGCGCTGGCCCGCATCCCACTGGCCCTGCCTGCGGGCGTGCCGGAATGGCTCTCACCGCTCACGAGCATCGTGCCCGGGCAGCTCTTCGCCATGCACCTGGCCCATGCGCGGGATTTCGACCCCGACCGGCCGCGCGGGCTGCGCAAGGTGACGGAAACCCGCTAGCCGCTCACCAACTTAGAAAAACGGTCTGACAAAGTGGGGCCTCGAAGCAGACTGCTCACTGGCGGGGACTTCTCAGGCGCCGGTCTTCTCGACCAGCCTGCCGGAGACAAACTTGTGCAGGATGCTGCCCATCAGAGTC
>CAZHTZ010000212.1:2571-4920 GCA_964535455.1 uncultured Caldilineales bacterium
CTTCTCGACCAGCCTGCCGGAGACAAACTTGTGCAGGATGCTGCCCATCAGAGTCTGATAAGGAATACCCTCTTCCATCGCCCTGATCTTAATGTCCTCCAGATCCTTCGCCGACAACCTGATGTTCACACGCTTTTCCTTGCTCATCGTGTTCGTGGCATAGGTGCGGTGACGCTCCAACCGGGCGCTGCTCGCTTGTGACGACTTGAGCTCGCCGGCATCGAAGGCGTTGATGATCTCTTGTTCTTCCTCGTCGAAGTTAGCCATGGCGATACTCCTTCTCGGCTTTGCGGCTGGGTATGATCGTCTTCAGAAAGAGTACATCATCCGTCTCCACGAATGGCACCAGATAAACGTAACCACGCATGCGGATAATGTAGATCTGTTGGCTGGGATAGCTCTCTCAGCCAGGTTTGCCCAGCCGCTCGGGGCGCCGACCAGTCTCTATCTCCACGCTCACGACGGCTGCTCATTCTCTGCTACAGCGAGTCGTTCGGCCTCGGCCTGGCTCCGCTGAGCTTTCTTGGCAGCCTCCAACTGGCCGAATAGCACTGCCAGAGGCTCCTTGTGCTCGTAGACGAACGAAAACAAGGGCTTCGTTTGCGTGCGCAGAACAGTGAGCGTGCTCTTGCGCCGTACATTCTTGAGGTAGTACATCGGGTCGTCGAAAAAAAGCCAGTAGATATCTCGCGCGGCGACGTCGAGCAGATTGAACACCTGTTCAGCGCTGCAGCCGAACGGCACCAGGATTTTCTCGAACAGTCCCCTGCCATGCTGGCGCCCCTGGACTGTGATTGACATACTGGGTAGTAGATCGATATACAGGCGTCGCGCTGGCGTCCTCGTGTGCTCAAGAACAAATTCGTTCGTGCTCAACACGCGCCAGCGACCACTGGTCGTCTTTGCCAGACGCTGCAGCTCCTCCAGCAGGCAGTCCGTCGTCGCCTTCAGAAAGGCTGTATGGAGACCGCTGACATCTGCTTCAAGGTCTCCGAGCCGCATCTCCCGCAGCCATTCCAGGATCTCCCTGAAGTGCCGCACCTCGACCTGTTGATCTGACCCCTTCATGCGGTTCAAAATGTCCAGGATCTCAGCCGCCCAGCCGAGGCTCACCCATGGCGCGTAGCTCGCGGCGTTCTCTTGGTCAAAGACGATCGGCCTGTCTCCAAAGATCGTGAGATAGACGTACTCCCGCAGTTTGGCACGCGAATACTTCTCCTCGACCGCCTCTTCATATTCCTGCAGCTGCCCCGGCCGATTCGCTAAGAACAGCTTGCCCTCCACCGCCATAAAGAGAGCGTCGTCGGAGTCCAGGTCCAGGACGGCGATGTCAAGATACCGTGGGCCACGCTTGGACCTCCGACCGCGCGGCTGCGACAGATAGAACTCCCGCAGCACGGCAGCATTGCCCAGATTGAGACGACCAACGGATTGGCCTCTACCTGCCTTGCCCCACTTCAGCATGCTTTCATTTCGGCTGTATCCCTCTCCCGGGCGGGAACGTTTTTGTGCTACGGCTTCCAAGAACTCTTGCAGGAACCTGACCCCGTAGCCGTGGGAGCCTTTGGGATCAAGCAGCCACCACAGCGTGTCCAGGAACCATGACTCGCGCAGACAACGCCGCAGGACAAGACTTGCATGAGCGGTTGGTAATGGATGCTTCTCCAAGTACGACTCAAGACGTGTAAGGTACGGTGTGAAGTCAGCGGTATTCATGGTCATTTCTGAGACTCCTTTGCAGACTTTGAGTGACCTATAGGCTGGCCAGATTCCAGGCCAGAGCCAAGTGCGGCTGATGTGCACGGATGAACTTAGAGTCGCAAGGCAGGAAGCCTGTGGAGGTGGATTGGCGTGGCGCAAAAGTCGCAGGATGATTGGTCGGTTAGGGGGCGTAAGCAGCAGGCTCATGCTTCATAAGCAGTGTCGTCGCAATCACCGTCGAAGCCGTGAGCTTCAATGAATAGCTGGACTGCCAATGCAGACCAGACATTGATGGGTTCATCCGATCTCATCGTCTTACTACCGAGAAGATCAAAGGGGCTCGTGCGTGCTGTGCCCTATCGGATGATGTAAGGTAGCCAGAGCCTTGGTGTAGAAGTCGGCGTAACGACGGCAGCGACCAAGGCATAAGTCATGGCGCAATTACCGGCAGTCGGGTTCAGTTGGGCGACGCGGAGGAAGTAGGTCGCCGATGTCGGTGCCTTCCATTCGAAGTGACTCGCAGGCGGATTCTCGGTATCGTCGTCGTTGAAAAGCAGTTGTGTGATGCCATCGACGTCGAAAAGAGTGAGCGTGGTGTCGACTTCCGCACTCAGATCGGTCGTGAAGAGCGAGTACGTGGAGCCTCCC
>CAZHTZ010000213.1:0-4640 GCA_964535455.1 uncultured Caldilineales bacterium
GCGGCGCACGTTCAGTTCCAGCCGCATTCTGCGCCCGGCGCAAGGCAAATCACTAGGCCGACGGGTATATCGGCTGTGCTCGCGTCCGGCTGCGTGGCCGCAGCTTGGGCAGTACACCGTAGTTTGGCATGATGTCGCTGTAATCGTGACATCATGTCCATTGACGGCAATCTGATCCAGGCGCAGATAATCGACTTCTGGCAGTAGAAGCGTCGCAAGCAGCGACGCTGAAATGGGGGCATGGTCGACGGCATTGGCAGGCATGCCCGCAGCTTACCAGACACACCACCCAGGCCCTTTTCACGCGAATTGCGGAAGAACCCATTTTCCCTGAGCAGTAACACATTCATCCATTTGACCTCTTGACAACGAAACAATGGTATGCTAGCATCCATATGACAGCGCTGTCTTATTCATTGTTCGCACACTTACTTGTTGTTTCGTGGAGCAAAGGCTGGACATGACCACGCCTGAGGGTCGGCTCGTTGCACCGTTTGGTCCGCTGTGCGCCAAACGTGGGGAGGTGATTGCTGCTTTGCAGGTCGTTCTCTACATTCGCTGAGCGCAGCGCCGGTCTCCGGGCCACGCTGAGCACTCTTTGGGCGCTGATGCGCCACACGTATGGAGGATGTCATGAATTCACGAGAGCGCTTTTTCACCGCCATCAGCCACCAGGAGCCGGACCGGGTGCCCATCGACCTGGGCGGCATCGTCACCGGCATTACGAAGGGCGCCAACAGGAACCTGAAGGCCTATCTGGGCATGGCCGGTCAGGATGCAGTCATCGACCGCATCCAACAGCTTGCCATGCCCAGCGACGCCCTGCTGGAACGCCTGCACGTCGACAGCCGATACCTCTACCTGAGTGCATCCCGCGACTGGAGCGACATCGAGCTCTCCGACGACACCTATCGGGACGAATTTGGCGTCGTCCGCAAAGCCGCGTTCTCGCTGAACGACCTCCTCTACTACGACTTCATCGACCATCCACTGAAGAACGCCGAATCGGTGGCGGACCTGGCGAAGTTCAAGTGGCCGGATCCCCGCGACCCCGCCCGCTACGCCGGGCTGGAAGAGGAAGCCCGCGCACTCTACGAGAAGACGGGTTACGGTGTCATGGTAAACCTGATCGGCTCCATCTTCGAGTTTTCCTGGTATCTGCGGGGCTACGTCAACTTCATGGAAGACATGATGCTGCGCCCGGAGATGGCCGAGGCCTTGCTCGACGCCCAGTTGGAGTATCAGACCGCCCTGATGGACGAGATGCTCAAGCGTATCGGCGGCTACGTCTCGGTGGTGATGACCGGTTCTGACCTGGGCACGCAGCGGGCGCCGATGATCAACCCGGAGACCTACAAGGCCATCATCTGGCCGCGCTACCGCAAGCTGTGGGCATTCATTAAGTCCAAGACCCATGCCAAGCTGTTCTACCATTCTTGTGGCAGCATCGTACCCATGATTCCGTTCCTGATCGAGGGCGGGGTGGACGTTATCCACCCGGTGCAGCCGATGGCAACGGGTATGGGCGACCGCAAGAGCCTGAAGCGCCAGTTCGGCGACCGCTTGGCCTTCTGGGGTGGATTCGACCAACAGGATGTGCTGCCAAACGGCTCGCCGGAACGAGTGCGGGACGAGGCCAAACGGCTGCTGGACGAGTTCATGCCGGGCGGTGGCTATGTGTTTGCCGCCGGTCACAACATCCAAGCCGACGTGCCCCCTGAGAATATCATCGCCCTCTTCGACACGGTCTACGAGTACGGCCGCTATTAGGTCGTTCTCGGAGGAAAAGACCATGATGAACTCAATTGAACGCGTCGCCGCCGCCATCCGGCTTTGCAAGCCTGACCGCGTGCCGGTGGATTTACACAACTTCCAACCTGCCGCCGCCGCCATGGGGGGGTCGATGGCGGACGTGTTTCAGGATGGCGATCTGCTTGCCGAGGCCATGCTGAGAGCCTGGCGAGAATTCGGGCACGACATGATCCTGCTGGAGAACGGTACTGCCTGCAACGCCCAGGCCTGCGGCGTGCAGGTGGTCTATCGCGACGACGCCGCGCCCGCCGCCCATATTCCTGTGATCACTTCGCTCGGTGAAGTCGACCGGCTGGAGGTCCCTGATCCCTACACCACGTTCCCCATGTGTGAGATCATCAAGGCCACCCAGATACTCTCCAGAGAAATCG
Organism: uncultured Caldilineales bacterium; assembly: GCA_964535455.1. GTDB lineage: Bacteria > Chloroflexota > Anaerolineae > J102 > J102 > SSF26. Next base: position 2,184 of record CAZHTZ010000213.1, read on the forward strand.
GAGATCGGGTCTGGATCTGTGGGCGGGCCGACCAGGGGCCGATGGACCTGGCAAGCCAGCTCATCGGCATGGAAACCCTGATGCTGGAGATCGCCCTGGGCGAGAATACCGACGGCGTCCATCGCTTGCTCGATTACGCCCGGCGGGTAGCCACACGCTACGCCTTCGCCCTGATCGAAAGCGGCGCCCACTCCACTTCCATCGGCGAGCCGGTAGCGGGTCCCGACGTGATGTCTCCACGTCACTACCGCGAATACGCCATGCCGCAAGAGAAGCGGATGGTGGATGATCTGAAGGCCCACGGCATTATTCTCCACAACCACATCTGCGGCAACACGATCCCGATCATCGACGACTTCATCGCCACCGGCGCTGAAGTCCTGGAGATCGACCACAAGACGGACATGCGCAAGGCGAAGGAAGCAGGACGCGGCAAGACCTGTTTCCTGGGGCCTATCAACACGACGCTGATGGCCTCAGGCACGCCGCAAGAGGTGGAACATGCCTGCCGCGAAGCGATCGAGATCATGGCGCCTGGCAGCGGCTTCATCTTGGGCCCAGGCTGCGCTTTGGGAACGGAAACACCCGCAGACAACATCCACGCCCTGGTTGAGTCGGCGAAGAAATTCGGCGCCTACCCTTGAAGAGACCGATAACCAAGCCGAATAGCCCTAAATGACCACCATTGACAACGTCGCAAAACATGCGGGCGTCTCAATCAAGACCGTGTCCCGCGTCATCAACCAGGAGCCCTATGTCACTGAAGCCACACGCACCAGGGTTCTGAAGGCGATGGCAGAACTGGGATATGTGGCGAACGTGTCGGCACGGCGCCTGGCCAGCGGACGCGCCGGCGCCATCGGCTTTGTATACCACAACCCAAGCTGGCAGTACATCACCATCGCCTTGCAGGGCGTTCTGGAAAAGGCCCGCGAGGCCGGTTTTGAGACAGTCATCCACCCGTGTGACGCTCGCGATGCCAGAAGCTGCGAGGATATCCTGGACCTTGTGCGGCGGCGGAGTGTCGACGGCTTCATCTTCACACCCCCGTGCGATGTGGCGACGAATGTGCTTGCCCACTTGCAGACGGCAGGCGTGCCATTTGTGCGCATCACTCCCCAGGAGCGAACCAGTCCTCTCGCCTATGTGACGGCTGACGACCGCCAGGGAGCATTCGAGATGACTCACTATCTGCTGGGGCTCGGCCATCGTCGGATCGGGTTCATCATGGGTGACCCCGATCAGATCGCCAGTCATCAACGACTGGAAGGCTACAAAGACGCCCTGGCAGCGCACCGGCTTCCCGTCGATGAGGCGCTTCTGCAAGCAGGCGACTTCAGCTACAGGTCCGGTGTGCGCTGTGCACACGCTCTACTCCAGGCTTCGCAGCCGCCGACAGCGGTCTTCGCCAGCAACGATGACATGGCTGCCGGCGTGCTGTCGGTGGCGCACGAGCTTGGCATACCAGTACCGGATCACCTCTCTGTCGCCGGCTTCGACAACATCGACCTGGCCTGGCAGGTCTATCCCACGCTGACCACCGTCGCCCAACCCATCCACGACATCGCCGTCGGCGCTACCGAAATCCTTGTCGGTATGCTGCGCGGTGAAGTCACGCAAACAGAACACCGCACGCTGAACACCAGACTGATCATCCGTGCATCAACCGGCGTCTACCCGGGCTGATGAAATCGACCGCTGACGACCGACCGCCGACCAAGACGTAATGCGTACTACGTAATTACGTAATTACGTAGTACGCATTACCCATCCTCCTCGGTCGCACTCAACGACGTATCAGGCCGCGGAAGACGGCGATATCGCTGCGGTCGAGGGCGCGCAGCCCAAAGGCCAGGATGCCGTAGACTACGACGCCGGCGAACACGGCGAATACCAGGGGAAGCTGGGGCAGGAAGTAAAAGGTGGCGCCCATCAAGGCGGCAGCCAATGCCGGGCGGGCGATGCATCCAACGCCGAACGCCAGACCAAAGTCACGGCTGAAGTACAAGGCTACTACCGCCCCGGTCGCAAACATCAGGCTCAACCCCAACCCTGTGCCCACGGCTCCCAGGAGATGGGTGAACCCGGGCACCAGCACCAGGCCCACGGCCATCATGATCACGGTCGCCCACATCGACGCTCGCTGCCTATCGCCGGCCACCAGCGTCCGGCTGAGCAACATCATGACGAAGTAGACGATCGCTCCCCAGCTCAACACGGCCAGCACGTTGGCCGAGGCCGCGTAGTCAGGCCGGTGATAGAGCAGGGCAATGATTTGGGACGCCAGGACCGTAGCGCCGACGGCGACGGGCAACAGCGCCACCATGCCGTACTGCAGGGCCTTGCCCGTCACCAGGCCGAAGCGCTGTCGCGACTCCACATACAGCCGCGAGAGGATGGGGTACATGGCTTCCGTGAACGACATCACCAGGGTCAGAATCACCTGGACAAGGCGAA
>CAZHTZ010000214.1:0-4582 GCA_964535455.1 uncultured Caldilineales bacterium
GGCGACCCGGCGTCGATCCACCTGTGCCATCGTTTGGGCCTGAACTACGTCTCGTGCTAGCCCTTCCGCGTGCCCGTCGCCCGCCTGGCGGCGGCGCAGGCGGCTTTGCAGGAAACGATGGCGGTCAAGGAAGACAAGTAGGCGCCGGCGCCCGTCAAGTGCGTGCCAAGCCAACAAGAGAGAGTCCGGTGCACCCTAGGGTGCACCGGACTTTTTTGTTGTGCGTGAATTGCATCGCCAGTCAACCTGTATATAATGACACATAGTTAGCATTGCTAAATGCCGTAGTTGAACCAGGCCGCGTCCTTTGGGTTGCTGCCGTTGAGTACGTGAGAATTTGACCATGAATAAGCCATCGGTTTGGGAGTCGCGGCTGCAAGTGGCAGGGGGTGTTCTTTTGCTCACTCTGATGATTTTGGCCGTGGGCGCCTGGCATGGAAGTCAGGCGGCGTCCCCACCGGGACCGGATCAGACCCTTGCCGGCTGGTTTAACATCGTCTGGGGTGATGCTCCTGATGGTCAGACCCAGACGCTCTACACGCTTACCCTTCCCGACGGGGAAACGACCATCCTGACCTTTGGTGATCCCGCGGTCGCACCGATGGAGACGCTGCTGGCCTGGCGGGGGCGGTTTCTGCAAGTGGAAGGGGCGTGGGTGGAAACCGGTCGGGAGGCGCCAGGTTTCTTCGTCACCCAGGTTGATGCTGGCGTCGACGCCCAGGCGACAGCGCCCTCTGTTGCGGGCGCCCAGCCCTGGATCAGCATCTTGTGCAAGTTCAGTGACGTTGCTGCCGAGCCCAGGGCGCCGAGCTACTTCCAGAACATGTACAGCAGCGCCTATCCCGGCCTGGACCATTATTGGCGGGAACAGTCCTACAATCAGATCAATGTGGTGGGAAGTGGGGCCACCAGCCAGTGGTATACCTTGCCGCAGCCGCGCTCTTACTACGTCTACGACAGCAACGGCGATGGCAACCTGGATTTCAACTTCTCCCGTGCTTCCAATGACTGCACAGCCCTGGCCGACCCCTTTGTGTACTTCCCCAGCTATGTCGGCATCAACATGATGTTCAATGCCGACCTGAACGGATACGCCTGGGGAGGCGGCCAGTTTCTCAGCCGTGACGGCGTGTCGAAGGCGTGGTATGCCACCTGGGACCCTGAGTGGGCTTACAACAACGTCACCGTTATTGCCCATGAGATGGGGCATGGCTTCGGCTTGCCGCACTCGTCAGGCATGTATGGGCGGACGTACGACAACCGCTGGGACGTGATGAGCGATACCTGGACGGATTGCGGCAATCTGAGCGACGCTGTCTACGGATGCCTGGGCCAGCACACCAATGCCTATCACAAGAACCTGCAGGGTTGGATAGGCGCCCGGCGTTCTGTTGTGACTTTCGGCGCCGTCGCCACCCTCACGCTGGAGCAACTGGCGCAGCCACAAACGGCCAACTACCTGATGGTTCAGATCCCCATCAACGGCGCCACCGGCCGCTTCTATACGGTGGAAGTGCGTCGCAAGGTGGGTTATGACGTCAAGCTTCCCGGCCAGGGTGTGATCATCCATCAGGTCGACGTCACCCGCTCGATTCCCTCTCAGGTCGTCGACGTGGACGGCAATGGTAATACCGGCGACGCCGGGGCGATATGGACGGTGGGCGAGACATTTGTCGATGCTGCCAACCGCATCACCGTCGCCGTCAATGCGGCCACGACGACTGGTTTCGTCATCACGGTTGCCAATGCTGTCGATCCTGCTACTCCGACGGCGACAGCAACGTCGCAGCCCACTGCGACACCCACCTTCACGTCGCAGCCCACTGCCACGCCCACCTTCACGCCGCAAGCCACTGCCACACCCACCTTCACGCCGCAAGCCACTGCCACACCCACACGACGGCCTACTGCCACGCCCACACGACGGCCTACGGCGACGCCTACGAAGTCCGTGCACGTGGGCGATCTGGATCGCTCTCCCGTCCTGAGTGGAACCAGGTGGACGGCCAGGGTGACCATCGGGATTCACGATGCGGCTCACAAAGCCGTCGTTGGCGCCACTGTTTCGGGCAGCTGGAGTAATGGGGCAACAGGGACCTCCTCTTGTGTCACCACCACCTCTGGACGCTGCACCGTCTCGAAAACCGGCCTCCTGACAGGCACGACCAGCGTGCGCTTCAATGTAGGGACTGTCGTTGCTGCAGGCTACGTGTATGCGCCGGCCAGGAATCACGAGCCGGACGGCGATAGCACTGGCACCAGTATCGTCGTCAGCAAGCCCTAAATAGCCCCAGACCGGGGCGCTGAAACAGGCCACGTCGATCCGCCGTGGCCTGTTTTGTTGTCCGGAACAGAGGCGTGAGGAGCGTATCAGTAGCGCCCGCCAGCGACCCCAGCGTACACCCCTCCTTTCTTTTACCTGGCATGTGAAAAACTTCCCCTGTCAAGACGGGGTGTGATATACTCGCCGTACATTTGTCCCTGGTAGATACCGAGCTGCGAAGGCGCCGCCTTGGCGCTTGTGCCTGAAATCTGTTCTCGCAGGAGAGAGAAGACATGCTTTCAGAGTATGGTTTCATTGCTGCCCTCGGCATCATTGCTTTTATCTTTCCTTTTGTGGGTGTGGCCGTTGCCTGGTTGTTGCGGCCCAAGCGACCGGACCCCATCAAGAACTCGGTCTATGAGTGTGGCGTCGAGACCATCGGCGACACCTGGGTGCAGTTTCGGGCGCAATACTACCTGTTTGCTTTGCTATTCGTCATTTTCGACATCGAGGCGATTTTTCTGTTCCCCTTCGCGGTGGCCTTCAAAGAGCTGGGGCTTTTCGCCGTTGTCGAGGCATTCCTATTCATTATTATCCTGATCCTTGGGCTGGTGTACGCCTGGAAGAAGGGAGCTTTGGAATGGCAGTAGGTTTCCCACCTCTGCCTTTCTTTTTGCCAGGCTTGCCCCCTACCGCATCGGTCTAGCGGAGGATTTGCATGGATTTATCACAACTTGACCTGCGCAACCTCGGCGTGTTGTTCGACCAGTTGCTCACAAGCTTCGGGTTGCCGCCGGCGGCGCTGCCCATCATTGGCTCGCTGTTGGGAGCGTTGCTCCTTCTCATTTTTGCGCTGACCCTGGTGCTCGGTCTGGTCTGGTTCGAGCGCAAGATCGCCGCACGCATCCAGGATCGTTTCGGTCCTAACCGGGTTGGACCTTTTGGTCTGCTGCAGACCGTGGCCGATGCCATGAAGCTGCTGACGAAAGAGGACATCACGCCGACCAATGCCGACCGGGTCACCTACAATCTAGCCCCGGCGCTGGCGGTGTTCCACGTGATCATGGCGCTGGCGGTCATTCCCTTTGCGGACAACGTGATCGGCGCCAATATTAACGTCGGTGTGATGTACATCATCGCCTTCGGATCCATCGGCTCGATGGCCGCGCTTATGGCGGGTTGGGCCTCGAACAACAAGTATGCGCTGTTGGGCGGCTTCCGCGTGGTGGCCCAGTTGCTGAGCTATGAAATCCCGCTGGGTCTGGCGATGATGATCCCGGTGCTGGCAGCGGGCACGATGAATATGAACGAATTGGCCGAGGCGCAGTACCGCTATGCCGGCTTCGGTTGGTACGTCTTTGTCATGCCCACCGCTTTCTTCATCTTCCTGGTCGCCACGCTGGCTGAAGGTGAGCGCGCTCCCTTTGACCTGTTGGAGGCTGAATCCGAGATCGTCGCCGGCTTCAACATCGAATATTCCGGCATGAAGTTCGCCTGGTTCTTCCTGGCCTTCTTCCTGAACACGTGGGTGCTGGCGGCCATTGCCACGACGGTGTTTCTTGGCGGTTGGCAGGGACCCTTCGTCGCCCAGATTCCGGCGCTCGGCGTCATCTACTTCTTTACCAAGACCCTGGTGGTGTTCTGGCTCCTGGCCTGGATTCGCGCCACGTTCCCACGCCTGCGCATCGACCAGATGATGAGCTACTGCTGGAAGTTTCTGGTTCCCCTGGCGCTGGTGCTCCTCATGGTCACGGCGGTGGTGCTCAAGCTCAATCTGCCCAATCCGCTTGAGGGCATTGTTCTGCTGGCTGTGAACGTCGTGCTGCTGCTCGGAGCCTGGTGGCTGCTCGGACGGGAGCAGCGGAAGCAGGTCGGCGCCTCCAAACGTGCTTTTACTCCCGAAATCCCTCGGCTGTAAGGGAGCGGTCTCATGGCAATCGTCTTCATCGTTATCGCCTTGATCACCGTGCTGATGGCGATTGGCACGGTCACGGCGCGCAACCTGTTCCATGCCGCCCTGTTTCTGGTCGGTGCATTCTTTGGCGTTGCCGCCCTGTATGCCACCCTCGATGCAGGGTTCCTGGCTGTCGCCCAGATCATCATCTACATCGGCGCCATTGCCACGTTGATCATCTTCGCCATCATGCTCAGCCGCAGCATGATGGGACGCGAGGCAGGTGCGCTCAATCGCCAATGGATCTACGCCGCCGTCGGCGCCTTGTTGTTGTTCGTGGCCCTGGCCGCACTTGTGTTGACGACCCCGTTCAAAACCACGCTGCTGCCTGTGCCGGATAACGTCATCTACCAGATCGGCGCCGG
>CAZHTZ010000215.1:0-4564 GCA_964535455.1 uncultured Caldilineales bacterium
CCTGCCTGCCCTGGGCAGTCCAGGGGGCAGTCCAGGGGGCAGGCAGCATGACAACACTCTCCAAGTACGATAGAGTACTAACAAACGAACATCGCCAACGATGTCCCATCTCTCGTTTCAACGGTGACGAGAGATGGGTTTGTCGCGCTAAGAGCCTGTTGCACCGCCTGAAGCTCCAGCGGCGCCCGGCTGTTGCAGCGACTGCCGCGTTTGCCGGTCAGGATAACCTGACCAGCGCCCGGCCACCAACACGTAGGGGGAAACGCCAGTGCGAGGTTTGATGAAGACGGCCGCCGGGCCAGGAAACGTAGCGCTGATGGAGACGGCGGACCCTCAGCCGGGGCCAGGCGACGTTGTCATCGAGGTCAAGGCTGCCGGCATCTGTGGCTCCGATGTGCACATCCGTCACGGCAGCATGAAATTCAACATGCGCTTCCCGGTTGTGATCGGCCACGAGTTTTCGGGCACCGTCGCGGCTCTGGGCCAGGGCATCACCGACCTGGCGCTGGGCGAGCGCGTCACGTGCGAGACGGTCTTCGCTACCTGCGGCGCGTGTATGGCGTGCCGCGCCGGTCTGCTCAACCTGTGCGCAGACAAGCAGGTGATGGGTTACGTCTACGACGGCGTCTTTGCCAGCTACGTCCGTGCTCCCCGCCGGCTGGTGCACCGCATCCCGGACAACATCACGTTCCAGGAAGGCGCCATGATCGAGCCGCTGGCTTGCTGCGTGCATGCCATCAACGAATTGACCCCCATCAGGCCGACAGAGGTGGTGGTCGTGTCTGGCCCGGGCAGCATCGGTGTCTTGTGCATGCAATTGGCCAAAGCGGCCGGAGGCTACGTGGTTGTCACCGGCACGCGCGCCGATGCAGGCCGGCTGGAGATGGCGCGCCAGATGGGCGCCGATCGCACCGTCAATGTGGAAGACGAGTCGCTGACCGACGTTGTGGCCGGGCTGACCGAGGGACGAGGCGCCGACGTGTTTCTGGAATGCTCGGGCGCAGCCGCTGCCGCCCGCAGCGCACTGGCCGTCACCCGCCGCGGCGGGCGCCATACGCAAATTGGGCTGTTTGACCGTGAGTTCCCGTTCGATGTTGCGCAGATTGTCTATCGTGAGATGACTGTCCAGGGATCGATTGGCTCGCGCCGCACCTCGTGGCCCACCACAATCAAGCTGCTCGGCAGCGGTCTGGTGAACGTCGCGCCGCTTGTCAAGACGGTCTATCCGTTGGCGCAGTGGGAAGAGGCCTTCCAGGTTTTCGAGACCAAATCGGCAATCAAGGTTGTGCTCATCCCAGAGTAGCTGCCACATCCAGCCATTGCCAGAATAAAAAGGAGCACGCAGAGACATGCAGACATTTGAACCGCTTTCGCCCTTTCCGCGTATCTTGCTCGGCCCCGGCCCGTCCAACCTGCCGCCGGCTGTGGTCCAGGCGCTGAGTGCGCCGATGATGGGGCACATGGATCCAGCCTTCACAGCCATCATGGACAATGTGCGTCTGATGCTGGGCCAGGTCTTCCAGACCAAGAATGCCGTGGCAATCTCTCTTCCGGGCGGCGGCATGGCGGGCATGCAGGCAGCATTCACCAACCTGATTGAGCCAGGGGATGCCGTGGTTGTCGGCACTGCCGGCTATTTTGCCAGCCGCATGATCAGCATCGCCGAACGGCTGGGGGCGCGCGTCATCAAGGTCGAAACGGACTGGGGCACAATCATCAAGCCTGAGGTTATCGCGGCCGCGCTAAAGAACCAAAAGGTCAAAGCAGTTGCCGTTGTTCACGGCGAAACCTCGACCGGCGTCGAGCAGCCCATTGCCGAGATCAGCAGGCTCACGCACGAGCATGGCGCCTATCTGCTCGTCGATGCAGTTGCCTCAGTTGGCGGCGCCAACGTTCCCGTGGATGAGTGGGACATAGACATCTGTTACAGCGGCGGCCAGAAGTGCCTCTCGGCCCCGCCAGGCATCGCCCCGGTCACCATCAACGAGCGCACGATGCAGGCCATCCGCTCGCGCAAGACGCCTATCGACAACTTCTACCTTGACTTGAGCTTGCTCGAGAAATACTGGCTGGGCGTGCCGCGCGCCTATCATCACACGGCCCCCGTACCGCTTGTGTACGCCCTGCACGAAGCCTTGCGCCTGGTGTTGGCTGAGGGACTGCCTGCCCGCATCGCTCGCCATGAGCGACTGAGCCAGGCGCTGGTGGCCGGCTTGCAGTCGATGGGGCTGACGATGTTCGCCGACCCGGCGCATCGCCTCTCGTGTGTAACGACCGTGCGCATCCCTGAGGGTGTGGACGACGGGCATGTACGCAAGGCGCTGCTCAATGAGTTCAACATCGAGATTGGCGGCGGCTTGGGCCCGGTCGTGGGCAAGATCTGGCGCATCGGACTGATGGGCCACTCTGCCAGCAAAGCCAACGTGCTGCTCGTCCTGGGCGCGCTGGAAACGTTGCTTACGCGTCAGGGCTACAAGGTACCCGGCGGCGCAGCGCTGGCCGCGGCGGCGGTTCTCGACAAAGCATAGTCCTGTGACATTGTCAAAGTAATCTCTATTCCACTGCGAGGATAGCTCATGAAGATCACGAAGCTCGAAACATTCTACGTCAAGCCGCGCTGGCTGTTCCTCAAGATGTACACCGACGAAGGCATCGTCGGCCTGGGCGAGCCGATTCTCGAGGGCAAGCAGCAAACTGTGGCTGCCTGTGTGCACGAGATGGGGCGCTACCTCATCGGCCAGGACCCGCGCCGCATCGAACACCACTGGCAGGCGCTCTACCGCGGCGGCTTCTACAAGAACGGCCCCATCATCAGCAGCGCGCTCTCAGGCATCGAACAGGCGATGTGGGACATCACGGGCAAGTGGCTGGGCCAGCCGGTGTACCAACTGCTCGGCGGCGCCGTGCGCGACAAGATTCGCATGTATGGCTGGATCAACGCCAACACCTACGGCGACTACATCGAGCGTGGGCGCGTGCGCGTGGCAGAGGGCTTCACGGCGCTCAAAATGGGCATCGACGGGCCGATCAAGATCGTTGACAACATGGAAATGGTCGAGAAAGTGGCCGAGCAGTTCGCTGGCGTGCGCCAGGCAGTGGGCAAGAAGGTGGACGTGGGCATCGATTTCCACGGCCGCGTCAGCCCGGCCATGGCCGTGCGCCTGGCGAAAGCGCTCGAGCCGTACTATCCGATGTTCATCGAGGAGCCGGTGCTGCCCGAGAACGTCGATGCGATGGTGACCGTTGCCCGCAGCACGACTATCCCGATCGCCACCGGCGAACGACTGTTCACCAAATGGGGCTTCCGCGAGGTGCTCGAGAAGCAAGCTGCGGTCATCCTGCAGCCCGACATCTCGCATTGCGGCGGCATCCTGGAGGGCAAGAAGATCGCGGCCATGGGCGAGTGCTACTATGCAGCCATCGCCCCACACTGCCCGCTGGGGCCGATTGCCCTGGCCGCGTGCCTGCAACTCGACGCCTGCACCCCCAACTTCCTCTGCCAGGAGCACGTGACCACCGGCGAGGGCTACATCAAAGAGCCGTTCCAGATCGTGGACGGCTACATCAAAGTGCCGACCAAGCCGGGCCTGGGTATCGAGCTTGATGAGGAGGCGCTGGCCGACAAGGTGCACGACGGTACCTGGGACAACCCGCTCTGGTTCCACGACGACGGATCAGTCGCCGACTGGTAAAAGGCGTTTCTCACCAGACCACCGAGGTGCCCGATAGAGCGGGGCAGGCTCTCTCGGAGACCTCGGTGGTCTTTTTCGTACGGGGGAGCGCGGGAATAAATTCCGCTCCTAAGCCGCAACGCGACCTCCGCGCTGTCGCTTAGAAGCCGATCTTTAGTCGAGCGCACGTTTCCGCGCATCATTCCTCGACGAAGCCCTGCTGGTGTCTTTTTGTCTACGCGCGCTCTGGCAAAACATCCTCGAATGTGTTACACTAACGCCAATCGTACCACGGAGGAAACTATGCCGGCGCCAGTTCATCAAATCCACGCCGAACTAGAGACACTATCCCTGACCTATGGCAAACCCCTGATCGTCAACGAGACGCTACGTATCAAGACCATGTTCGGCGCGCTCGTCGAGCGACCGGCGCGTGTCGCCGAGGTTGTGCCCGTCATCCGCCGTCCCAACGGACGCGTGCTGACCATGATCAAGGCCAACTATCCCAACGGCGCCTACCGCCTGCCCTCGGGCGGCATTCACAAAGGAGAGCCCATTCTCGACGCCCTGCTGCGCGAGTCGTACGAAGAGACCGGGCTGAAGGTGGTCGTGCGCCGCTTTCTGGCCATCGTGCGCTACCAGGTCATCATCTCAACGGGCCGCACCGGGCGCTTCACCTCCTACGCCTTTCTTGTTGACGGCGACGGGCCGATCCAGTCGATGGACCCCAATGAGCACATCGCCGATTTTCGCGAGGTCGAGATCAGCGCCATACCGGCGATGGCCGACTTGCTCTTCAACATTCGGGCCGACGGCGAGAATGACTGGAACGACTGGGCGCGCTTCCGCGCCGTCGTTCATCGCGTTGTGGGCGACATCTTGCTGCCCGGCGA
>CAZHTZ010000216.1:0-4458 GCA_964535455.1 uncultured Caldilineales bacterium
CAGCGCAAGCTAGCAGCTTGCGGTACTTTGTTTGTTCCAGCCGAGTCGGCAGACCTGGCGCAGGGCAGTGCGGTAGTGTAAGCTGCCAGCTTGCACCAGCCTTGTTGCGCTACGCCGCAGCACCCTTTACTGCGGGTCTGGCGACCGGCCTCCAACAGAAGTGGCGCCCACATTCAGGCGGGTTCGTCCCCTGGCGGGTGCAGGCAGCAGCACCGAACCATCCATCCGCGCAAAGCTTTGCACCGCACCCGATGCTTGTTAGCGGTGCCGCGGTAAATTGCTTGGACTTTGACCGGTTCGCCAGCACAAGATAGGACGCGATCTACTTGAGCGCGTCCACGAAAGCCTGCGTGTTGTGACGCACCCAGTCGAGGTACGTAGGCACAGGACCGTTGGGTGCACTGAGGGAATCGGTGTAGATGAAGACGAGCTTGACGCCGGTGTCATCGGCCACGCGCTGGGAGAGGGCGGGGTTGACCGTATTACCCGTGAAGACGGCCTTGACCCCCAGGCTATGGATGGTGTCCTCCAGCGCCGCCATTTCCTGTGCGGAGGGCTCCGCCAGGGCGCTGAAGCCGGGGATGACGGCGCCTACCTGCTCGAAGCCGTAGCGTTTGGCGAAGTAGCCGAACACGGCATGGTCGGTGACAAGTTTGCGATTGGCCTCGGGCACCTGCGCTACCTGCTCTTTGACCCACTGGTCGATATCGACCAGTTGTTTCTTGTAGGCGGCGGCGTTGGCGGCGTACGCGGCGACGTGGGCAGGGTCGGCCTGACCCAGGGCGCGGCTGATGTTGTCTGCCCACACCATCACATTATTGGGATCGGTCCAGGTGTGCGGGTCGACGCCTCCGTGGGCATGTTCGCCCTCGGTTTCGCCTTCGTGGCTGTCTGCACCTTCGCCGGCAAACTCAATCGTCTGCACGCCGTCAGAGACGGCAACGATCTTCCCTTTGTCCAGCGCGTTTGCGAGCGTGGGCATCAGGACCTCTTCCAGATTAAGGCCATTGACGAAGACAAGGCCGGCCTTCGACAACGCCGCCACGTCTTTCGGGGTGGGTTGGAAGCTGTGGGGCTCGGCGCCAGGCGGCAGCAGGACGGCGACGTCGATGTTGTCGCCGCCGATGGCAGCCACGACGTCGCCAACCAGGGTTGTGGTGGCGACCACCTTGAGCTTGCCATCGGCAGCCGGGGTCGGTTGCGACCCGGTGCAGGCGGTCAGAGCCGTCGCCGTGATGGCGACCAGCAGGATCAGGATCAGGCGGCGAAGGGCGGGCGGGGAACAGGACATGGCTGGGGTACAAGGTGAGGAGGTGCGAAAGATAGGCCCCAAAATAACACGGTGGGCGTCCGCTGCCAAACAGGTTGGCATCATGTGGCGGGCGGTGAATTGACACTATCCGAGCCCGTGTTCATATGCAACGCTTACCACCCGAATGGCTATGAGATGTAGGGTTTCAATTTAAGCCAGTCACCAGACATCGACCATCCGCCGAGTGACTAGCGAGTTGCACCCATTCCGCCTATAATCCAGCAAGCGTGATTAGGATAGGGTACTACTGTAGAATCTGTGCAAAGGAGACGACCATGACGCTGCTAGAGGAAATTCAAAGCCAATTGACCGACCTACCGCCTGAGAAACAAAGCGAAGTATTGGACTTTGTGGCCTTTTTGCGCGAGCGCGTGACATTTCAGCGTCCTAAACCCGGCCGCGCTCTGCGACAGCATCCTGCCTTTGGTTCATGGCGCCGGCGTGGACTGGACGCGCTCGAATACGAGCAGCGTCTGCGGGCCGAATGGGATGCCCGGCCGTGAACGCAGTCTTCGACACCAATATAGTAATCGACGCGTTGAACGGTATCGCCGCCGCTGATGCCGAATACAGCCAGTATGACAGCGTGTCCATCAGCCGCATTACATGGATGGAAGTGCTGGTCGGGGCGCAGGGCGATGACGCCCAGGTTCGGGATTTTCTCGAAACGCAGTTTGGCATCCTCCCACTCGATCTGACGGTGGCCGAACGCGCGGTGCAGCTGCGGCGGACATATCGTTTTCGCCTGCCAGACGCCATCATCTGGGCAACTGCTCAAGTCAATGGGGCGGTATTGGTTACACGCAATGTCAAAGATTTCCACGCCGATTGGGAAGGCATACGCGTGCCGTATGTGCAGCCAAGCGTAGGCAGTTGATTCCCAGTTGTAACGGACACAGTGCTGAGGCTAAGACGTACCGATAGGAAATTATGATGGCTGACAACACCATTCCCGGCTTCCGCCGGGTGCCTCGCACTGGCGTGATCTACGTGATCAGCCGGGCAACCGACCTCGGCTTCACCTACGGGCATCCCGAATGGGCGAACCTGGGGCAAGGATCGCCGGAGACGGGGCCCATGCTCGGGGCGCCGCCACGAGTGGAGCAGATCACGATCAACCCGCGCTTCCAGGAGTACGGCCCGATTCCAGGGGAGACCGACCTGCGGCAGAAGGTGGCTGACCTCTACAACACGCTGTACCGGCATGGCAAGGCTTCGCAGTACACCTACGAGAACGTGAGCATTGCCGGTGGGGGACGGGCGGCGCTGACGCGTCTGGCGGCGGCCTTGGGCAATATCAACATGGGTCATTTCCTGCCCGACTATACGGCCTATGAGGAGCTGCTCAGCGTCTTCAAAGCGTTCATTCCCATCCCCATCCTGCTTGACCCCGAAGAGGGCTACCAGGTCTCGCTTGCGTACCTGCGGAACGAGATCCAGGGCCGCGGGCTGCGCGCCCTGTTGGCCAGCAATCCCTGCAACCCTACCGGCCAACTGGTGGAGAATGACCGCCTGCGGCGATGGGTGCAGATGGCGCGCGACCTTCAGTGCTCGCTGATTCTGGACGAGTTCTATTCTCATTACATCTACACCGGCTCACCCAACAGCGACCCGCCCAAGATGGTGTCGGCGGCAGCCTATGTCGAGGATGTGGACAGTGACCCGGTCATCCTGGTGGATGGTCTGACCAAGAACTGGCGGTATCCAGGCTGGCGGTTGAGCTGGACCCTGGCGCCCAAGGACGTCGTCCGCGCCATCTCCAGCGCCGGATCGTTTCTGGACGGCGGCGCCAATCATCCCTTCCAGGCCGAGGCGCTGCGCCTGCTGGAACCCGAGCTGGTCATCCAGGAGACCCTGGCCATCCAACGCTGCTTCCGCGAAAAGCGAGACTACACCCTGGCCCGGCTGCGGGCGATGGGCATCGGCATCGATGTCGAGCCGATGGGCACGTTCTACGTCTGGGCCAACCTGTCGGAGCTGCCACCGCCCCTGAATGACGGCATGACTTTTCTTGAAGAGGGTCTGAAGGAGAAGGTGATCACGGTGCCCGGGGTCTTCTTCGACGTCAACCCCGACCGCCGCCGCGCCAATGCCCGTTACAGCAACTACTGCCGCGTCAGTTTCGGGCCAGAGATGGAGGTCCTCGAACGCGGTCTCGACGGCATGGAGCGGATGGTCCGCCGGTTCTGAGGGACTCTTTTCGGATGAACATTGCCGCCGCCGAACCCACCGGCGGCGGTTTCATGGGTGGGGTCGATGCGCTATTACTGTTGACCGTTGGGCGTTCTGACAGTAGACTTGGTGTAGTGCGGCGCCATTACCGATGCCCGCAAGCAGCCTATCCAAACTGTGGAAACAAATGAGGTGATGCCATGACACACGACGTGATCCCCCAGACCATGGGCCAGCAGTTCGGCCGGCGGTCATGGGCCGAACCCTGGAAGATCAAGATGGTCGAGCCAATCCGCATGACCACGCGGCCGGAACGCGAGCGTGCCGTCCGCGAGGCAGGCTACAACACATTCTTGCTGCGGTCCGAGGATGTCTACATCGACCTGCTGACCGACAGCGGCACCAGCGCCATGAGCGACCGCCAATGGGCGGGCCTGATGCTGGGAGATAAAGCCTATGCCGGCAGCCGCAACTTCTACCGGCTGGAAGAAACCATCCGGCAGTACTATGGCTACAAGTATATCGTGCCGACGCACCAGGGACGCGGGGCAGAGCACCTGATCAGCCAGGCGCTGATCAAGCCCGGTCACACTATCCCCGGCAACATGTACTTCACGACCACACGCTTGCACCAGGAGCTGGCGGGAGGCGTGTTCGTGGACGTCATCATCGACGAGGCTCACGATCCGGTAAGCCAGCATCCCTTCAAGGGCAACGTCGACCTCGACAAGCTCGAGGCGGTGATCAAACGGGTCGGAGCGGACAAGATCCCCTACGTGAGCCTGGCCGGCACGGTAAATATGGCGGGCGGCCAGCCGGTGAGCATGGCCAACGTCCGCGAGCTGCGGGCGTTGTGTGACCGCTACGGCATCGCCGTCTATCTGGACGCCACGCGCATGGCCGAGAACGCCTTCTTCATCCAGGAACGGGAAGAGGGCTACGCCAACACGCTCATCGCCGCCATCCTCAAAGAG
>CAZHTZ010000217.1:0-4454 GCA_964535455.1 uncultured Caldilineales bacterium
CGGAGGACGGAGGACGGAGGACAGAGGACGGAGGACGGAGGACGGAGGACAGAAGACGGGGGACAGAAGACGGAGGACGGAATGCAGGCGGCCACCTGCTACCTGCTACCTGCCACCTGCTACTTGCCACCTGCTACCTGCTCCAGGCGGACGATCTCCCCTTGCCGGACATAGGACCGGCCGCAGGCGCTGCACGTCGCCTCGGCAGCTCCCGGCCCGTCGAAGCTCAGCTTGACGCCACACTGGCACACCCACCCGCGCACACGGGCCGGATTGCCGTGCACAAGGGCGTAGGGTGGTACATCACGCGTGACCACGGCGCCGGCGCCCACAAAGGCGTATTCGCCCAATTCGATGCCGCAGACGATGGTGGCGTTGGCGCCAATTGTCACGCCTCGACCCACCAGGGTGCGCTGGTACTCGTCCTTGCGCGAGACGTGGCTGCGCGGGTTGACGACGTTCGTGAACACCATGGAGGGGCCCAGAAAGACGTCATCGGCGACCACCACGCCCGTATACAAGGAAACGTTGTTCTGGATCTTGACGTTGTCGCCAATGGTGACATCAGCGGCAACAAAGACGTTTTGGCCCAGGTTGCATCCGCGACCCAGGCGGGCGCCGGGCATCACGTGGCTGAAGTGCCAGACCTTCGTGCCCTCGCCGATCTCGGTGCCAGGGTCGATGATGGCGGTGGGATGGGCGAAATAGGGGAATGACGGCCGACCGCCGACCGCCGACCACACGCCGTCGTCCACTGCCGCCAGGGCGATGGGGGCGCCGCCCTGGACCAGGGAGCGCTGGCAGGCGTCCAGTACACGCAGCACGCGCAGCCCACTGGCGCCATCGGTGAGAGGTTGGCGGCCCTGGCGAATGCAGTCCAGAAAGTGCTCGCACTCCAGGCGCATGGGTTCGCTTTCGGGCAGGTAGAGGGTGGTCTCGGCCGTCTGGCGTGGCACCGGCAGACCGGCCTGCCATTCGATGCCCTTATCGTAGAGCTTGAGCTTGCCTTCGCGCACGGTGTCGTCGAACACCGCCATCTTGCGGTCGCCCACCACGACCAGCTTCTGCTCCTTGGAGGGGTGCAGCCAGCTCACGAAGATGTGGGCGCGCACGTCGCCCGGGAAGACGAGATTCGTCACCGTGACGTCGGCGATGCCGGTTTGCAGATAGGCGCCGCCCGAGGCGCTCACCGACAGCGGCGCTGCGCCCACCAGCCGGGTGATGACGGCGATGTCGTGCGGGGCAAAGCTCCAGAGGATGTTCTCTTCCGTGCGCACCTTGCCCAGATTGAGCCGGTTCGAGTAGAGGTAACGCACCTGGCCCAGCTCACCGGCCAGCACCAGGTTGTGCAGCAGGGTGACCGCTGGGTGATACTCCAGGATGTGCCCGACCATCAGCACGAGCCCGCGCTCCTGCGCCAGGGCCACCAGTTCTTCGCCCTGCTGAGGGCTCAAGGCCAGTGGCTTCTCCACGAACACGTGCTTCCCCGCCAGCAGGGCAGCGCGGGCATGCTCGTGGTGGCGGATGGCCGGAGTGGCCAGCACCACACCCTGAATGCTGTCGTCGGCCAGCACGGCCTCGTAGTGGGGGGTGGTGAGTACGCCAGGGTACAGCGCCGCTTGCGCCTTGAGTGTCGCTTCGCTGGCATCACAGAGGGTGTGCAAGACGCGCAATTGGGCGAAGTTGCGCACCAGATTCTTGCCCCAGTAGCCGGCGCCGGCGACGGCGATGTGAATGGGGTCGGGATGTTTTGTGATGTCCATAAGGCGCCATTATATATCTTGGCGCGCCGCCTTCGCCATTGCCCGCGTGAGACCCTTCACTGGACGCTATCCCATTGGAGGCGGGTCACCAGACCCGCGGTAAAGGGCGCAGCGGGGTAGTGCAACAAGGGCGGTGCAAGCTGGCAGCTTGCACTACCGCACTGCCCGGCGCCGGGTCTGGAACAAACAAAGTACCGCAAGCTGCTAGCTTGCGCTGCCGCGCCGGGAAATTCTATCCCCCGGCAGGCCTGATGGTCGCACCGGCATCGCCCCAATGCGCAACTGCGCAAAAACATGAACCGCACCTGAGCAACGCACCCCTGTTGACAGACTATCCTTGTGCAAGGTACGATCCATTACGGTGCATTCTCGCCCTGTAACTCAGGAGTTAAGCTGTGGCTACACCGATCGCGGTGACCGTTGGCGTGACCTTGTTGGAAGCAGCGCTCAGCGCCGGACTCGGGATAGGGATCGACAGTCTGAAAGGCAAAGTAGACGCGAGTCTTAAGGATGCTGTCGTCAAACTGGACGCCGACAGAAAGGAGCGCATCGAACGCCTGGCGGCCATCGTGAGCGCGGCGACACTTGCCATTCAGCCCGATCTTCGGAAGGTAGAGGAGGAAACAGGTCATGACCCAAACGAGCTGCTGTCGCACCAACCCTTCCTGGCTCAGGTTGCGACAAGCCTGTTGCTGGGCGAGCGACTCGACTTGAACAAGTTTAGGGAGAAGTACCAGGCTGAGTACGCGGGCGAGCAGTGGCAGTTTCTGCAGCGACCCCTGCTGTTGTTCTTCAGCACGGTAGATCGGCTGTTGCAGGATGACTCCCTGTGGGGGCCGGTGCTGCGCGATTTCCGGCTGGAAACGCAACTTGCCGGCCTGGACGCCACAGCACTTCGCATCGCTATTGCGACCGAGGTGATGGCGATGACGATATCACAACTACCCGAAGAGATCGCCAAACGCGAGCATCCACTAGACCTGAGTGACCTTGAGCGCAGCTACCTGCGGGGGCTCTACGCCGACTGCAATGATCTGCCTCTGGCGGGCGAAGCCCCGCCCGATGCGCCCAGGCGCCATCCTCCCCGCTTGCAGCGAGTCTATGTCGATCTGCACATCGATCAGGAACCCACGCTGGAGCGGGTGCTGGCGCGCTTGAAAACAGACAAGAGCAAGCACAAACAGGTGGAAAAGGTCTTGAAGCAGCTTGCCTCGCCAGGCGCTGAAGGTGCGGACGCCAGGCTCGGGACCGAACACCTCACCGCCGATTTCCCCCGGCGGCTGCGTGAAGACCTGAGCCGAGAAAACCGGGGGGAAGCAGTCGAGCGGCTGCAGAAGCTGGGAATCGAACCGGATCGGCTGGCAGCGGCGCTGCAGCCTGTTTCTGCCTTCGAGGCCCTCCGCGACCACACCCAACTCGTGCTGCTTGGCGACCCCGGCAGCGGCAAGAGCACCCTCACCCGGCGGCTGGCAGGCATCCTGGCGGCAGGGCAATTGCAGACGGGCGAAGTGGCGGGCCTGGAAGAAGACGACCGGGACTGGAAGGAGCGTCTGGGCGGCGCCTGCGACCGCTGGCTGCTGCCGGTGCGCATCACCCTGAGCCGTTGGGCGACCCACCTGCCTACAGAGGCGGAAGGAACGGCCAGCGATCTGATCAAGGAGTGCGTGCGGATCATCCGGGAAACCACAGCTTTTTCGGGCGAACGCCTGGAAGAGCATTTCGAGGCCCGCCTCAATCATCACCCTCCCACAGCCTTGCTGCTGCTGGACGGCCTGGATGAGGTGACCGACCGACCGCAACGAAAACGGCTGCTGGCGGCCGTACGTGACTTCTGCAAATGCCACCCGGCAGTACCGCTCGTGGTGACGTGCCGCGTGCGCCCCTATCGCGAGGGAAAATCCTACCATCTGGACCTGCAGGATTTCACCTTGCGCGACCTGACCGGCGAGGCCATTGCCGACTTCTTGCAGCGCTGGCATCAGGAGCTGGTGTGGGCGGGCATCTATCAGAGCGACGCCGCCGACCAGGCTCACCGCCGCCTCAAGAAAGCGATCGCCGACACCGACCGGCCGGAACTGCACGAAATGGCGGGCACGCCCTTACTGCTCACGATCATGGCTCGTGTGAACTACGACAAAGGCCTGCCGGGCAGCCGGGCGGCGCTCTACGAACAGTACGTCAACCAACTGCTGTGGGAATGGGAGCGCCAGCGGCTCGACGATCGCGGCCAGCACACCGGTCTCGAGCTGTTGTTGAGCCGGGCGCACGTGGACCGCGCCAGCCTGGAACGGGCATTGGACCGCTTGGCCTACGACATCCACGGCCAAAAGGGCAGTCGGGACACGGTGGACATCCCCGAGGCGCAATTGCGTGCCGCCATCGAGGGCATCTACCCCGATCGCAAGGAAAACAAAGCCAAGGCGGCAGAGTGGGCCATGGAAGTCCTGGAGCTGATCGACGCCCGCTCTGGTCTGCTGAATGCTCTGGAGCAGGGGCAAACTTACCGCTTCGCCCACCGCACCTTCCAGGAGTACCTGGCTGCCCGGTGGCTGGCCACCGACGAATACCTGCGCAAGTTCAAGGCCCGCATCGACGACGCCAACTGGCGTGAAGCGATCTTGCTCGCTTTCGGTTATACTTTAGTTTCCGCTAAATGAACGCGTGACAAAGGCGGCTGGATGGTTCATGATT
>CAZHTZ010000218.1:0-2776 GCA_964535455.1 uncultured Caldilineales bacterium
CGGCCTGGCCTGGGCCCAGGTCACGCACGGTCACGGTGGTCAGGCAGTCGCGAAAGGGGGTGTCGGTCAGCAGGGCGTAACTCAGCCGGTGGGCGTGATCGTCGAGCGCGTGCAGGCGCTCGACGATCACGCTGCCGTCGACGTAGGTCAGCGTGCGCAGCGCGCCGACTCCCGTGCCCTCAACTGTGCAGTTGATGATCGAGGCCAGGTACCGGCAGGCCGCGCCGAAGTCGCCGATCACCTGCCAGATGGCGTCAGCCGGTTCATGTATGATGGTCTTGCTGGAAGCCTGGGTCATGGTGGCGCCCTCGGACGGCGGCTGTATCCTTTCGTATCTACCTCGACAATGTTACATTTGCCCGTCATTGCGAGGAGCGTCGTTTGCGACGAAGCAATCTCGTGCTTTGGGCAGGAGATTGCTTCGCTTCGCACCACAAAAACCATGCGGTGCTCCGCTCGCAATGACGAATCTAACATTGTCGAGCTACTCACGGGGTTGCACGGAATAGACAAGCTTTGGTCAAATAAGTCCGCCATGAGCCGAGCCGAACAGCAAGCGGTGGCGGCCACGGAGTCGCTGCAGCAAGCTGTGCAGGCGAGTGCGGTCGTCAACAGTGACGAGACCAGTGCCCGCGTCAACGGTCGCAACTGGTGGGAATGGGTCTTCTGTGCTGCCACGGCGGTTCTGCACGTCAGCAAACCCAGTCGTGGGGCGGATGTCATCCAGAGGCGGTCATGGGGCCGCACTGCGCCGAGGTCTGGGGCAGTGATACATCCTTCTTTCAATAATCCGGGAAGACGGCGGTCGCAGACCGCCTGTGAGCCTGATGACCAGGGTTGCCGTGGGCGGGCATCTTGCCCGCCCACGGCGGTGATTAACGCGTCACCAGCGGCAGGAAGATGGTATGGGCAAACAGATCGACGTCAACGGCGCTTGTCGTGAAGACGTTCGATTCGTCGGCGCTGACCAGGGCGTGCTCACGCTCGTCAACCACGAGCAGGCGGCGCACCACGAAGGGGCCATCCTTGCCCGCGCTGTAGAGGTCTTCGCCGCTGAAGAGCAACGGGACGGTGAGCGTCGTCGCACCGGCCTGAGCACTGGCGGCTGTCGTGGCGGCGGCGATCTGCTGTCCATCGCCATCAACCAGAATGCCCGTCACCCGGAAATTGCCGCTGACATACGGGGTGACGCTGATGCCGGCATGGATGGTCAGCCCGAATGGATTTACCGTTTCGCTGTAGACGCCGTTGGCCCGGAAGCTGTCAGGGTAGACTGTGAACGCCACGTTGTCGTTGCGTTCGATCTCGACGCCGTTGGCCTTGCCCGTCGCCACGATCTCCATCTCGATGTAGCCGGGTGCGCCCGGCGCCGTGTAGACATGGCGATAGTTGCCGTTGCCCAGGTGGTCGAGCGAAACCGTCGCGCTGACGCCGTTGGAGCCGCGTATGTACGCCGTGACCAGCGGGTCCTGGATCGCCGTTGGCCCGGTAAAGACGGCGGTGACTGTGATCGTGTCGCCGGGCGGCAGCCAGTTGCGGCTGCGCGCGGTGGTCAGGATGGTTTCGCTCTCCACGGCGGCGTGGTAGCTGACGTCCACGCCCGTAGTTAGAACCGTGGTCGCCTGAATCTGCATCGTGTACGGTCCCGGCTGCGTGGCGCTGAAGACGTAGCTGGCGTGGGTTTCGTCGCTGAGATACTGCACGTCGCCGTTTGCCGAGGCTGGCGTGATCACGCTGCCGTTCGGATCGACCACGGTGAGGCTGATTGTGCCGGTCACCCAACTGGCCAGGAAGGTGGCGGGGCCGTTCTCGATCAACTGCACAGTGTGCGTGACAACGGTGGAGGTGTCCGGCAGGGTGTCGGTGCGCAGCCGCGTCTTCTGTTCCACAGCTTCCCCGGCGGTGATGCCGAGCTCCGCCAGCGCCGCCGCCTCTGCCTCAGGCGAGGATGCGACGACTTCGACCTGGCTGGCTGCGCTGAGTGTGCCGCAGTTGGGCCCGCTGATCGAGCGCAAGATGAACATCGGTCGGATGCAGACGACAAATGCACTGTCGAAGGCGCCGTTCGTGTTCAGATACCAGCGTTGGCCTGTGCTGGTCTCGGTCATGTGCGGGTCACGCGTCACGAGGCGATCGTGCGGCCCCCCGATCAGGAAACCGGTGGTGCTGTTGGTCTGGATCAGGGTGTCGTCGTTGCCGGGAATAGCGGACGTCATGGCTTGCCCTAACGCGCTTTTGTCGCTGCTGCGGACGTTGGCGCCATGCACCAGGTGATAGCGTACACTTGCGCGGGGTCGGAAAGAGAGGTTGAAGTTCGCCATGCCAGAGATGGATGTTTCGCAGAGTACGCTCTGTCCGGGGCCGGGCACGCTGAAGGTCCCCACGAAGGGAATCGTGAACTGGAAGAGCTGCGTCGCGCAGAGAAAGTTGACCTTGTCCTGGATCGTGAAATCAATGACGGCGACCATGGCCGAAATGAAGATATCCGGGATGCTGGTATTCT
This sequence comes from uncultured Caldilineales bacterium, assembly GCA_964535455.1. Classification (GTDB taxonomy): domain Bacteria; phylum Chloroflexota; class Anaerolineae; order J102; family J102; genus SSF26. The sequence goes on from CAZHTZ010000218.1 coordinate 2,504, forward strand.
CTCCCAGATAGGTTGGCAAGAGCCGGGTAAACCACCCGTCGGCAATGTCGGCAGGGATTTTTGTCCAGCTCGCAGCCGCGCGCTTCCCCCTCTTTTTCGCAGAGCAGCCCCCGCGCCAGCTGGAGTGCGGCTTCCTGGCCGGAGTTTTCGTTGCCGCCATAAAGGATGACGGCCGGGTAGAACCGGTACTGACGGGCCAAAGCCAGCCCATGACCAAACTTCAGCGCCCGGCCCCGGGGCCTTCGTTTCCGCAGAATTCGTGCAAGAGGAATT
>CAZHTZ010000218.1:2786-4243 GCA_964535455.1 uncultured Caldilineales bacterium
GGCAAGAGCCGGGTAAACCACACGTCGGCAAGGTCTTCGATGGGATTGCCCATGTGCTGGCTGCCAAACGTAAAGAAATGGGAGACATCGTTGGCATAGGCGCTGCTTTCCATGTAACGGCGCACCACCGGGCCGCCGGTGCTGTGGGCAAAGACGATCACCTTGCTGGCGCCGGTGGCGGCTTTGGCATCATTGATGGTGCGGCGCAGGGCGCTTGTCTGGGTGGACAGGGAGGGCGTGCCCAGAATCGACGAGTTCATCATGACCGTGCGCGCATTCCAGCCGGCGCCGCGCAGGGCAACAAGCAGATCGGCCAATGCTGCCTCACCGCAGGCGCCGGGGTTGTACATGGAGCCATCTAGTCTGCGCTGCGGGCAACTGCTCTGGGGCAGCGTGAAGGGGGTGTAGCCACCCTGAATGACGATCGGGGGTCTGACCATCGCAAAGTCCCCGGTGATGGGGGTTGTCCCGAATCTGTGCGGGATCGATGGCGGGTTGAACTCGAAGATCCCCTTGCGCGGGTGCACCGTGAATAGGGTAGATGAGCCGGTGTTGAGTGAGTAGCGCCCCTGGGCATCGGTGGTGGCTGTCGCAATCACCGCGCCCTTCGATGAAAGCGCCTCGACAATCACGCCGGCTTCGCCGGCGCTGCCAAGCTTGACCTGCCCGCTGACGATTGTGTTCGTCGCCTGCGGTGAACTGTTGGTGGCATCCGCCTGCACTTGCACACGCGGTGCAAAAAGCACGCTGGCGATCAGACCAAACACAATGAGTGCAAGCTGAAGCGTGAACTTGAGTCTATGTTGCATGGAACTTCTCCTTATGGGTCAGGCATCCGGATTCTCGACTGCGTAAAAGCGATCGGGACGAACTTATGCATTCATTTTACGCCTATCCACGGCGCGGCGATAGACACAAACTAATCTACTTTTGGGGCGGTTTCGCTACAATAAATTGTAATTGGAGGCAGAGAACGGTACGAGAGGGAAGGAGCGAGGGAGATCGCCGGGCGGCGCCTACACCGACGGCTCATCCAGCGCGGCCCAGCCCTGGCGCAGGGCGTAGAGCGCGGCCTGGGTGCGGTTGGCCACGTGCAGCTTCTCGTAGATGGTGCGCAGCCGGTTGGCCACGGTGTAGATGGAATAGTCGAGCGCCTGGGCGATCTCCTGGTTGTCCACGCCCTGGGCTACCAGGCGCAGGACGGCCATCTCGTTCTCCGTCAGCGGCTCGGCGCTCGGTGTCTCCGGCGCGGCCAGGTGGAACTCGCTCAAGACGCGGGCGGCGACGATGGGGTCAATGAGGTAGTCGCCCCGGTGCACAGCCTTGATGGCCGCGATCAGATCGCGGGCCTCTACGGTCTTGAGCAGATAGCCGCGGGCGCCCGCCCGGATGGCGTCGAGCATGTACTGCTCCTGGCGATACATGGTCAGCGCAATGATGCGGGCCGCGGGGGTCTC
>CAZHTZ010000219.1:0-4082 GCA_964535455.1 uncultured Caldilineales bacterium
CCGTCTTTGGGAGCGGTTTGAAAGGTAAGGCGTCGGAAGCGCGAGCGCTGAACGATTGTCTACGGGAAGAGGATCCTTCTTCTCACGCTGCAAATGCCATGCATGGGTCGAGAGTGGTCTGGCCCCGACCGTTGCCTATGGCATTCGTCATGCAGGCACAGTCTCGTCCAGACCAGCCGCCTGGCGCAGGTCCTCGGCGAGGCCGGTATGCTCCCAGGGCAGATCGATGTCCGTGCGGCCGAAGTGGCCGTAGGCGGCCGTCTGGCGGTAGATGGGCCGGCGCAGATCCAGATCGCGGATAATGGCGCCGGGGCGCAGGTCGAAGTTGTCATGCACCAACTGGGCGATAAGGGCGTCGTCCACCTTGCCGGTGCCGAAGGTCTCGATGCTGATGCTGAGCGGCTCGGCCACGCCGATGGCGTAGGAGATCTGAATCTCGCAGCGGTCGGCCAAACCGGCGGCGACGATGTTCTTGGCCACCCAGCGGGCGGCATAGGCGCCGCTGCGATCCACCTTCGTGGGGTCCTTGCCCGAGAAAGCGCCGCCGCCCTGCCGTCCTACACCGCCGTAGGGGTGGACGATGATCTTGCGCCCTGTCAACCCGGCGTCGCCCATGGGCCCGCCGGTAACGAAACGGCCCGTGGGGTTCACGAAGATCTCTGTGTTGCTGTCCAGCCACTTACCCACGACGGGCTCGATGACGTGTTTGATCACGTCCTCGCGAATCTGCTTCTGCGAGACGTCAGGTGCGTGCTGGGTGGAGATCAGGGCCGTCGATACACGCTGCGGCTTGCCGTAGCTGTATTCGACCGTGACCTGGCTTTTGCCATCGGGACGCAGGTAGGGCAGCAGGCCTTCCTTGCGCACCTGCGCCAGCCGCCGGGTGAGGCGATGGGCGAGGCTGATGCTGAGAGGCATGAGCTCGGGGGTCTCGTTGCAGGCGAAGCCCACCATCATCCCCTGGTCGCCAGCGCCGATGGCCGCCACTTCCTCTTCGGTCATGCGGCCTTCTTTGGCTTCCAGGGCCTTGTCGACGCCCATGGCGATGTCGGGCGATTGGGCGGAGATGGCTACCTGCACGCCGCAGGTGTCGGCATCGAAGCCGTAGTCGCTGGAGAGGTAGCCGATCTGGCGGACGGTCTCGCGCACCAAGGCGTCGTAGTTGACCTTGGCAGTGGTGGTGATCTCGCCCAGCAGCATGACGAAGCCGGTCTTGGTGGCGGTCTCGCAGGCGACGCGGGCGGTGGGGTCTTGCTCCAGGCAGGCGTCGAGAATGGCGTCGCTGATCTGGTCGCACATCTTATCGGGATGCCCTTCCGTCACCGACTCGCTGGTGAAGAAGAGCTTGGGTGAGCGCATGAAGGTCGTGCTCATTCTGTCATTAGCTCCTTGGGTGGGGATCACGTCCCTTCCTGCCAGGAAGTGAGGTAGGTTGCCTGTTCGGGCGTGAGGGTGTCGATGGTGATGCCCATGGCAGCCAGCTTCAAGAGCGCCACCTCTTTGTCGATGCTCTCGGGCACCGGATGCACATCATTCGCCAACACACCGGCGTTTTGGCGAAGGTACGCCGCTGCCAGAGCCTGGTTGGCGAAGCTCATGTCCATGACGGCGCTGGGGTGTCCTTCGGCCGCCGCCAGGTTGACCAGGCGGCCTTCGCCGATGAGATACAGGCGGCGCCCGTCGGTCAGCTTGTACTCGTCCAGGAAATCGCGCACGCGGGTGATCTGCACCGACATGGCCTCCAGCGCCGGGATGTTGATCTCGACGTTGAAGTGGCCGGAGTTGGCCATGATGGCGCCATCCTTCATGACCTCGAAGTGGCGCCCGTCTATGACGTGGATGTCGCCGGTGGCGCTGACGAAGATGTCGCCGATCTTCGCCGCTTCGTGCATGGGCATGGCCCGGTAGCCATCCATGACCGCTTCCAGCGCCTTCAGGGGATCGACTTCGGTGACAATGACGCTGGCGCCCAGACCCGATGCCCGCATGGCGATGCCGCGGCTGCACCAGCCGTAGCCGGCGACCACCACGTTCTTGCCGGCGATGAGCACGTTGGTGGCGCGGATGATGCCGTCCATCGTGCTCTGGCCGGTGCCGTAACGATTGTCGAAGAGATGCTTGGTCAGGGCATCGTTGACGGCGATGACGGGAAACTCCAGGGCGCCTTCAGCGGCCATGGCCTTCAAGCGGATCACGCCGGTGGTGGTTTCCTCGGTGCCGCCGATGACCTCGGGCAGGAGCTCACGGCGCGATCTGTGCAGGGTGGCCAGCAGGTCCATGCCGTCGTCCATGGTCATGTTCGGGCGATGGTCGAGGGCGGCGTGGAGGTGCTGATAATAGGTGTCGTTGTCCTCGCCCTTGATGGCGAAGACAGGGATTTCGAAGTGCGACACCAGCGTGGCGGCGATGTCATCCTGTGTGGACAGTGGGTTCGAGGCGGTGAGAACCACATCGGCGCCGCCGGCCTGGAGCACGCGCATCAGGTTGGCGGTTTCCGCCGTCACGTGCAGGCAGGCGGACACGCGCACGCCGTCCAGGGGGTGATTCTGGGCGAAGCGCTGTTCGATCTGGCGCAGGACGGGCATTTCTTTGGCTGCCCATTCCATGCGATAGCGGCCGCGATCGGCCAGGTCGATGTCTTTGACGTCGTAGTGTTTGATTTTCGCAGGCATTGAGAAAAGAACTCCTGTAGGGTTTCAGACGGCGGATAACACAGGCGCCGTCGTGCCGGCGCGCAGGTCTTCGAGAGCCGGGTCATCGCCGTAATTGGCACGATAGCGGGCGATGAAGTCGGCAAGCGTGTAGTAATGGTTCAGGGTCCCCACCTGTTCGATGACGTAGACGGCGGCAACGTTGCCCATACGCAGGGCGGTGGGCCAGCCCCAGCCATGCGCCAGTCCGGCAAGCAGCCCGGAGCGAAACGCATCGCCCACGCCTGTCGGCTCGACCAGGGCCACGGCCTCGGCAGCGGGAACGTGGTAGTCGCCGCTGTGCGTGTAGGCGCTGACGCCGTCCGGGCCGCGTGTGACGACCAGGGCGTCGACATGTTTGAGCAGGCCCTCCTGGTCCAGGCCGGTCAGTTTCTTGGTCATCTCCAGCTCGTAGTCGTTGACCGTAAATACTGCCGCTCCCTCGACACTGTCCATGAACTCGTTGCGGTCGATGCGAGCGAGTTGTTGGCTGGGGTCATAAACGAACTTGAGGCCCAGCTCACGGCACTCGCGGGCGTACTTGTGCATCGCCACCGGATCGTTAGGCGCAATGATCACCCAATCGATGGATGAGCGCGGCAGGTCGTACAAGCTCAGTTCGCGGGCACGGGCCATGGCCCCGGTATGGAACGATGCGATCTGGCTGTGGGAGCGGTCGGTGATGGCCGTGAAGGTGGCGGTGAACTCGTTGTCGTAAACCTGTGTCAGCGAGGTGTCGACGCCAACCGATTCCAGCCACTTACAGTAGTCGGTGAAGTCATGTCCGGCCGTTCCCATAAGCTTGGGCCGGCTGCCCAACAACGCCAGGCTGTAGGCAATGTTCGGTGCACAACCACCGCGATGCCGTTCTTTCTCGTCCACCAGAAAGCTGACAGAGATGTTGTCCAGGTGGTCGGGCAAGAAGTAGTTTTGGAAGTAGCCTGGGAACCGCATCAGGACATCCCAGGCGATGGAGCCGGTGACAATGATGGACATGGGTGGTGCGAAGGGCAGAGAGGCTAGGAAAGGCTATCGATGAAGGAGAGAAAACCAGTCAGGTCAGGCAGGGTCAGGTGGGCGGCCTGGGAGACTTCGGACTGGCGAGGTCGTACGGCCACGGCATGGCCGACCTCATGGAAGGTGGCAATATCGGCGGTGCTGTCGCCAGCGCTGAGACACTCCGATGGATCGACCTGCCAGCGGCGGACAAGCTCGCGGACAAGGGGGCCTTTGCCACCCCAGGGCACGTGTACGGTCATGCCGCCGGTCAGGTAAACGCCATCGTGCCAGAGCTGGTTGCAGTGGAATTCGACGGCCCCCAGGTCGGGGGCCACGTTCTCCCCGTGAAGATCAGAACCGGAATTCAGGGGCACGAGGGGGACTCGGCGGTGG
>CAZHTZ010000220.1:0-3975 GCA_964535455.1 uncultured Caldilineales bacterium
TGGGCCAACAGCGCCTGGCCATGTTCCACGGCCCAGTGCGCGATGCTGCGCGGCGTCGTCTGGTTACTGACCAAAGCTGCACTGATAATCGCTAACAGGACCCGCCACTCGTAGCTCCGGCCGCGGGCACGACGCGGGTCGGGTGTGCGTTCCAACTGCTCGATAAAGGTGGGCGCAGTCTGAGATTCCATTGGCTACGATCCTCCGTGATGTTGGTGTGCGGAGGTATTGTACCCGATGAAACCAACACCAACCCAATGCATCACGCACACCATCGCCAGGATGCAAGAGGACAAACCATGCTAAGCCTATATTTCGCACGTTAAAATCCGAATAGAAGGTGGCGCGCTCTTTGTGATAGAGTATGGTTGACAACCGACTCTGAACGGGAGCGCTCCAGATGTACTTTACTACAAATCGCCGTTGGTCGTATGCTATCGTTTGGTGCTTTTGGTTTCTGGTCTTGCTGACGCTGGCCTGGCCCGGTAGTCCCCCAGGGGCCACCGGTGCGCCGCACGCACCCGCCGCGCCGGGTGACGCGGTGGCCTTGCTCGCCGTACCGCCGCCCGCACGCGGCACACCGTGGCCGTGGCAGCCACGCGGTCGCTGGCGCAAGTGGGCGTTAGCCCGGTCCCAGGCCGCCCAGCGGGCCTACCGCCGCGCGGTCTGGGCGGCGCGTGGGGCGCGCTGGTTGCTCAGGGGCGCCCTGACCATGGCTGCGGTCGTCGATTGGCTGACCCGGGCCCAACTGCGCCGCCAGTTGGGGGCCTTGCCGGTGCTCTACCGGTTGCTGGAACTCCTGGACGTGCGCCGGATCATCAACCGCCACTGTCCCAGCGCCGCCCAGGTGGATTATGGCGCCGTGGTCGTGGTCTTGGTGCTCAACCGGCTGATGGCGCCGCGGCCGCTCTACAAGGTGGCCGACTGGCTGGGCCAGACCGTGTTGGTGACTGTGCTCGGCATCCCGGCCGCCAAGTTCAACGCCGATCGCTTGGGCCGCACCCTGGACGCCATCGCCGCCCACCAGCGCGATATCTGGCTGGATGTCGTGAGTCAGGCGTTGCGGCGGTTTGAGATCGACTTGCGCTTCCTGTTCTACGATCTGACGGCGCTGGTAGCGCAGGGCGCCTATGCCAACAGCGCATTGGTGGACTCCGGCTTTGCCCACAACACGCCCAGTAACAAGCAGAAGGTCAAGCTCGGCGCCACCGCCAGTGCCGATGGTGCGATCCCGGCCGACTACGCGCCCTACGCCGGTCGGACGGCCGCTATGGCGACCGTGCAAGACCACATGGCCCGCCTGTGCCGCTTGTTGGAACGCCAAGGCCAGCCGTTGTCCGAGGTGTTGCTGATCGGTGACCGGGCCAACCTGGATGATGAATTGGCCCTGGTCTACAAAGATAAGCACCTCAAGTACCTGGCGGGCTTGCAGCCGCGCAAGCAGGCACACGGTGAACTGCTGGTGGCCGTACCGGAATGTCAGTTCTATGCCTACCCGTGGGTCGAGCCGACGGTCCGCGAGCCGGGTTACTTCGGCATCCCCACCGTGATCACCTTCGAGCACGCCGGCCGCAGCGTGCAGCAACGGTGCCTGGTCGTCCTGTCGGGCCCCCTGCGGCGGGCCATCCGCCAGGGCCGCGCCCGGCAATTCCACGATCTGCGGGTGGCACTGCCCGCGGTGCAGGCCAAGATCGGCCAGAAGCGCTATCGCTCGGTCAAGGACGTCCAAGCCCGGGCGGCGACCTGTCTGCGCCATGCGCCAGTGGGCCACCTGTTATATGCGACCGCCTTTCAAACGGCGGACGGCCAAGTCGATCTGCGCTGGGCCGTGGATCGCCTGGCGCTGTTCAAAGCCATGCAGCACGATGGCCGCTACTTGCTGGTCACCAACGCCTGGCGCCTGGCGCCCCGGCGCATGCTGGAACTGTATCGCAGTAAGGATGCCCTGGAGAAACGCTTCGAGGTCGCCAAGCAAGACCTGCGCATCCGGCCGCTCTACGTGCACAGGGACGAACGCATCCGTGCGATGCTCCTGGTCAACATGCTGGCCCTGCTGGCCTACAGCCTGCTGGAACGCCAGGTGCATCGGGCGGGGTTACACGTCACCACCCGACGCATCCTTGAGCAGTTGGAAGGGGTGACGGTCATTGAGACGCACTGCCACGATGGCAGCGTCCTACGCCGCCTGACCCCGCTGACCGCCGAACAGGAGGCGCTGCTGACCATTCTGGCCGAGCTCTTGGCGCAGATTTCGCTCAGCGACCTCGTGCCGACCTTGCCGGCGCCGCCTGAGCCAGCCGCCAGGCGATTACTTTTACCACCGGAGGCCGCCATGGCTTGAATGCTTACCGCACCGCCCGGCACCGCCCTGGGACAGGCCAACCTTGCCCGGGTGATGACGGCTTACCCCTGTGCCGCCCACGCGGACGGCACGGGCGGCCAAAAACCGGAGTTGCACCGTCGCGTACCGTCGTCTCGGCGCTGCCGACGGCTGAAACGGCCCGCTATTCATTTGTCAAGGTGCGAAATATAGGCTTAGCGGAGGCATGCTGAGCGGAGCACGGTGTCGTTTGCCGTGCGTAGCCGAAGCACGCCGAAGCGTCTTTCGGCCACTGCCGCATCCTTCGACTGCGGGCCAGTGAACCCCTCTGGCCCTCCGCTCAGGATGCTCTGCGACCCACTGCGTAAGTCCTGTCAGTTAGCTTTACTGCGCACAGCATAGCGGAAACCCGCGCCGGCTGCTACCGCCGGAGGTAGGAAAATATCACCCTCCGTTGGTAGGGTGCGGGGACGAAAGCGGGACGCGGATGAACGCGGATGGACGCAGAGAAAAAAGCGATCCGCGTTCGTCCGCGTCCCATCTGTGGGTTGGATTCCTACCGCTTCACCACCAGGGGCAAATACTGCCGCCCCAGCCAATAGCGAGGGTTCGTGGCGCGCGTCTGCGCGGCCCAGACGCGCCGCTCATCGGCGATGCGGCGCCGCGGCTGAGGGTTTTCCGCGCCCCCTTCAATGATCGCGGCCTGCACCTGAGGCAACAGGTGGTCGTAGTGGGTGGGCTGCATGGCGGCTACCATCGCCTGCGCCAGATGACCAGCGCCACGGTGTGCTGGTCATTCTGCGGCAAGGTCACCGTCACCGGCTGCGCCCGGCCATCCAGCGCCACGGTGAACTGCCCCTCCGTGGTGGTGGGCATCAATCTGCTGCGCGAGGGCCTCGATCTGCCGGAGGTGGAGCTTGGTGGCGATCCTGGATGCAGACAAGGAAGGCTTTCTCCGCAGACGAAAAGCGCAATCTGCCTGACCCTGCGCTCTACGCAGCACGAATCAGATTTGCGGCAGATATGTGATTTTGTCCCGATACTCGTTGGGGAGGCTTGCGCCCCAGACGAGCAGCAGCACATTGATGAGTGGGCCGATTCTCAGAGGAGCTGGCGTGACCAGAATGCCGGGGATGTGATGGCTGTTAGCCAGGTGTGCGGCGAGATGAACTGGCATGCTGGCGCGGTTGTTTGTGACCAAGAGATAACCATTGATCTCGATCCAGGCGAGGATTTCTGGATCGAGGGTTCCCCTGGGAGGCGCGGGGACTTGGCCGATCGCACGAACCTCTAGTGTCGGTTCTCGGCGGCGAAGCTCATCAACGATGCTTGGCGGCAGGTGTTCGTCAAGCAAAAACTTGGGCGCGCTCATCCTCGTGTTGGGGTTGTGGTATACGATTCCAAACCTCGCTCACGAATCATCGTGCGTAGCCGTTGATAGGCTGGCGAGGGGTTTAGCTCTTGCTCCCGTCGCATTCGTTCGCCATGTTCCTGCCAGGCCCGCAGGTAGGCGTCAACTCGCTCTTTGTTGTGCCAGTAGTAGGTGATGGTAGCGTACACACCTTCCAGGCTTACCGAGGGATAGCGCAAGGCGATGGCCTCGGGGAATAGCCCCAGATCAAGATAGTCGCTCAGGATCGTCTCGATACCGACCC
>CAZHTZ010000221.1:0-3927 GCA_964535455.1 uncultured Caldilineales bacterium
GCGTTCCTGTTTGAACCCATCCAGGGTGAGGGCGGCGTCATGGTTCCACCTGCGGGCTATCTGGCCGCTGCCGCCGAGGTATGTCGTCGCTACGATGTGCTCCTCATGACCGATGAGATTCAGACCGGCCTGGGGCGCACAGGACGCCGCTTCGCCTGCGACGATGAGGATGTCCGTCCTGACGTCATGATTCTGGGGAAGGCGCTTTCCGGTGGTTTCTATCCCGTGTCGGCGGTGCTGTCCGACGCCGAAGTGCTGGGGGTGTTCAAGCCAGGCGATCATGGTTCCACCTTTGGCGGCAACCCGTTGGGGGCGGCCGTTGCTCGTGCGGCGCTGGCTGTGCTGCGCGACGAGGGCTTGATCGAGAATGCCGCCACCCAGGGCGCCTATTTCCGGGAACAACTCATTGCCATGCACAGCCCGCACGTGCGTGAGATACGAGGCAAGGGCCTGCTCATCGGCGTCGATCTGAAACCAGAAGCTGGCGGCGCCCGGAGCTTCTGCACTGCTTTGCGTGACCATGGCATTCTGGCCAAGGACACACATGGCACCGTCATCCGCTTCGCCCCGCCCTTGGTCGTAACGCGTGCAGACCTGGATTGGGCGTTGGCGCGTATCGCCACCGTGTTGGCCTAAGCGGAAGACTCGACTGGCGCCAGCCGCGTCCGCTAACGCGATTCTAATGTTTTGCCAACGATTCGCTTACGGTGGAAGCACATACTGAGTACGGCGCTGGCGTATCGCGCTGTCGCCGCCTGCTGCTTGCCAACAAAGCCGGTATCATGATCGGCATGAGCACTTTGACGGATGTTGTGCGATCGGCTATCATCCGTCGCTGGCTTCTCTATATCTCCACATAAGACGGAGCCTCAGCGCTATGCCAGTCTACGAATACATCTGCGACACCTGCCAGGGTAACTTCGAAATTCGCCGCTCGTTTGACGATGCGGGCACCCCCCCTTGCCCAACGTGCAACGGCACAGGCCGCGTTCGGCGCAAGTTCTCAACGCCAGCTATCGTGTTCAAGGGTTCTGGGTTCTACGTCAACGACTCCCGCGGCAAGAACGCGGCCGGCGGTCCCAGCAAACGCGAGAATAGCGACACCACCAAGACGGAAAGCAAACCAGAGACAAGCACTACATCCACCGAGAGTACGAAAAAGGATGACTGAGCCGGCAGTCTTGGTGCAATGATGGCCGGCCACCCATAACCAGGGTGGCCGTTTTGTTTTGGGATGGCAGTCTTCTACAAGGAAAAGGAAGGAAGTGCTGTTGCCTGCATAGACGCGCGGCATCGAGTCAGGTTCGCGCTAGCTCCACTACCAGGAGATAGAGGGCAAGACTGGCTTCCATGCGCCCCGTCTTGATGGGGACTACGGTGTACAGAAGGCGGTGTAGGTTATGTGGACGCGGGTGGGGGCTGTGCCGTTGGTCTTGGACTACAGCCTTGCTCGCCAGGAAGGTGTGCAGGCCCAGATGTTGAGCGACGGCGTCTGTATTCAAACCTTGCCCCTCCAATTCCTTTGTCTGCAGCAGGATGCGAAACTGGCGCACGATCATGGTTAGCAGGTAAAGTGGATGGGCGCCTTCGTTGTAGAGCTGCGCCAGCAGCCGCAGCGCTGTCGAGGTCTGGCGATTGCCCAGAGCATCCACCATGTCGAAGATGTTCGCTTCTTGGGCATAGGGCACCAGCAGCCGCACGTCCGTTTTCGCCACGGGACGACCGGCGGCATAGAGCGCCAGCTTGTCCAACTCGCTGTCCAGGAGACGCAGGTTGGGACCGACAAACGTGGCCAGGTCGCCGGCCACACCCGTTTCCAGCCTTGTCCCCTTGCTGCGCGCTCGTTGCTCAACCCACTGTGCGAGTTCGCCGCCTTTGATGGTGGGCGCAGCGAAGGCGCGCACATCGCTGAGGTTCCCCAGGCCCGCAATCAGGGCCAAAACACGATGCTTGGCTGCAAGGGACTTGCCCTCCACCAGCACCAGATGGGTGGTTTGGGCAACGCCGGGCAGATAGCGGAGCAGCCATTCTTCGAAGCTCGCAGCCGCAGCGGTCAAATCGCCCTGTTTGCTCTTGCTCCCACTGAGCCGGGCAAGCAGATCGCTGACGATGACGAGCCTGTACTCACCCAGGAAAGGCGGTACGTCACAATGGTGCTGTAGTTCATCTGTCGTCACCGTGCGGCCATCCAACGCCGTGACGTTGATATCGATCAGCGAAGGGTCATCGCTGATCGACCGCTTCAGCGCCGCAACGACTTCGCTCTTCCCAAACTCCTCTTCCCCGTGGAAGAGATGAATCATGAGGAAGGGTCCTGCTCGACGGGTTTGTACTCCATGGCCACCCAATGCCAACTACGGCGTCCAAATTTGTGGCGTTGAACGTCAACCACATGCGCATTCCCAAGCTCGACGGAGGTAGTGACGCTCTGCTGCAGGACGGGTCCCACCACCTGCCCCAGAAAGACGCCGACAAGGGCGCCGATGAAAGCCGACGGGATGCGGTCCAGCAAATGCCGCCGGCGTCCCCCGATGCCTGCCACCATGGTGGCGGTGGCAGCAAACACGGACGTGGTCACCAGATTGGTGCCGCAATTCGGATGGATGGCGAGGTAGTACTCGCCATCTCTGATGCGACGAATCGCCTCCTCCACCGCCATGTGGATGGCGTCCGTCTCCAGCTCACCATAGATGAAGAACCCACGACTGCTCGACCGGCCGGCCATGCTCCGGTCCGGGGCCACACGGGTCAACACGTGTATCGTGGCATGCTCAACCGCATGGTTGCGGCGCACGGCGCCGAAAGGACCGAAATCGAGGAGGCTCATGGAACAAGGTAGACGAAGAGGTTGCGACCGAGCAAAGACAGTAGACCTATCCAATCATGGCGCCATTCTAGCATACTCCGAAGTCCCTTGCACCGTCGTACAAGAAAAAAGGCCTCGTGTCCTGGTACTACGGACGGCGAGGCCTTAAGGTTGCGGTGCGAGGCAGTGTCTGAGTCGTGCAGGTCTACAAAGGAGCGAGCCTCACCGTCAAGGCAGCCACCTTCTGTCGCAGTCGCAGCCGCCATGGCGAGCGGATCAGCGTCCAACGATGGTGTGCACGATCGTGACAGAGCAGGAACCTGTGGCCTCCGGCGCGGACGGTGTACAAGCGTCTCCCCAACGGCTGGCTGACGGACGTGCGGCGGATGCGTTCGATGGCTTCGACCCGAAAGGTCACACCCCGCCAGTGGAAACGGTAGAGGGCGCCTTCGCTGTCAAAGATGACGGCTATAGGTTCGGACTCATGCATGTTCATTATTAGCGAACTCCTCTATCCAAGGGACGACCATTCCTGGTCGTGGAGGTCGACAGATTCGGCCGGCTCATAGCCCATGACTCGGAACTGTCGGGGTTGCTGGTAGGCAGGCGCCGGCAGCATCGGGGGCTGTGGTTGGTTCATTGGCATTCCCATCTGTTGCGGAAGCGCCGCCGGATGGAAACCGCCGCTCACTACGATCACCGGCGGCGCCTGGGGGGCCGGCTGCGTGGGGAGTGGGATTGGCTGGCTGCGGCGCACCAGCACGACGCCGATGATCAAGGCCGGAATGAGCGCCAAAAGGCCTAGCAGCACGCCAACGATAATCGCCAGCGCATCGGCGCTGAGCCGATAGGCAACGACACCCGCCATGACTGCCACGACAGCGACCAGGATGGCGACTAGGAAGTTCTTCATCTGTGATTCCTCCGGTGTGGGTTCATTTCGATTCCTGTCAAAGCAGTGTGTGTAAGAGCCGTCGTCAACAGCCCTGGATCATGAGGGTGTGAAGGTCGGGGCGCGTTCGGGACGCGCCTCGGCGTGACGCTGCGCCAGGCGCGCCACTGCTTCGCGCACTTCCTGTTCGCTGATGAAAGCCGCTTGCAGGCGCAGGGTCTGCCCCTGG
>CAZHTZ010000222.1:0-3853 GCA_964535455.1 uncultured Caldilineales bacterium
GATGGCGCCATGGTCGGCTTTTTTCAAGTCTAACAACTCCGAATTAGAGTACGTGCAACGTGCAACTGACATGCTGGCTGTATGCCGGCAGAAGGCCGAGGCCGAAGGACTGGCGCCCGTGCTCTACTGCCAGCCCATGCAGGCGCTCGACCTGCCCAAGCGCTTTGCTTCCATCTATGTTCCCTGCGGCAGCTTCACCTGCGTCATGGGCCGCGACAACGCCATCGAGGCGCTGCGACGCTTCCACCGCCACCTGCTGCCGGGCGGCACCCTGGCCTTCAATACCTATTTCGGTGATTGGGGCGACTACGACTACAACCATCCCGAGCAGGAGCGTGTCTACCCTACCGAGTGGCGGCCTCATGTGGTCAAGGAACTTGCCGGAGATAGGCGGCTGGTGGTTGACCGGCGCTTCACCGGGGTCGATCCCATCGAACAGATCGCCAGCGAGGAGCGGCGCTATCGCCTGTTCGCCGGCGAGACCCTGCTGCAAGAGGAAGTCCACACCGGGCAGAACCACTGGTACTTCAAGCACGAGGTGCTGCTCATGCTGCGGCTGGCCGGGTTCGAGGATGTGTCCGTCAAGGGCGACTACACTGACGAAGATTTCGGACCGCAACACAACGGCACGATGGTGTTCATTGCGGTGAGGAACGACCACTGACGACCGACCGCAGACCAAGGTCAGGGTGACAGCATTCCCCCCAATTGAAATGCACCCCCCGCACATTGCGGGGCCCGCACATCACCGGGGTTGCAGAGGTGGGCCGGTTGGCGGGATACTAAAGGTGCAATGCCCGCGGCGCCGTTGCGCCGGAGGCGCCGCCCTTCTGCCGTCCGTCTGCGAGCTGATCCGACCATGAATCCTCCTCATCCTTCCCTTTCACCTGCGGCGCTGGGCTTCGTCCGCGTCGCCGTCGTCTCCCCCGAGCTGCGGGTGGCGGACGTGGATTTCAACGTCGGGGCCATCACGGCCGCCCTGGCTCAGGCTGCCGGTGAGGGCTGCCGTCTGGCCCTGTTTCCTGAGCTTTGCATCACCGGCTACTCGTGCGGCGATCTCTTCTATCAGGCCTTGCTGCTCGACCACGCCCGCCGCGCCTTGCGACCGTTGGCCGAGGCCACGGCGATCCATGATATCGCCGTGGTTGTCGGGCTGCCGCTGGTGGTGACAGACAGGCTCTATAACTGCGCCGTCTTGCTGGCCGAGGGGAAGATCGTGGGCATCGTGCCCAAGACCTACCTGCCCACCAGCAACGAGTTCTATGAAGAACGCTGGTTCACGCCCGGTCCTCTGGCCACGGCCGAGACGGTCGAGATCGACGGCCAGGCCGCGCCCTTCGGCGTGGACCTGGTGTTCGCCGCTGACAACGTGCCCGGCTGTGTGCTGGGCATCGAGATCTGCGAGGACCTGTGGGCCGTGAACCCGCCCAGTGGCGACAAGGCGTTGGCAGGGGCCACGATCCTGCTCAACGGCTCGGCCAGCAATGAGCTGCTGGGCAAGCATATCTATCGCCGGGAGTTGGTGCAGCAGCAGTCGGCCCGCTGTCTGGCGGCGTATCTCTATGCGGGGGCGGGGGCCAATGAATCCACTACCGACACGGTGTGGGCCGGGCACTCGCTGATTGCCGAAAACGGCGCCATCCTGGCCGAGACCGAACGCTTTCACTTCGATACGGTAATGGCGATGACGGATGTGGATGTGCAGCGGCTGGTGCAGGAGCGGCTGCACAACAGCACGTTTTCTGCCGCCAGCGCTGGGCGCGCCTTCCGCACGGTGGCGTTCACGCTGCCCGGGGCGTGGAGCGCGGCGGTCGAAACGTCGCTCCTGCGACCGCAGCTCAGCCGCACGCCCTTTGTACCCGCCGATCTGCAGCGCCGGGCCGAGCACTGCCGGGAGATCTTCAGTATTCAGGCGACGGGCCTGGCCAAACGCCTGAAGCACACGGGCGTCCGCACCGTCACCATCGGCGTCTCCGGCGGGCTGGACTCGACTCTGGCCTTGCTGGTGACGGTCAAAGCCTTTGACACCCTGGGCCTGCCCCGCCAGGGCATCGTCGCCATCACCATGCCCGGCTTCGGCACCAGCGACCGCACGCGCAGCAATGCCGTCCAGCTCATACAAGCGTTGGGGGTGTCCATGCGCACCATCCCCATCGTCGAGGCCGTGCGCCAGCATTTTCGCGATATCGGCCACGACGAGAACACCCACGACGTGACGTACGAGAACGCACAGGCGCGCGAGCGCACGCAGATCCTCATGGACGTCGCCAACCAGATCGGCGGCTTGGTCGTCGGCACGGGCGACCTGTCGGAGCTGGCCCTGGGCTGGGCCACCTACAATGGCGACCACATGTCGATGTACCACGTCAACGCCGGGGTGCCCAAGACGCTGGTGCGCTACCTGGTGGAATGGACGGCTGAGGCGGAGTTCAGCGGCGAGGCCGCCGGCGTCCTGCACGACATCTGCGCCACGCCGATTACGCCGGAGCTGCTGCCTTTGAGTGCGACCGGGGCGCTGGAACAGAAGACCGAGGACACCATCGGCCCCTACGAGCTGCACGATTTCTTTCTGTACCAGACGGTGCGGTTCCAGTTTCCTCCCGCCAAGGTCCTCGCCCTGGCCCGCCAGGCCTTTCAGGGCGAGTACGACGACGCCACAATCCTGCGCTGGCTGGAAGTGTTCTACCGGCGCTTGTTCAGCCAACAGTTCAAGCGTTCGGCCATGCCCGATGGCCCCAAAGTCGGCTCGGTGGCCCTGTCGCCGCGCGGGGATTGGCGCATGCCCAGCGATGCCAGCAGCGCGTTGTGGCTGGCGGAGGTCGCGGCGCTACAAGCGCTCTAGCAGCCGCTCGTACTGATCATGAGCACCGATCCAAAACCAGATAACAGCATCTCCCTCAAGTAATCCAAGCGCCCGATATCCCCTGCCGATGCGCACCGAATAGACAGGTTGTTGCACCCCTACGCGTTTGAAATAGAGACCGTGCGCAGCGGGGTTTGTCTGCCACAGAGCATAAGCGCGATCGGCCTGGCGTTGCACTGCTTCCGGAAGGTCATCGTAGAGTCTCCAGAACTGCGTGGTGGCGACCGATCTCATCCCGGCAGAACCCGACCTTCATCGCTGAAAGCCATCGGAGTTGTTCTACCTGATCGATGTTCTTCTGCTGCCTCACTTGCCAGTGCTTCCAACACATGTTGCGCCTTGTTGCTCGCCAATAAGTCATCCCAGCGTGCATTGTCGGCTGCGATCTCTTCGGCATCTTCCTCTTGCATCATCTCTTCGGTCAATACTTTTGATTCCAGAAAGCGCGCAAAATCCACCAGTTGCTCTGCCCGATTGGGCGGCAAGGCACGCACAATTTTGACCAAGACGCGTTCGTAATCGTGGGTTGCGACGGAATGACTGCTCATAGGGTTGGCCTCGATGTGCTTGTTGCTGGCTCTCACACAGCCCGATCAGTATACCAGATAGGTGAATTGTGAGCGCAACGGACCGTTCGCAGAGGGGCAATTTGCCTGGTCGCAGTTGATGATCGGCTGCAATCGGTTTTCATTGGTCGTTGGTCCGTCGTCCGCCGTCGTCGGTCGTTTCGTAACGGTAGCCGTAACGATCTGCGGACGGTCGCTTGCTAGACTACACGCACATGCACCTGCACCCCGCCCGCCGGCGGCTGGTCAGGATGCGGTGCTGAGACGACGCTATGAACCACAAGAAAGCTTCATTGCTTGCCTGGACGTTGTGCGGGATCATTGCGGTGGTCACCGTGTACGGCGTTGGCCGCGATCTGCTCCAGCGCGATGCCCAGGTCGGCCTGATCAAGCTGGTGGGCGACTTGCTCTGGAGCCTTCTCCC
>CAZHTZ010000223.1:0-3767 GCA_964535455.1 uncultured Caldilineales bacterium
GGGACGAGAGACGAGGGCCGGGAGGCGGGAGGCGAGAGACGAGAAGCGGTCAATGGTTCGCTTCTCGCATCTCGCATCTCGCATCTGATGGTTGACGGTCTGCTGAAGACATACATCCGTGCGGCCACCGAGCGGATCGCCAAACCCTGGGTGCGGTCGGCGTTCGTGGACAACGCCGGCATCGTGGCCTTCGACGATACCTTTGATCTGGCTTTCAAGGTCGAGACCCACAACCACCCTTCGGCGTTGGAGCCGTTCGGCGGGGCCAACACCGGCGTCGGGGGCGTGATCCGCGACATCCTGGGCGTCAGCGCCATGCCGATCGCCAACACCGACGTGCTTTGTTTCGGCCCTCCCGATCTGGCCGCGGCCAGGCTGCCCGCGGGCGTACTGCACCCGCGGCGGGTTGCCGACGGCGTCATTCATGGCATCGAGGACTATGGGAACAAGATGGGCATTCCCACGGTCAACGGCGCCGTGCACTACCATCCGAGCTATACAGCGAATCCGCTGGTCTACTGCGGCTGCCTGGGCATTCTGCCGCATGGCAGCCATCGCTCGCTGCACGAGGCGCAGGCAGGCGACCTGATCATCGCCATCGGCGGGCGCACGGGCCGGGATGGCCTGCGCGGGGCCACCTTCTCCAGCATGGAGATGGACCACACGACCGGCGCCATCGCCAGCACCGCCGTGCAGATCGGCAACCCCATCGTGGAGAAGCAAGTGCTCGAAGTCATCCTGGCTGCGCGCGACGCCGGGCTCTACCACGCCGTCACCGACTGCGGCGCCGGGGGCTTTTCTTCGGCTGTCGGCGAGATGGGCGAGCATGTGGGCGCCCGCGTCCAGCTCCAGAACGCGCCGCTGAAGTATCCGGGCCTGCGACCGTGGGAGATCTGGCTGTCAGAGGCACAGGAACGCATGGTGCTGGCGGTGCCGCCGGGCAACTGGGAGGCGTTCCAGGCGATCTGCCGCGAGCACGACGTCGAAGCCAGCATGTTGGGCACGTTCGATGGCTCCGGTCGCCTGATAGTCGAATATGGCGAAACGCCGGTCGGCGAGTTGGACATGCACTTCCTGCACAACGGTATCCCGCGCCGCCGTCTCAATGCCGTTTGGACGCCGCCCGACCTGGCGGAACCTGTCCTTCCTGAAGCAACCGATCTGACCCCAGTGCTTGTTCGCCTCCTGGCCCATCCCAACATCCGCTCGCGTGCGCCTGTCCTCCATCTCTACGACCACGAAGTCCAGGGAGGCACGGTGGTCAAACCCCTGGCCGGGGCTGCCCAGCAAGGACCCAACGACGCCGCGGTGCTCGTGCCGCAGCCGACAGCAGGTAGCAGGTGGCAGGTGGCAGGTGGCAGGTGGGAGACGGTCGAAGGTCCGCAGGCGGCGGTCCCCTCTTCGCCTCTCAACTCTCGCCTCGACAGCTTGCAGCCGCACTCGTCTCTCCCCGGTGTGGCGCTGGCGGTGGGCGTCAACCCCCGCTACGGCCTGATCGACCCTTACGCCATGGCCTGGGCCTGCGTGGACGAAGCCTTTCGCAACGCCGTGGCCGTGGGCGCGGACCCCGACCGCATCGCCCTGCTCGACAACTTCTGTTGGGGCAACCCCAACCTACCCGACCGGCTGGGCAGCCTCGTGCGCTGCACCTAGGGCTGCTACGACGCCGCTCTGACCTACCAGGCGCCCTTCATCTCGGGCAAGGACAGCCTCAACAATGAATATACCGGCGATGACGGCCAGAAGCACGCCATCCCCGGCACTCTGCTGATCTCAGCCCTGGGCATCGTGCCTGACGTCAGCCGGACGGTGACGAGCGACTTGAAGGCGGCAGGGAACTACCTCTATCTGCTGGGCGAGACCCGCTCCGAGCTGGGCGGCTCCGTCTGCTATGACCTGTACGGCGAGCTAGGTGCGTCGGCCCCGCAACCGTACGCTAACCCGCTGAAACGGATGCGCGCCCTGCACGGCGCGATCGCCGCCGGTCTCGCGCGCGCCGTGCACGACCTCAGCGAAGGTGGACTGGCGGTTGCCCTGGCCGAGATGTGCATCGGCGGCGAGTTGGGTGCAGAGATTGACCTTTCGTCGGTCCCATCCGCCTCCCGCCTCTCTACTCTCGTCTCTCTCTTCTCTGAGACACTGGGACGGTTCCTAGTCGAGGTTGAGCCCGTGCGGGCCCGGGAATTCGAAACGGAGCTTGTCGATCAGCCGCTGGCCAGAATCGGCCTCGTCACGGCAGATCAGAACGTGCGCGTGACCGCCGGCAGCGCCCTTGTCTGCATCGATGCTCCAGTATCCACCTTGACAACCGCTTTTGTGAGCGCACCCCTCAATGCGAAACCGGCAGAAGCCTGACCGGTCGCCAAGTTCCGCGGGCTGAAGTGTCCCCGTGGCTTGTAGTAACGACTTCAGTCGTTCCCCAGCACCGAAAACGACTAAAGTCGTTACTACCAACCCTCGCCCCATCTACACCCGCCCGTACTAATGCGTTTCGGGCATAGCATTGATAAGCGCACGCAGGACTTGGTTGACCGAATCGGAGGTTGTGAATATCTCGGCAACATCCGGATCCAAAGCAACCATGACCGTGTTTTCGCCTAATCTGCTGCGAAATCGATTTGGCTTTGCTTTGCGATAATCAAAGCGGTATTCGTCCAGCATCTCATCCGGACTCTCTGAAGAATAGATCGGCGTTCCCTCTTTCATGGCTCCAAAACCATTATAGCGTGATTCCGAACCCGGCCAAAACAGCCAAATGACCACGTCCCCCCCTATCGCCATCCTCCACGCCCCCGGCACGAACCGCGACCTCGACGCCGCCCTGGCCTTCGAGCGGGCCGGCGGCGCCCCGGAAATCGTCCACATCAATCTGCTGCTCACCGGTGGGCAGCGGCTGTCTGACTACGCCATGCTGGTTGTGCCCGGCGGCTTCTCTTATGGCGACGACCTGGGTGCGGGCAAGCTGTGGGCCGTGCGTCTGCTCCACGACCTGGGCGACCAGCTGCATGCCTTTGCCGGCGCCGGCAAGCCCATTCTCGGCATCTGCAACGGTTTCCAGGTACTGGTAAAGACGGGACTGTTGCCGGGGCCTGTGCTGAGGGCAGAGGACGGAGGACAGAGGACGGAGGACGGAGAACAGAGGACAGAGGACAGAGAACAGAGGACAGAGGACGGAGGGCAGAGGGCAGAGAGTGGAGGGGAAGCGTTGTCTGGTTCGCAATCCGCAATCCGCAATTCGCAATCCCTAGACCGCCATCTGCAGCTCGCCACCCTTACCCGTAACACCTCCGCCCACTTTGAGTGCCGGTGGGTGTGGTTGAAACCGAATGCCACCAATCGCTCGCCCTGGCTGACCGGTCTCGAACGCATTCACTGTCCGGTGGCGCACGGCGAAGGCAACTTCATGACGCGAGACGCCGCCACGTTGGACGGCATCCTGGCTCAGAACCTCGTCGCCTTCACTTATGTCGATGCGGAAGGCCGGCCCGGTCCCTACCCCGTTAACCCAAACGGCTCCACGGCGGACATCGCCGGCATCACCAACGGCGCTGGCAACATCTTGGGCCTGATGCCCCATCCCGAGAATCACATCTTTCCGCAGCAGCATCCGGCCTACCATGGCGGCGTGTCCGGCCAAACCGGAAACAAGCTCTTTCAGAACGGCGTCGCTTTTGCGCGGAAGGACTGAACGAAGCACCATTCGTATGTCCGCGGTAACTACTCAGGCCTGTAGCCTGACATAGGCTGAGGTTGCGTAAACGACAAAG
>CAZHTZ010000224.1:0-3730 GCA_964535455.1 uncultured Caldilineales bacterium
CATGGCCGCCGTCCTGGTGGGGATCGTGTGCGCCGTGGTCGGCTCCTACATGGTGCTGCGCGGGATGGCGTTCTTTGGCGACGCCCTGGCCCATGCCATCCTGCCGGGAGTTGCCATCGGTTACCTGGCCAGCGGCGGTGAGCGCGGCGCCGTATTCTGGGGGGCGATGATCGCCGCCGTCTTGACGGCCGTCGGCATCGGCACCGTGAGCAAGCAGGCGGAGATCAAAGAGGACACCGCCATCAGCATCGTGTTCGTGGGGATGTTCGCCCTGGGCATTGCCCTGATCTCCACGGCCCGCGGCTATGCCGTCGATCTTGCCCATTTTCTGTTTGGCAACGTGCTGGGTGTGACACCGGCCGACCTGCGGCTGACGTTCATCTTCGGCGTCCTGGTGATCCTCCTGGTCATTGCTTTTTACAAGGAATTCCTGCTCGTTTCCTTCGATCCCGTCCTCTCGGCCACGCTGCGCATCCCCGCCAACCTCCTGAACTACCTGCTCCTGGTGCTCATTGCCGTGACCATCGTGGTCTCGTTGCAGACGGTGGGAGTGGCCCTGATGTTGGCGATGTTGGTGACGCCGCCCGCCACAGCTTACCTGCTCACCCGCCGTCTGCAGGGGATGATGGTGGTGGCGGCGGTCATAGGCGCCACCTCAGGAGTGATTGGGCTCTACCTGTCCTTCTATCTGGGACTCCCTTCGGGCGCCGCCATCGTGCTGGTGACCACGGTCATTTTCCTGGCGGTACTGCTTTTTGCACCGCGACGCGGTCGGGTTTGGAAGTGGCGGGCGGGGCACAGCGGTTAGTGTTCTGTCCACTCCGACCGGTCGGGGTCGTAGGCGACGATGGAGAAGGTCGTGATCGGCCGCATCTAGGTCATTTGTGCTGAACCCGCCGCCTGGGTCGTACGCAGGAAGTCCAGGAGGAGGCGTTCGGGGTCAGGCGTGCCAAGCAGCGCTTCATACAGGAGCACCGCCCCGTTCCAACCTTCGCTGTGCCAGGTGGCGGGGACAGGCAGGGGGGTCTGGACGATGGCCTCTGGCCATGGATAAGCGGTGACGTAGAAATAGGGGTCGGGAATGCCACCGTCGCTCGTGGAGAAGCCAAAGCCCATCTGTTCGTCCGCCCATTCGTGGTCATCCGGATCGTAGCCCGGCACCTTGCGGCCGGAGAACCAGGTCACGGCCAGATCGAAATGGTGCGGCCAAAGCTGGGTCGGAGTGGCCTTGCCGGGCAGTCCGGCCTGAAACTGTGCCATGACGCCATGGACAAAGGTCAGCGCCCGCCCGTAGTCCTCTACGGCCCCGCGATCATAGACGCCGTCGGTGCGGGCGGTCGCGAGATCGAGGGCCAACGCTAGCCCCTGCTGCGCCAGCATCGCCGCCACGGCCTCGCCAAAGGCATGAGGCGACTGGCCCGCCAGTTGCAGTTCCCAAGGAGCGCCTCCGCCCACGACCAGCCTGTGCTGGCGCAGGTCAAGCAGCATGTCCATGCGCCCGCCTTCCGGAAGGGGCATTGGGGTGGTGGTCAGGCCGTCGGGACTGACGCGCAGGCTGATGTGCTGCCAGTGCGGTTGCGGCGGCGTCAGGGCGGCACGGATGCGGCCCAGAACCTTGGCATAGCCCTGTAGGGTGTCACGGGTCGGCTGCCAGGCTGCCAGTTCCAGTCGAGGGAGAAGAGATGTCTTCATGGCGTTTCCTTGAGTTCAACGAGGAGTTGTTCTTGCATCACGATATCACCTGGCCGCACACGGATGCCAGCCACGACGCCGGCCGCCGGCGCCGTGATCCGCAGCTCCATCTTCATCGCCTCCAGAATGACCAGGGCTGTGCCTGCTTCCACTACCTGGCCCACGGTCACCAACACATCAAGCACCTTTCCCGGCATGATCGCCGCCAGTTGGCCTGTTCCGGTTTCTGCACTGCGGCGCCGAGGCTGTGGTGGTTCCAGCTGCCAGGTATGACCATCCATGGCCACGAAGCGCGTTTTTCCGGCGCGGGCGACATAGGCGCGCAGGCGGCGGTCCTCGAAGCGCAGCGTCAGGCGGCCGTGTTCGGGTGGGTGGGCGTCGACCTGATAGACTGCTGTTGCCTGGCCGGGCCGCACGATCGTGACCGTGTAGCCGTGGTCGCCGGGCGTTACGTCAACGGCGACGTCGCCTTCAGGTAAGGTGTAACGAAACTGCATGAGTGCTTATCCATACATAGGGTCGGAGAGGCCATTGACCGGGCAGGTGCGCCGTGCTAGACTTCAAAGAGCCGATCTTTCATTGTAGCTCGGGCTCTATGACCAGTATCTTGCCATCGCCAAGTGTGCGAAGTGATCAAGCGAGCATGGCGCTCTTGCCGTCGCCGGCAGTGCTCACTGATCTCATTCAACGCATTGTTCAAGCTGCCCAACCCGAACGGATTATTCTGTTTGGCTCGGCAGCGCGCGGCACGATGAGGGACGGCAGCGATTATGATGTACTGGTCATCAAGCAGGGGGCGCATCGCAGGCGCCTTGCGGAAGCCATATATCGCGGCCTTGTTGGGCTTGGCGTCGCCGTAGATATTCTCGTTGCGACGCCAGAAGACCTTGAACAGTATGGTGACGCAAGCTGGATGGTACTGGAATCGGCGTTAAGGGAAGGGATACTGGTCTATGAGAGATCAACGCTTGCCGCCGGATGATCCACGCGAATGGATCAACCGCGCTAACAGCAATTTGGCGCAAGCTGAAGCAGGAGCGAATCTACCGGCTGTCTATCTCGAAGACTTGTGTTTTCAGGCACAGCAGGCGGTTGAGAAGGCGCTTAAGGCAGTTCTCCTCGCCAGAAATGTGCGGTTTTCGCGCACACATGACCTTGCGGAATTGATTTCGTTACTGGAAGCCAACGAGCAAGCGTTGCCTGAACGAGTCTACGCCGCCGCGCAACTGACTGTGTTTGCTGTGGGGGCACGCTATCCAGGACTAACGGAACCAGTAACGGAGGAGGAATATGAGGCTACGATGGCCTTGGCTGCCTTTGTTGTGCGGTGGGCTGAGCAACTGGTCCTAAGGTGAATGCCTCGGCGTCGTTCCCAGCCGAAACGAATCCGTGCTATTCCACGGGCTGAAGGGATCGCCGCTGTCTGCCCTAAGCTGCGAACCGCCTGAAGGGGTGACTCCCTCACCCATCATATCAGCCAGGGCAGCGGCAATGAGCGCGGCGTCGGGGACGGGCGGCGGCTGGGGCGACCACCCTGCCAGGTGGCGGGCGATGAAATCGGTGCTGAGGTCGCCGGTGGCAAAGACCGGGTGCTGGACGATGGCTCGCAGGAAGGGGATGTTGGTGGTCGGTCCCAGGATGACGTAGTGCGAGAGCGCCCAATCCATCTTGCGTACGGCGTCTGTCCGATCCTGGCCGGTGCAGATGAGCTTGGCGATCATGGGGTCGTAGTGGATCGACACCTCGTCGCCGGTGGTGACGCCGGCGTCCACGCGCACCCCCGGTCCGACCGGTTCACTCGCCAGCAGCACCCTACCCGTGGAGGGGAGGAAGCCCTTGGCCGGGTCTTCGGCGTAGATGCGGCACTCGATGGCGTGCCCGCGCTGGCTGAAGTCCTCCTGGCGTCAGGACAACGGCTCACCGGCGGCGAAACGGAACTGCGTCTCCCCCAGGTCGATGCCCGGCACCTCCTCGGGTGTGCGGTGTGCGGACGTCCGGGGCGAGCTCACGCCGCGGGAGTCTAGAGCGCCGACAGCGG
>CAZHTZ010000225.1:0-3630 GCA_964535455.1 uncultured Caldilineales bacterium
GGCGGCGTCATCGCCGAAATAAAGCTGGCTTCGCCCTCACCTGTGACGCGGATTGATTCCAGGCTCCGCCCTTCGAAATAGATGCTGTCCCCGGTTCGCAGCTCGTGCACCTGTCCATAAGCACGCACCTCTAAGCTGCCCTGCACCACGATGATACACTCCTCGGTCGGCACCATGAGCGGCGGCCCGACCAGGTTTCCGTCCGCGGCCGTGGCGCGCACCTGGAACAAAACCATCTTGTGCAGGAGATCGGGCACCAAAAGCTCGATACTGATATGACTGGGTGTGATGACTGTGCGCTTGCGTTGGTGGCGCCGGATGACGGGATTGGGCTCGGCCGAACCCACCAACAAGCGAAAAAGCGGGGTGTTGAGGGCGTTGGCGATATTCCGTAGGGTATCCAGGGTGGGATTGGCCTTGCCATACTCGAGTTTGCTGACGAATGTGGCACTCAACCCGGTTGCCCTGGCGAGCTCCCGCACCCCCATGTTGAGTTCGGTGCGGCGGGCTCGAATCTGTGCGGCCAGGCTTTCGTTCTCGGCCTGCGCGATGTCGTCCCTGTCTTCCGGGGTGTCTATTGCCATCGTGGTCTCCCTTCAGCTTGAACCCAGGTCAAAGAACGACCGCCGGAGCACTTCCCGATTGATCTGACCACCGGCAAAGCTGTGACCGGTTTGCAGGCTGTTGATGATCACCTTGGCTGGTGAATCAATCAGGTCCGGCACGGCGGACCAGTTGCGGCCGAACCGGTCGAAGAACCCGGACGACGGCATCCCCCAGAACTCACCGGCGTTGACGTCAAAGCACAGCTTGCTGACCACCGGCGCGATGTCTTCGTCGGGAGCGTCCGCGTAGAGGACGGTGGTGGCGCCGTAGAACAGGCAGTCGTTGACGCGGCCCATCGCCTTCCCTTCATCGGGCGTCAGCGGGGCGACGGGTGCGACGCCGTAGCCATGGCGCACCGTGTGGATGTCAAAGCCATGCAGAAACAGCTTCACCATCACCTGTTCCACGGTGCGGGAGGCCACCTGGATGGCGCCGACGAGGCAGGCGGTGGGTGCAAAGACAACATACACCTGTTCGGGGTGCACGTGACAGGCGTTCGCTACGAACCGGCACAGCTCATCGCTGGGAACGCGACGCGTCTGCAACTGCACCACCACCTCCTCTGCGGCCCGGTCTACGTACCCGCTGCCTGACCAGCGATCGCTCAGGGCCACGGCCCGCGCCGGCCCGGAGCCGATCTCGGCGTACTGCCCCTGGCCCAGCTCCCAGCAGCCAGCCTGCGAAGCGACCACGGCGATCACCGGGTGATCCACCCAGACCTGGATGGCCGGCAGGCAAAACGGGTCCAGGTCAAAGGCGCCGTACGTCGCCTTCCCCAGCCCGCCGAAGCCGGCCTCCACAAAGACCTGCCCCGCCTTCCAACTGCCGGGACATGCCAGTCCCATGTCCACCAGCGTGGCGCCGCAGCCGGTGCGCCACGCCTTGATCTGAAACTCGTCGGCGCGGGCGATGGCGTCCTTGATCATCGCCACCGCGGCCCGATTGACGCTGTAGCTCTGCATGTCCTGCTTCATGGCTCCCTCGCTATGGTGTTATACGGACGCGAACCGCGCCGGGTTGAAACTGTCCAACGACAATACGGTGGGCTCGCCCAAAATCATGCCGGCGATCAGCTCGGTGAGAATGGGCGTCGTAGTAATGGTGAGATGTCCCTCTGCGACCTGGGCGCGACCGCCGCAGGCGCCCGACGAGCCGCTGCCCAGGCTCTTGGCCTCCAACAACAGCACTGTGACGCCCGGCCGGGCCAGGTGATAGGCGATCGCGTTGCCGATGAAGACCGCGCCGACGACGACCACGTCAAATGCTGTGGCAGGCATGCACAATCTCCTGATCCGGCGAAGACGACGACCACGTCAAATGCTGTGGCAGGCATGCAACCAACTCCCGATCCGGCGAAAAAGAGGTCGCCTTTCACGCGCTTTCTCTGGCGTCGTGCACGCCGGCCATCATCAGCCCGATCTTCTGCGTATTCGCCCGGTCACCCGGCACCTCGCCCACGATCTGCCCCTCGTAGATCACGGCGATGCGGTCGCTCAGCGCCAGGACCTCTTCCAGCTCTGTGGAAATCAACAGAATCGCGACCCCACGGTTGCGCTGGGCGAGCAGGGTGTTATGGATGTACTCGGTGGCGCCCACATCCAGGCCTCGGGTAGGCTGCGCCGCGATCAGCACGACCGGGTCCTGGTCGATCTCCCGCGCCAGCACAACCTTTTGCTGGTTTCCGCCGGAGAGTTCTGCGGTCTTCGAAGTGACCGAGCGGGTTCGCACATCGAACATCTTGACGACGCGGGCGGCGTAATTCAGGATGGCGCCGGGCCTCAGCACGCCTTTGCGTGTGAACGGCGGCTGGCCATACTGCTTGAGGACCAGGTTCTCGGCTACAGAGAAATCAAGGACCAATCCCTCGGTATGCCGGTCTTCAGGGATATGTCGCAAGCCAGCCTGGATGATCGTCTGCGGTGATTTCCCGGTCATGTCGGCGCCGGCGATGCGGATGTGTCCCGAGATGGGCTTGATCAAGCCCGCGATCGCCAGGGCAAGCTCGCTCTGGCCGTTGCCGTCCACGCCGGCGATGCCCACGATCTCGCCCTTCTCCACGCGCAGAGACAGATTGTCCAAAACCTTGCGCCCATCGTCGGCCTGGACCGTCAGCCCCTCGATGGCGAGCATCTCCTCACCCCGCACAGCCGGTGGTTTGTCGAACGTCATTTTGACTTCGCGTCCCACCATCAACTCCGCCAGGTCGTGCGTCGTCGTCTCACGGATGAGGCGCTGTCCGACGACCCTGCCGTCACGCAGCACCGTTACGCGGTCGGCGGCAGCCATAACCTCGTTCAGCTTGTGGGTGATGAAGATGATGGACAGCCCTGCTGCGGTCAGTGTCCGCAGCGTCCGAAACAGGTCCGTCGTCTCCTGCGGGGTAAGCACAGCGGTCGGCTCATCGAGAATCAGCAGGTTGACGCCGCGATAGAGCGCTTTGACGATTTCCACCCGCTGCTGCTCGCCAACACTCAGCGTCGACACACGCGCCAAAGGCTCGATCTTCAGCCCGTAGCGAGCGGCGACCTCGTCGACCTGTTTCGCGATCGCCCGCATATCCGATAGCACAGATTTCTTGGAGAACATTGGGCGCGTGCCCAGGATGACGTTCTCCGTGACCGTGAGCGGCGGCACGAGCATGAAGTGCTGGTGCACCATGCCGACGCCGTGGCGGATGGCCTCATGCGGCGAGCGGATCGTCACCGGTGTCCCGTCGATCTCGATCCGGCCGCTGTCGGCGCGATAGAGCCCATAGGCGACATTCATCAGCGTGGTCTTGCCGGCGCCGTTTTCGCCGAGCAGGCACATCACCTCGCCCGGCATCACATCGAGCGAGATGTGGTCGTTGGCCTTGAGCGTGTCGAAATGCTTGGAAATGTCCACGAGACGCAGGCGCGGAACCTCTGCGCCTGGAGTCACGGCCTTCGCCTGAACTGGGCTACCCGAGGGCTCTGCACCGGATGGGTGCGGACTAGTACAGGTGGGCTGAAATAGAGGTATAACTGTGGTAAGATAGGGTATGTT
>CAZHTZ010000226.1:0-3551 GCA_964535455.1 uncultured Caldilineales bacterium
CGTTGCCCAAGAAGGGATGGTCGCCGAGCTGCGGTTCCATGTCGCGGATGGCGGCAATGATGGGCAGCATCTTGTAGATGGCGTTGTCGCCCAGGTGGTTGCTGGCGGCGTGGGCGCTCCGGCCTTTGGCGACGACCTGCATCTCAACCCGGCCTTTGTGGCCCCGGTAGATGTTCATCACCGTGGGTTCGCCGATGACGGCAAAGTCCGGACGAATGCCCTCCACTTCCACGAATATGTTGGGAGCGATGCCGTCGCACCATTCCTCCATGTTGCCGAAGTAGTAGGCCGTCCAGTCTCCCAACAGGCCCAGGTCGCGGGCAATGGCCAGACCGTAGACCATGCCTGGCGTGGAGCCTTTCTCGTCGCAGGCCCCGCGGGCGAAGAGGATGCCGTCCTCGACCTTGCCCACAAAGGGGTCCCACTCCCAGGCGCTGGGGTCGCCGACGCCGACGGTGTCGATGTGGCTGTCATAGACCAACACACGGGGACCGGAGCCGATGCGACCGATGATGTTGCCCTGTTTGTCGAAGCGCACTTCGTCAAAGCCCAGCTTGCGCATCTCGGCGGCGATGCGCTCACACACCGGCCCGATCTGGCTGTCATACGAGGGAATAGCGCAGATGTCGCGCATGAACTGGATAATGTCGGTTCGTGCCGCCTCGACCCGTTGGCGGATGTCCAGGATTTGGTTCATACCGTGACCTCGTTGTCTCTTTGGGAAGGATAGGCGCATTCTAGCAGGAAGGCGGAGAAAGACCGAAACACCGTAGGGTCCTGGCTTTGACCTCAGACTCAGCCACAAGGCTCGCCACGCTCGTGCACGTCCCTATGATTCGTCCGGCACCTTCGTTCGCATCCGCTTGATAACGCTGTGGCGCTTCTTTAGCTCCGCCCGGCGGGCGCGCTCGGCCTTGGGAATGCCAGTGGGATGGCGCCGTCGCCGGGGGTGCAGCGCTGCGGCCAGCAGCTGCACGAAGCGCTTCGTCACCGCCTGGCGATTGCGCTCCTGGCTGCGGGTGTCGCTGGCGACCAGATGCAGCGTGCCGTCGCTGTCGATCCGGTTCGCCAGCGCCTGTAGAAGCAGGGCGCGCTGGGCTTCCGTAAGACTGGGCGAGCCGCTCACGTCCCACAACAGCTCGACCTGGGTCTCGCTTTTGTTGACGTGTTGGCCGCCGGGTCCGCCGCTGCGGGCAAAGCGGTATTGAAGCTCGGCCAGGGGCAGGACGAGCTCGGACGTTATTTCCAGGGAATTGTCGGGCATGACCCGGCTATATTACCATGCTTATCCTATGAGGACAGGCGCCATCAATCTCAGCAGCGTCGTGCGCTTTGCCTTCGGCAAGCGCTTGGCCACCTTGCAGGAAGCCGCCAAGCGGATGCGAGAAGGCTTGTTGCGGGCAGGTGCTTAGGCATTGAATTGCCGAGAAAGGTGTTGGCGGCTAGACTTGCGCTCTCGGTATTCGCCACAAACTTGTGCAGATCAGGAGGTCGAGGGATGCCACCCTCCATTAGTGTTGCTGCGTTTGTCATCGGCGCCGTGCTCGTCCTGGCGGCGCTGATCGGCCGGGAAGTCAAGATCGCGGCCGTCGAGTTGCCGGCGCTTGACCGCACACGACGTCTTCTCGCCGGCGGATTCGGTGTGCTGCTGTTGCTGTTTGGCCTGTTCGACGGGCAGTTGCCGTTCAGGTTGGCCGGTTCAACCACCGAAGCCACCCCACCGGCTGCTTCGGCGCCGGCCGCAGACGAAAGCTCAGCGCCAGTCACGACCAACTCCAGCACCCTGCCATGCCTTGCGGATGTGGCCGAGAACGATTTCTTGGTGGTGCCAGTGGAGAAAACACGACGCACGGATCGTCGCTTCAGCTCGGGGCAGCCGCGTGACGCGGTGCTGGGAATCCAGTTCACGAACGGCAAAGCTACCATCGGCGGCTTGAAGTTCGCAACAAGTACCGTCGGTTCGGGCGTTGATATCGTCAGTGTTGTCGACGCAGCCTGCCGGCCCCTCTCGACCTATGCCAACGTATCGCGTCCGGGTCAACCCAAGGATGCTCCATATCAATACGACACGATCGCATATCGCTTTGGCGATATCGTTATCGAGATGGACCTGGCCTACATGGAAACCGGCGACTCAATTGCGCTTCGTGCCCAGCAGGTTGTACGCTGACCGCGGCGGCGCGCCTCGCCGTCCTGGTGGGGTTGCTACACAGGCCATACAAACGCTCGGAATCATAGACAGGCGTCATTGATTCTGCGATAATGGACGGGTGAGACCAACTGAGGGAGGTATGGCGATGAGCACCGCGGACGATCGCACTCTTTGGCAAGCCATGCTTGATGTGGGGCGAGAGCTGGCGCCCCATCTTTCCGCAACGCTCAACTACTACGCGCAGGAAACAGGGCTGAACAGCTGGTCTTGGTTCACCTTGTTGCGCGTCCTGGCCTCCGAGCCGGAGCCGGCCACCAGAGAAGGGCTGCTGCGCCAGAATCCCTACACGAACCCGCACCGCTATGTGAGACAGCTACAGGCGAGCGGGGCCCAAGGTTATCTGATCGAGTCATCCGGGGCATATCGATTTACCGACGAGGGTCGCAGCGCCGCGCAGACGTTCGCCGACGATCTGCGCACGATCATGGTGGCTATCGATCCCCTTTTTCCTGAGGATGGCGCTCGCCTGGCAGCGTTGCTCGGCCGCCTTGTCCAGGCAAGCCTGGATGCACCGACCCCGCCCGAACCCTGGCTTCTGTGCCTGAGCTACCGTCTGATGCCACAGTCCATACCGCCGCTGCCCTACAGCGAGCAGGCTATTTCGTGCCTGGCGGCCTATCGGGACGACTGCCACATCGCCGCCTGGCGGCCTTCCGGGCTGGCGGGTACAGCGGTGGAGGCGGTGACCCTTTTGTGGCGGGGCGAAGTCAGTTCGCTTGATGCCTTGCATCGCCGGCTGGTGCGCCGCGACCACACGCGTGCGACCTACCGCACGGCGGTGGTCGATCTGCGCGATCGTGGGTTTGTCTCTGGCCCGGATGAGGCGCCGGTCATCACCGACCTGGGTGGCGCTTTCCGCCAACAGGTCGAAGAGGACACTGACCGCTTCTTCTTCACCCCGTGGGCATGCCTGGATGCGAGCGACAAAGCAACCCTAAGCATCCTCCTGACCCGGCTCGTCGAGGGCCTGCAGCGCGAGCAAGAGATGTAGCAGGGAAGTCCCGTAGACTGGGAAAGTGGGCAGGCCAGTAGACCGGAAGAATGCGAGAATTCGGAAAAACGCTACCAAATTCGCAATTCGCAATTCGCAATGCTGTACCTCTCCGCCGAGCTTGCTTCGTTCCAGAAACTGCTCGTCCAACGCGCGGATCTTGAGTACCGCGACGGTTCGCTCAGGGTGGCGCCCACGTCCCTGCCGGTCTACGGTGTGCGGATGCCCGAAGGTTGAACGTTGCACATTTTGCAACCTTCAACCTTCAACCTCCAACTCCAAGGACATCCTCCCATGCCCCATCCCCTCCGTCTCGGCCTCAATCTCGGCTATTCCGGTTCGCGTCTG
>CAZHTZ010000227.1:0-3463 GCA_964535455.1 uncultured Caldilineales bacterium
CTGGCGTCGGCCCCGCAGATCAACGGGGTTTCGCCGCTCAGGGCTTGTAGGCCAGCAGCCATCACTGTCGGGTCTTTGCCGATCAAGATGAGGGGTCGATGGCTGGCGCTGCGCACCGCCTTCACGGCGCCGGCGAAGGTCTCCGGGTTGCCCGAAGCCGCCTCAACCGCCAATCCATCGATGCCGAGCTCGATGCCGACGTAATTCGTACGATAGGCATCGGCCGCGCTCACCTTGGCCTGCAGCGCCTCCGCCGGCATGTCATCGCTGACTTGCACGAAAAGGCCCGGCTTGTTGTAGAAGGTCTTCTCGTGGCGGAAGAGGACAACCTCATTGCCTACTTTGATCTCGTTGCCGTTGGCTCGCACGGAGACCAGCCGCACAGGCGGCGCCGCCGATTCGGATAGCTGCGCCTTGGAAGCCTCAGTCACGTGGGGGCAGGCGGCAAGCTCCACCTGCTTCGCCGCCAGCTTCATGGCAAACGCCAGGCAGGTGGGAAATCCGCAGTCTTTGCAGTTGGTTTGGGGAAGAAGTTTATAGATCTGGATGCCGGATAGGGCCATTGGTGCATTCTCCTACAATCGTTTATCTGAACACATTACTGCGTAATACGTGATGCGTAAAGCCAAAAATCGACTGCATATTACGCATTACGCATTACGCATTACTCTTCATGCAATCGCAACCACTCTCATCAAATCCTCGATCGCTGCATGCACGCGCTTAACGCTCTCGGGATGGCGCAGCACCAGGATGTCAGCGCCGGATTCGAGCAATGAGACAGCGGTCAGCGTTTCCCAGTTGATGGCGCGCTGCTCCCAGTCGCCCCAGGATTCAGGCACGCCCACCCCGACCTTGGACTCTTTGGTTTTCCAGGCCTCGAAGCCGGGGGTCACCAACATGGGAAGCTGGGTCATGCGGTCGCCCTGGAGTGCAGCCAGGCGCAAGCGCTCCATGACCGAGTAGCCGTACTCGATCCCGTAGCCTACGGCGCCGGTGGTGGGGTCCATGATGATGCGGTCGATGGGCATGCCCATGTCACTGATCAGGATGCTTAACTGCTTGGCCAGGTTCACGTCCATGGGCGTGCGGGCGTTGACCAGGTGGCCGTTGGCCATGGCCGTGGCCACAATGGTGCGGTAGTTCTTGTCCTCGCAAATCCCCAGCAGCAGCCGCTCGCCCTTGGCCGCCTCGGCCACGGGCACCAACAGCGTATTGTCGGCCTCGGCTTGACCCGGTCCAAAGACGATGAGCGGCAGGGTGCTGGCGGCGAGCACGGCCTTGACCGCGACGACGGCAGCCGCAGGAGTGGTGGGTTTGCCTTCGGCGTCGGTCAGGGTGAGGGCCAGCACCAACAGGTCGGCTCCGGCGGCAGTGGCCGCCTTCGCCCAACTGGATGGATCGTTGGCAGCGTCACCCCAAAGCTGCAGCAGCAGGGGCGACCAATCCTCAGGACGTCGATCTTTGATCTCGATGGCGACCACCGGGCGGTTCGGCATGTCGGCCTCGAAGTGCATGAAGGGCAGCGCTTTCTCGCCGCCCACGGTAATGGCCCGGCTGCGGGTGCCGCCCTCGGCCGCCGTAGCGCCCAGCGTCACATTTTGGACGGCGCCGGTCCATTTATCTTTGACAAGCTCAATGGGCATGATTCGCTCCTTCGATGTCCTAACCTTTGTCTATTGTGGCAACACCCCGGCCTGACGCCGGGCTTCGTCGCGCTTTGCGATAAATACATCCAGAGGGGACTGGCGGGCAGCAGCGATGCCCAGGTCATTCAACTCGTCTTCAGTGCGCGCAGCCAGATGGCGCAGGAAGTGCCGATAGCTGATGAGCGCCGCCGGATAAATGATCCCACCGGCGTTATGCATTAAGAAGAACACACGTAGACCCTGGTCACGCATCATCTGCGCTGCGGCTGCCAGAGGGATGTCGGGAGGCGCCTGGGGCACGCCTTCCCGCATGATCTGTTCTGCCGTCAGGCTACCGGCCTCGCCCCGGGCGTAGGCCGTCACCAGCTCGTCCTGGCTGACGATGCCTGCCGCATGTCCTTCCACGTCCAACACGACCACGGCCTCCAGGTTGTTGTCGAGGAGGAGGCGGGCCACATCGGCCACGGTTGTCGAAGGCGGGCAGGTCTGGACGCCGACGGTCATCAGGTCACGGACAAGGGTGCGGGGCATGTGCGGTCATTGTGTCCCTGTCAGAGCGCCCTGCAATCGGTCGATTAGCTCATCAGCACGTGGAGTAGGGCTGACAGATTGCGGCTGATGGCGTAGTTGTGCGTTTGGGTCGCTGTCTAAGGATCGGTCGCGTTTGACCATGAACTCATCTCTCGGCGGCTAGTTCCTACTTCAGGGGGCAGGCTCTGGGTAATCCGGTCCTGGTTCAGCCAGTGCGGCCTCGGTGACCATGGAGCCAACCTGAAGGCTCCGGTCGACCTCCACCGCAAGCCGCAGGCCCAGAGTGCGCAGCAATGCATTCAGGCTCGCCAACTGGGGGTTGCCGCTGGCCGACAGCATCTTGTACAAACTTTCGCGATTGAGGCCCGCTTCCCTGGCTGCTTTGGCCATTCCGAGCGCTTCGGTCACATGGCGTAGCGCCAGCATGAAGACCTGCTGATCGCCGTCTTCGATGGCCGCGCTCAGATAGGCCGCAGCCTCTTCAGGGTCAGCCAGATCTTCCAGCAATCCATCGATGTATCTGGTTGTAACTGGGTTCATGTCATCCTCCTTAGGTACTCTGCCCAGTACGTCTGCGCCATTTTGATGTCTTGCAACTGCGTCCGCTTGTCGCCTCCACAGAGTAGGATAACAAGTCGGTTGCCCTGACGGCCGATATAGACGCGGTATCCAGGTCCGTATGGAATGCGAAGTTCACTTACGCCGCCACCGACTGCATGCCAGTCGCCAAAATTGCCAACACTCACCCGATCGATTCGCACACGCACTCGAGCACGAGCTTCGCGGTCGCGTAAGTTTGCGAGCCAGTCGCGGTAGGGGCTGCGACCATCTTCGGTAGTGTACTCAAGTACCTCGATTACGGGTGTGTCAGGCATATTGTAGCATAAAAGCTACAACTCGTGATCAGGAAGAACGAGGACCGGACAAGTTGGTGAACCTGTCAGGTCTCGAAATCTAGAACATCGGATCCATCAGCAGCGCCGGATGGTTGTGCTCTTCCATCCAGGCCATGAGCTCGTCTACAGTGGTGGCACCGCGTTCGTCGCAGATCCTGTCGATCAGGTCAGGGTCGCCCTCGCGCTCGGCCACCGCCCGCAGCTCGTCGGCCATCGACTCCTTGAGGAAGCTGCTCATCCAAACGACACGCTTGAAGCCGCCGTCGCCGTAGATGAACTTGGGGCTAATCAGGTAGTATTTGCCCACGCCCATGACGCCGGGGGTCTGCAAACCGCCGCCGGCAATGCCCGCCAGCGTGCTGAAGGTCATCCCCGCCGGGGTCATGC
>CAZHTZ010000228.1:0-1023 GCA_964535455.1 uncultured Caldilineales bacterium
GAAGCGGGTGATTCCCTGCCGGCCCCTTGTGCCCATCAGAATCAGATCCGATCGCCGCTTGGTGGCTTCTTGCAAAATCATGGCAGACGGCGTCCCGAGCACGGCGACCCCCCGCGCCTGATAACCTATGGCGCGTAGACGTTCTGCCACACCGTCGATATAGTCACGCGCGCTTTGTAAGGCTTGCTCCTCCAGTTTCTCGGTGGCGGCGGCATCGACCGGCCATGGCGGCTGTGTCGAAGGCAATACGGTCAGCAGCGTCACCTCAACCGCATCGTGAAACGGCTTGAGTTGTAGAAACCGAATCGCGGCTTCCGCGTCGAATGGACCTTGGAGCGGCAGCAAGATCTGTTTCATGGCCTTGACCGGGCCGTTCACGATCAACGTGGCGCAGGGAGCCAGGGTGAGGATGCGGTGTGACACACTGCCGAGCAGCCGCTCTTTGACGGGACCAAGACCCCGTGCTCCCATCACGATGAGATCGGCTTTCTGCTCCTCGGCCATCGACACGATCACTTCTGCCGGAGACCCGATTCGAAGGTGTTTCGTCGAGGGGCCTGCGTGCATCGGGAGGAGGGACTGAACCCGATCGAGCAGCCGCTCGCCGTCTTCCCGCATGCTCTGCTCAAGAGTCGTATTGTGCTCCCCCGTCACTTCCGGCAGCATCATCAGGTGCGCCGGTCTCAGGACGTCCAACGCGTGAAGCAGGGTGAGCTGCTCTGCCCGGGCAAAGTATTTCAGGGCGTGAACGGCCTCATAGGAATTATCCGATCCGTCAACCGCGAGTAATGTTTTCATCGAAGACGCTCCTTTGTTTGCGCACCTGTGCCCTCGGACTGGGCAGGATGAAAGTGTTGCTGAAACAGTCCGCCAGCGTCTATGGACCGTGGCGCGTGAAGTGCGAGACGTGCGAGAAAGGCGCGATCAGAAGTTCGAAGTTCGAAGTTCGAAGTTCCGAAAACCTTGAATTTCGGACCTCGAACCCTCACCTGTCCCGCTTGCCTGGCTTTTTCAGCCCGTCTC
>CAZHTZ010000228.1:1033-2646 GCA_964535455.1 uncultured Caldilineales bacterium
GTTCTTCGATTGGAGGGTGCGCGCCCGGCACGTTAAAAAGACGTTTCGGGCAGGTGAGGAGTCGGTAGGCTGCTCGATTCATCTCGATGACCGGCTCGTCGTCTACACCGACAATCAGCAGAGTCGGCGTGGTGACCGACGGGAGATAGGGTTCGGCCAGATCTGGTCTGCCGCCTCGTGACACGATAGCCCGAATCGATGAGGGATCGCGGGCTGCCGCCTGCAGGGCCGCGCCCGCGCCGGTACTGGCGCCGAAATAGCCGATGCCCAGGCCCTTTGTCCGGGCATCCTGTTCGAGCCAGGCTTTGGCCAACAGAACCCGATCTGCCAGCAGGTCGATGTCGAAGACCTTGCGGCGGTCCTCGGCTTCATCGGGGGTCAGTAGATCGATCAGGAGCGTGGCCACCCTTCCTTGCTGGAGATGGCGGGCGACGAAATTGTTGCGCGGACTGAATCGCCCGCTGCCGCTTCCGTGGGCGAAGACCACCATTCCGAGCGCCGGCGCCGGAAGGCCGAGGACTCCTTCAAGGGAGAGAGCTCCCTGTGTAAGACTGACCGCCGTTTCATTCATTGCCGTCCATCCGGTCGGTCGGAGTTCGGGGCACTTCGCCTCTCATGACGGTTGTCTGGGCGGCCATGGGAACACCGTGGGTATTGTCGCTGCTGGAATCGCTCGAAGTTCACATGCATTCCACGGGGCAGAAAAATAGGAAGTACAACCCCACGGCGAGTCCGAGCACAACAGCTCCGAGCAGCAGCCACTGAGTTCTTGTCATCGTTCCGTTTCCACGTTCGTTCCGCAGGGAGAATCAGCAAATCTGATGCCGTTGCCTGAACAGCCGCGTGAGGTATGAGGGTGAGGGCCGAGTCGTACGGTGTGAAGAGTGAAGGTCATTCGGTCTCGTCCTTCTATTCGCGCCTCACGATTCACGTCTTCTGTCGCCTTTTGCAACAGAGTGAAGAACCAGACTGTAGCAGGACACCCCCGCTCAACATGTAAAGAACCGATGGCGGACAGCATATGACCTGATACGAGAGAGAAACACTTTGATTCCATAACGCTATTAGCGATCAGTCTTCAGCCGGAATCAGATGGCACCGGCCTTGCTGATACAGGGGATGAGTCAGACTTTTCGGAGGCTGCATGGCTGAATCGCTCTTCAGAAAGATCCTGGTGCCGATCGATTTTTCTCCTTGTTCAGAAGAAGCCTTCCGTGTCGCACTGACCCTTGCCAAGACATTTCAGGCCGAGCTGTTGCTGCTCCATGTGATCGACACCAGTGCCCTGGCCACCTTCAACCAGCTGGGGTTATTGGCGGTGCCTTCAGACGCACCGGGCCAGAAGCGTCGGCTGCGCCATCATGCGCGGCTCAACGTGCGGCGATGGCTCGAATCAGAGGCGGCCAAGGGTGTGGCTGTGACGCGAATCGTATTGGAGGGCGGACCGTTTGTGGAGATCGCGAAGACGGCCCGGATGGAACACGTGGATCTCGTGGTGATGGGGAGTTATGGCGGGCGTGCAGGCAACGTGGACAAGATTTTTTTCGGCAGTACGGCGGAAAAGGTGGTGCGGACCGCCGGCTGTCCAGTGTTGACTGTTCCGCTGCCACCCA
>CAZHTZ010000229.1:0-2612 GCA_964535455.1 uncultured Caldilineales bacterium
ATCCGCTACACT
The DNA here is from genome assembly GCA_964535455.1 of uncultured Caldilineales bacterium. Classification (GTDB taxonomy): domain Bacteria; phylum Chloroflexota; class Anaerolineae; order J102; family J102; genus SSF26. The sequence continues at coordinate 13 of CAZHTZ010000229.1, forward strand.
GAGCGCAGATGGATGTAGAGCGACACCTCAACAAGGAGACATTTCACCATGGAACACCAAACCACAAGCGGCAACCGCCATCTCTGGATCATGGTTCTGTGCTGTCTGATTCCCATGGCAGCAGTGGGGGCTATTTTTGTTTTGAAGATCCCGGTTCCCCAGGTGCTGTTCTGGGGTGTGATCCTGCTCTGCCCGCTGAGCCATGTCCTGATGATGGCTTTGGGCGGGCACCGGCACGGCAGCGCAACGACAACCCCCGATCGCCTGAGTGCCGAGACCGGCGCAACGCGCGCCGCCGGAGAAAAGGGCGCAGCCTGCCATTAGGGCTGCGGGGTAAACCATGAAGAAGAAGTCGTTTCGTACTTACAAATCGCGGCGGGCGCCCCAACGCAACGGGCTGCGCGTGATCGCGTTCGCCGCCATCGCCGTGCTGGTGCTCGGCGCGGCCGGCTATCTGCTCGCCTCGGCGTTCGCGCCGAAGACGCCGCCCCCGCTCGCCAACGTGCTTGACGTCAGCGCCGATATGGGCGGCTTCAGCGTCAAGGAGCTTCGGGTGCAGGCCGGTCAACCGGTCACCGTGCGGCTGACCAGCCTGGACAACTCGCACCACACCGACGGCGGCGGCAAGCATCAGTGGGCGGTGGACGAGTTCAAGGCGAGCGTCGTGGCGCCGCCCGAGGGCAGTAATACCGTGACGTTCACCCCGGACAAGCCCGGCGCCTACACCTTCTACTGCGACATCTGCTGTGGCGGGCGCGCCAACCCCACCATGCAGGGTAAGCTGATCGTCGAGGGTTGAGCCATGGCATTTCGTCTTCGCAACGCGACGATTGTCACCGTGCTCAGCCTGATCGCCCTGGGCGCAGTGGCGCTCACCGGCTTCTGGCACCCCAACGCGCCGGCCGAGGCGATGCGGGCCTACCTGCCCCAGATCACCCTGCCGACGGTGGTCGTGGCCGGCGTGCTGGATGGCATCAACCCGTGCGCGTTTACGGTGCTGTTGTTGTTCATCACGGCCATGACGAGCACCCTTCGACCGGCTCAGGGCACTGCCCTGCGGGCCGCTGATGAGAGCGTGAAGACGCTGCGGGTACGGTTGTTGGGCATGGGCAGCATCTACATCGGGGCCGTCTTCCTGACCTACCTGGCGCTGGGCGTCGGGCTGCTCAAGTCGCTGGATTTCTTCACCCGGCAACACGTGCCGGCGCGGTTCGGCGCGCTGCTGGCGATCCTGTTCGGGCTGTGGATGCTCAAGGACTACTTCCTCCCGAACCTGGGGTGGCGGTTGCAAGCGCCCGGACGCCTGGGCAGTGTGGCCCGGCAGATGGCGCAGAAGGCCACGCTGCCCGCCCTGATCACCGGCGGCTTCCTGATCGGCTTGTGCACGGTACCGTGCAGCGGCGCGGTGTACCTGGGCGTGCTGAGCCTGTTGGCGCTGCAACCGACGCGGTTGCTGGGCTACGGCTACCTGGTCCTGTACAACCTGGTCTTCGTCCTGCCCCTGATCGTGATCCTGGTCGCCGCGTCGGCACGGCCCACCTTGAACCGGGTGGCGCACTGGAATCTGCACCATAAAGAAGCCGTGCGCCTGGTGCTGGGCGGCGGGGTCGTGCTCATGGGACTGGCGATCCTGGCGACCGTGTAGGGAAGGCGGACCGATGGCGAATGTCGTCATGCCGAGGGCACAGCGGTCTCGGCTTCGCCGCCACATCCGTGAGAGACTGCTCCGGTCCGACACCTGGCTGGTGATCGCTTTCCTGGCGCTGGCCGGGTGGAGCCTGGATGCGCTGCGGATGTTCCTGGCGATGCACGGGAACTGGCAAGGCGGCTTGGCCGCGTTCGCCAGCCATTTCTGGTATGCCATCCCGATGGCGGCTGCCATCGTGGCGCTCAGCCGTCTGAAGCCCAAGGCCCGACTTCTCGGTACAGCAATCTACGACGAGGCCGGTCGGGTCGTGCAGATTCAGGGGGATTGCTGTCTCGGTGAGCTGATTGCCAGCGGCATGGTGGCAGCCTTGCGCGATAGCGGGCCCGATGCGCTCCAGGGGCTGACCCTGCCGTCCGGCGCCAGTTCCTACTTCGTGCGGCAAGGCAGCCGCACCGTGGTCCTCAGCTTCTCGGGGCCGGCTGCGCCTGAAGCCCTGGTGGCTGGCGTCCGCCAGCTCACGGCGCGAGACCCAGTTGCCTTCGACGTGTTCGAGGGGCTGGAGCCGGCGGTAGCTGCGCTGGCAGCCAATGCGCTCAACTCGCCGGTCAAGCGCGATGTGTTGAGCTACTTGCACCGGTTCAAGTTGTCGGCGGTCGAGCTGAGCGACCTGGTCTACCGGGTCGGCGCCAGCGAGGCCGCGGTCACACAGGCGCTCGATGATCTGATCCACTTGGACCTGGTGTGCCGCCTGTCGGTCTGCGACATCACGTTCTATCAACTCAACCGCGCGCCGGAGGCGCTGCGCCTGCTCGATCAGCTCTTTGCCTGGCAGGCAGACTGGCAGGTGCAGCTCCAGAAACTCAGCTCATACTTGCTGACGCGGCCGCAATATGCGACGCCAAGACCCTCTTCGACGTCGCCTACATCGGTATGCCAGTCGTCATCCTGCCAT
>CAZHTZ010000230.1:0-2560 GCA_964535455.1 uncultured Caldilineales bacterium
CCTGGATCAGGTGGATCTCACGGTGGAAAAGGGCGGGGTCCGGGCCCTGTTGGGCAAGAACGGAGCCGGGAAGTCGACGCTGGTCAAGATTTTGAGCGGCGCTGTCCACCCGGACAGAGGCCGGATTCTCATCGACGGCAACCCGGTGACCATCGCCGGCCCGCGAGCGGCTTTTGAACAGGGAATCTGCACCGTCTATCAGGAGATGAGCCTGGTGCCCGGCCTGACGGTGGCGGAGAACATCCTGCTGGGCCGCTGGCCGAAGCAGCGGCTGGTGGGCATGTCCGTGATCAATCGCAAGGCGATTCGCCCCATCGCCCAGGCGGCCCTTGATCAACTCGAAGTCACCATCGACCTCGACGAACAGGTGTCGCGGTTGAGCGTGGCGCAGCAGCAACTGATCGAGATCGCCAAGGCAATCTCCTTCAACCCACGCGTGCTCGTGCTGGACGAGCCGACCAGCGCCCTGGCCGCGGGCGAGATGGAGGTGCTGCACAGAGTCGTCCGCCGCCTGGCCGAACAAGGCCACGCCATCATCTACGTCACCCATCGCCTGCAGGAGATTCCGCGTGTGGCCGACACCGTGACGGTGCTGCGCGATGGCAAGCTCATCGGCACCATCACCGCCTCGGAAGCGACGCCGGCCCGTATTGCCAACATGATGATCGGCGCCGACTGGCAGCGAACCGAATGGGGTGCAGGCGGCCAGCTCGGCGAGGTGAAGCTGGCGCTGCGGCATGTCAACCGCAAGGGGCTGTTGCACGATATTTCCTTTGAGGTGCGCGGTGGGGAGGTGTTGGGGCTTGCCGGTCTCTTGGGGTCGGGTCGCACTGAGTTGGTGCGGGCCATCTTTGGCCTGGACCCAATCGATAGTGGCGAGGTCTATGTGAAAGGCGAACTGGTGACCCATCCCTCCCCGATCACCATGAAATCCCACGGTATGGGCATGACTCCCGAAGACCGCAAACGCCAGGGGCTGGTGCGGCTCTTTTCCGTCCAGGATAATCTGACCCTGGCCAGCCTCAACCGATTCAGCGTCCAGGGCATCTTGCAGAAGGCGCGCGGCGCGACGTTGGCGCGGGAGATGGTGAAGTCGCTCGATATCAAGACGCCCGGTCTGGGGGTATCCACAGGAACCCTCAGCGGCGGCAACCAGCAGAGAGTGGTGGTCGGCAACTGGCTCAACACCCTGCCCGACATTCTGCTGATGGATGAGCCCACGCGTGGCATCGACATTCAGGCCAAGGAACAGATTTTCAGCCTGGTGCGTGACCTGGCCCGGCGAGGTCTGGCCGTGCTCTTCATCTCGTCGGAGATCGAAGAGGTGCTCGACGTCGCCGACCGTATCCTGATCATGAACCAGGGGCGTATCACGGGCGAAGTTAAACCTGATGAAACCGACCTCGAAACCTTGCTTGCTATGGTGATGGAGGAGACTACACCATGAGTGTTCAAGCTACGAACGCCGAGTCCCGGCCGCTTTGGATGCAGCGCACAGGACAAATCCTGTCCCGCTCCGGGCTGCTGGTGGCGCTTGTGATCCTGTTCCTGCTGCTGGCGCAATTTGCTCCGAACTTCCTCTCGCAGCGGAACCTCTTCAACGTCCTGCGGGCGGTGGCGATCAACGGAATGATCGCCTGCGCCATGACGTTCGTGATCATTTCCGGAGACATCGACGTCAGTGTTGGCTCGGCTGTGGCCTGGTCTTCGTCCCTGCTCGGTGTGCTGGCAATCAAGCAGGGCCTTCCGCTTGTTTTGGCCGTGCTCATCGTGGTGGTTTCGGGCATGATCATTCATAGCCTGGCGGGTTTGATCCGGGTGCGGTTCGCCATCCCCGCCTTTGTGGTGACGCTGACGATGTATATGAGCTACAAGGGCTTGGCCAAAGTCATCACCCAGGCGTACCCCATCACGCCTTTCCCGGATTCGTTCAGTTTCTGGGGTCAGGGGTACATCCTCAAGATCATCCCTGTGCCCGCGGTGCTGATGCTGGTGACCGTCGGCATCTTCTACTTCTTGAGCACGCGCACCGTGTTCGGACGCTCGGTCTACAGCGTGGGCGGCAACGAGGAAGCATCGCGACTGTCCGGCATTCCCGTGGCGCGCACCCGCATCATGATCTTTGCCATCACCGGTCTCATGGCGGCGTTGGGAGGGGTCATCGTCTCGTCACGCATCATGGCCGGCGCCTACAACGTTGGCGAAGGGCTGGAGTTTGAGGTCATCGCCGCCGTGGTCATCGGCGGCACCAGCCTCGCCGGCGGCTCCGGTTCGATGATCGGTACATTCCTCGGCGTGCTCTTCATCGGTCTGCTCGCCAACGGTATGACCCTGATCGGTGTCGACCCTTACTGGCAAGAGGTTGCCCGCGGCCTCATCGTTCTTGGCGCCGTGCTCATCAGCGTGATCCGCAAACCGGCGACGTAATAGAAACGAAGCGCTTCGTAGTAACGACTTCAGTCGCTCAACAACGACTGAAGTCGTTACTACGTTGCTAACCAAAGTTCTAGTACAGGTGGGCTGAAATAGAGGTATAACTGTGGTAAGATAGGGTATGTTG
>CAZHTZ010000231.1:0-2355 GCA_964535455.1 uncultured Caldilineales bacterium
GGGATTCTGTCCCATGCGCCGCGTCGCGTGCAATCGATGCTGATGATGGTGGATGCCTATGAACCGCTCGGGGTTACGAGACTCTCGGTGGATAGCATCTTCATGATGCCGCATCTCGGCGTGCTCTCGACGATCGATGAAAAAGCAGCGACCGACGTCTTCGTCCGTGATTGCATGGTGTACTTGGGGACCTGTGTCGCGCCGATCGGGCAGGGGAAGGACGGAGATCGGTGCGCAGACTATGCCATCACCTTCCCGGATGGTCGAGTGGACAAGGGGCACCTCTCGTTCGGCGATCTGCGGCTGGTTCCCCTGGCCAGCGGGCAGAAGGCTTCGATTGCAGTCCAGCCGGCGAAACAGGTGAACCTCGGGGCAGGGGCGGGAGTCGCGGTGACGCGGGAAGTGCAAGGCGGTGTGGTGGGACTTCTGCTCGATGGGCGCGGGCGTCCGTTGCAGTTGCCGACCGATCACGCGGCCAGAGTGGCATCGCTGACGAAATGGTATCAGGCGGTAGATCTGTATCCAGGGTGAAAGCTATCAGCGGTCAGCAATCAGCTCTCAGCCTGGATGGGAAGAACGTTACGACAAGAAGGATATTGCTGAAAGCTGAAGGCTATTAAGAGTATGGCCCATTCCTACACCCCAGGCTTAACCGTTACAGAGCACACAACGGTCCGTCGTCGACGGATGTTGTCGCTGCCTGGCAGCGTGCTGGTTGCAGCCGGGGAGACGGTGCGGGCGAATCAGCCGGTGGCTCGCGCGGAATTGCCAGGGAAGGTCTATCCCTTGAATCTCGCCAATCAGTTGGGCGTGGCGCCGGATGAGATCCATGAATATTTGATCAAGAAGGCCGGCGACCCGGTGCAGAAGGACGAGATCCTGGCTGAGAACAAACCGCTCATCAAGTGGATGAAGACGGAAGTGCGCTCGCCGATCACCGGCGTCGTGGAATCCGCTTCTTCAGTCACAGGGCAGGTGCTGTTGCGAGAGCCGCCGCGCGTGCTGGAGCTGTTGGCCTATGTCGACGGGCGCATCGTCGAGGTGATGCCGAAGCAAGGTGTTGTGGTCGAGATGGAATGCAGTCTGGTGCAGGGTATCTTCGGCATCGGCGGTGAAACCCGGGGCGAGATCGTGATCGCGGTGACGTCACCGGACGAAGCACTCACGCCTCGTCACCTCACCGCGGACATGAAAGGCAAAGTGGTTGTGGGTGGGTCCTTTATCTCTGCGGACGCACTGGCCCGCGCGAAAGAGGTGGGGGTTGCGGGCTTGATTATCGGCGGCATTCACGATAAGGACTTGCGCGCACTTCTGGGCTACGACCTTGGCGTGGCCATCACGGGCACGGAACAGGTCGGCTTTACCCTGATTCTCACCGAAGGGTTTGGCGCCATCCCCATGGCCGGCAAGACATTCACGCTCCTCTCCGTTCATGCAGGACAACAGGCCTCGATCTCAGGCGCCACGCAAATTCGTGCCGGCGTCATTCGACCGGAGATCATCATTCCAAAAGGCGCAGGCGCATTGGGCGATCGCGGCGAGGCAACCGTTCCGCAGCGGGAAGGCATCCGGATCGGCGACCAGGTGCGCATCATTCGAGACCCGTTGTTCGGCAAGATCGGCGAAGTCGCGAGTCTGCCTTCCGATCTCCAGAAGATTCCGACCGAGAGTGACGTGCGCGTGATGGAAGTCCGGTTCGGAGACGGGTCGAAGGCCGTCATCCCGCGGACGAATATTGAATTGATTGAAGGCTCGTAAGCGTGAAACGTAAAACGTTAAACGTGAAACGTCGAGGACGTCAGGTCCTGGTGGCGGCGTTGCTCCTGCTTGTGGCTGGTCTGAGTCAGTCATGGTTGCCGGTGTTTGCTCAAACCGACACCCAGACGAAGACGCCTCTCGCTCCCCCGCAAGATGTTCGTGTGTTCGACACTCCCAGCGATGGCGGCGGCAGCCTGACTGTGCTCTGGTCACCCGCTCCCTACGATAGTGCTGCGGTCAGGTATCAGGTCTTGCTCAGCGAGGGAACCGCGGTGCCAGATCCGGCTGCGATGAAAGTCGTGGCGGAGTTCCCCGCGAACCAGCACTATGTCCGTGAATCCAAGTGGCCCTGGTGGACGAGGCCCGCCACTGGAGACCAGCACCAGTTCACGCTGAGGAATGGGAGGGGGGGCGAGCTCAAGGACGGGACTGCCTACAGCATCACCGTGGCTGCCGTGCTGGGTGACGATCGCGGAATTGCCACGCCGGTTCAGGCCATGCCACAACCGAACTGGATGAACTGGAATCAGATGAATAATCTGTTGCTGGCGCTCCTGTTCGGCGGCATCGTGTTCTACGCGATCGGTACGGCCAGAA
>CAZHTZ010000232.1:0-2322 GCA_964535455.1 uncultured Caldilineales bacterium
GGCGGGTGCGGGGAGACAACGGGATCCCGCCGGGGGTGGACATTGGGTCCCTTGGGGGAAACCACCGGCACCTCAACGTGGCGGAGGAAATCGTCGAGGGGGGCGGCCTGGGCGACGACATCGACCAGGTGCCGGCCGTGGGCCTGGCGCCGGAGTGGATGAGCGAGAAGGCGTTGGCCATCGGCGTCTACTGCGTGGCCTCGGGCGCTTACGTCATGTTCGGCGGCGCCTCGCCGGTCAGCGGTATGCCAGACAAGGTTTCCGACAGCACCGAAGTGCTCCACTACATCAGCGAAGGCTGGGAAGAGATCTACGGCGGCAAGCTGGAGTTCGTGCCCGACGTGGACGAGATGGTCCGGCGCACGCTCGACCACATCGACAAGAAGCGGGCCGCCCTGGGCCTGCCTGACTGGCAGCCCGATCGCTTTGGCCGCAGCGGCGACGCCCGCATGCTGGAGTTGGAAGCGATGCCTTTGGCCGAGAAGCGCGCTGCGCTGTACGGCATTTCACCGAACTAACATCTTATTGTGTGATGCGTCAAGCGTGTTGCGTGTTCCGTCAAGGCCCGCACGACACCTGACACCTGACACCTGACACTTTCACGGAGGCATCATGTCTCGATATATCGCAACCCGAGCCATCCGCGGCGCCAACGCGCTGGTCATGGAAGCCGAGGTCATGCTTGACAAGGCCATGCACGAAAAGGGTGCAGACACGCCCGTCGCTTTCCCCAACACCGCCTACTTCTTGCCCACTATCTTCGGCATGACGGGAACGGCCGTCGAGAAGCTGGGGCAATTGGAGCCGGTGCTCAAACACGCCCGCTCCCTGCTCCATCCCGTGCCTGCCCCCCATCATTGGACGCCCTACCTGGGCGAGACCCTGGACTCGGGTATGGCGACGCTGCTGGCCGCCGAGACCATCGAGGCAATCCGCTTCGTCTACGGCCTGCAGCCCGAATCGATGCCGGGGTTCGAGCTGGCGGGCGGCACGTCGTTCACCAGCCCGGACATGGGCACGAACGGCAACGGCGTCGTTGCCAAGGGCATGGATGGGCACCTGAACGGACCCATCGACGACATCCAGTTGCGTTCCTGGGGCATCCAGCTTGTGGATGGGCGCATGCCGGGCTTTGCCGCCATCGTCGGCTGCGCCAAGTCCAACGAGGTGGCGGTCAAGATCGTGCGCGAGCTGCAGCGCCGCAACATCCTCACCTTCCTCTCGGGCAACGTCAACGGGCGCAGCATCATCCACCAGCTCGCCGAAGAGGGCGTGGAGCTGGGCTACGACACCTACACGGTGCCCTTCGGCACCGACACCATCAGCGCCATCTACGCCCTGGGCTTCGCCACCCGGTCGGCCCTGACCTTCGGCGGCCTCAAGGCGGGGCAGTCGCGCGAGATCCTGATGTACAACAAGGAACGCGTCTTCGCCTTCGTGTTGGCTCTGGGCGAAGTGGATGACCTGAAATACGCCGTCGCTGCCGGCGCCATCAACTTTGGTTTCCCCGTCATCGCCGACACCGTCATCCCGGAGATACTTCCCACGGGCGTGACTCGCTACGAGCACGTGGTCAGCATGCCGTTCAACGAAATCGACGGCAAGGATGACCTGGAGCGGGCCGAGCGGCTGGTGCAGAAGTGCATCGAAGTGCGCGGCGTCAAAGTCAAAGTGTCCAATGTGCCCGTGCCAGTGCCCTACGGCTCTGCCTTTGAGGGCGAGGTCGTGCGCAAGGCCGATATGCGGGTCGAGTTTGGCGGCAAGTACTCGCGTGCGTTTGAGTATCTACGCATGGCGAACCTGGACGAGGTGGTAGACGGCAAGATCGAGATCGTGGGTCCCAAGTTCGCCGCCTTACCGCCCCAGGGCCACATGGACATGGGTATCGTGATCGACGTGGCCGGCCGGCAAATGCAGAAGGACTTCGAGCCGGTGCTGGAGCGCCAGGTGCACTATTTCGTCAACGGCGCATCCGGCATCCAGCACATCGGCCAGCGCGACATTGCCTGGATCCGCATCTCGAATGCGGCGGCCGAGAAGGGCTTTGATCTGGAGCATTTCGGCAAGATCCTGCACGCCCGTTTCCAGGCCGACTTCGGCGCCATCGTCGACAAGGTGCAGGTGACCATCTACACCGACCCGGAGCCGTTCAGAGCCTGGCTTGAGACAGCCCGTGAGTCGTATGACTTCCGCAATCGCCGCCTGGCCGACCTGACCGATGACCGGGTGGACGAGTTCTACTTCTGTACGCTCTGCCAATCCTTTGCCCCCAACCACGTTTGCATCCTCAGCCCCGAGCCACTCGGGCTGTGTTGCCCCTCC
>CAZHTZ010000233.1:0-2214 GCA_964535455.1 uncultured Caldilineales bacterium
GGCCCTGCGGGGCCTTCTCAAATTCAGCCGGCCGATTCCATCTGCCGGGCGGCTCAGGGGTTCGAAACCCCCGCCTGAAATTGAAAAGCGGCCTCAGCCGCTGCGCGTAGCGCGGTCAGGCCCTGCGGGGCCTTCTCAAATTCAGCCGGCCGATTCCATCTGCCGGGCGGCTCCCACGGCATAGCGTCCGGTTGCGCCGCCGCCCGATCGAGGGTATAATCAGATAATCAGATCAACGGTCAGCAAACGACCAATTCGTGAAATTCGTGAAATTCGTGGCTGAGACCGTCCTGTTTGGTTCCGGCTTGTCCGGGTTAGGGAGAGAGCCATGAGTGTCGTTCAGATTGCCCCGCCCATCAGTCGCCCGGTCTACGGCGGCGGAGACGTTGTCCGCCGCGCCCCGGTTCGCCCGGCCGGCCCACCCCCGCTGACCGCCGGCGACCGTTTGACGCGTGCGGAGTTCGAGCGGCGTTACCTGACGCACCCGGAAATCAAGATCGCTGAGTTGATCGAAGGAGTGGCCTACATCCCGTCCCCAGCGCGTTTCGAAGACCACAGTCGCCTACACAGCGACATCGTTGGATGGTTGGGCCTGTATTGTGCAGCGACGCCGGGCATCCAAGGCGGGACGAATGCAACCGTTCAGCTCGACTTCGACAACGAAGTGCAGCCCGATGCGCTATTGCGACTGGACTCCGCCCTGGGAGGACGCTCGCGGATCACCTCGGATGACTACCTGGCCGGCCCGCCGGAACTGATCGTGGAGGTCGCCGCGTCGAGCGTGGCCTACGACCTGCACGACAAGCGCCGCGTCTACAGCCGCAGTGGTGTGCAGGAATACCTGGCGTTGCAGGTCTACGAGCAGGCAGCCACCTGGTTTGTCCTGCGCGAAGGGGTCTACGAGCCGCTGGCGCCGGACGCGGCCGGCATCCTGCGCAGCCAGGTCTTCCCCGGCCTGTGGCTCGATCCGGTCGCCTTCTGGGCCGGCGACCTGGCCGCGGTCCTGGCAACGCTGCAACAGGGGTTGGCGGCGCCGGAGCACGCCGCGTTTGTCGCGCAACTTGGAGCTCGTGCAGGACTTCAACTCTGACATCCGGCGTTACCGGATTAGCAAAATACGCAATACCGCAAAAGTCGCTACCGAGCGCTTCGACCGTTTGTCATTCTGAGCGGGTCTGCCCCTAAATTCTCGTTACGGCATGACACCAGCGAAGAATCCGTGGCCGCACGTACACCTGTCTGAGCGCAGCGAACGGATTCTTCGCTGGAATCTCGCCGTCGCGAACCTTGACTTGTTAACCCGCTCAGAATGACACCCGTAGCGATAGCGAGTTTTGCTCTACTGCCAAAATACTATCGGGCGTTACCACTTTTGGAAGGAGACATCATGGATGAGATGATGCGCCAGCGCTGGTGGATGATGCATGTACGGGTCGCAAGAGGCGAAAATCTTGGTCCTGCAGAGCAAGATGAATATGATCGGCTGGCAACCCTGTTCGATCGAGAGGAAAAAGCTCAGCTCGGACCAACCGATCAAACGTTACTCCGCAAATTGCGGACGCAGATCGAGCAGTTGCAGGCTGAACACTCCCGACTCGCTGCAAAAAGCGCCAACCTGGATAGACAGACCCAGGCTCTGGAGAGAACCTACCGCGCCCTTACCGGATACGAACTGGCAGTCGGAGCCTATGCGACATCTTGATTTCGAGAGTTACTTGAGCAGCAGAATGCCGAACTCCGGCACACGATCGAAGCCCAAGAGCGCTACATTGCCTTACTGAAATCCGCGTCGAGATGACAGCGACCTTAACCTTGACCTCAACCTTCCCATGACCCACCCTACACCCACCACCTGCCCCCACCTTGGCCTGGCTGCTGATCGCACCGTGGCCCGCACGCAGCCGGACGCCGCGCATCGCTGTTACGCGCAGACGCCCCCTGCCGCGCCCGACGACGCGCACCAGGCTGCATTCTGCCTGACCGCGAGGCATACCGCCTGCCCGTTTTATGTCGAGGGCGAGGATAAGGCTGAGGTCGAGGCTGAGGCTGAGGGCCAAACCCGGGCGCGTCGGACGAAGACGTCCACCCGCCGGCGCACGCTGGCCTATCTGCCGTGGATCGCGCTGGCGCTCCTGCTGGTCACCGTGGCCGTCATCTATGGCCGCGACCTGCTGCAATCCCCCGCGGCCCCTCACCCCCTCACCCCCTCTCCCG
>CAZHTZ010000234.1:0-2046 GCA_964535455.1 uncultured Caldilineales bacterium
GCTTATGTCTACTCGCAGGACTTCACCGTCTTCGGCGGCTCTCTGTCGGAGGCGCACGCCGAGAAGATCTGCAAGGTGATGGACATGGCGATGAAGAGCGGCGCCCCCGTCATCGGCCTCAACGATTCCGGCGGCGCCCGCATCCAGGAAGGTGTCATTTCGCTGGGCGGGTATGCCGAAATCTTCCTGCGTAACACGCTCGCTTCCGGCGTGGTGCCCCAGCTCTCGATCATCATGGGTCCGTGTGCAGGCGGGGCTGTCTACTCCCCTGCCATCACCGACTTCATCGTCATGGTCAAAGAAACGTCACACATGTTCGTGACCGGACCGGAAGTGGTGAAGACCGTGACGCACGAGGACGTGACGTTCGAGGAGTTGGGCGGCGCTTACATGCACGCCAGCAAGAGTGGTGTGGCCCATTTCGTGGCCGAAAAGGAAGAAGACGCCATCTTCATGGTGCAGCAGTTGCTGACGTATCTGCCGCAAAACAATCTGGAAGACCCGCCGTTCCGCCCTACCAGCGATGATCCGGTGCGCCAGGACCCGGAGTTGGACGCGATCATTCCCGACCATCCCAATAAGCCCTACGACATGCGCGAGGTCATCCATCGGGTGGTGGACGACGGCCGCTTCCTGGAAGTCCACGAGCTCTACGCCCAGAACATCCTCGTCGGGTTTGCCCGGTTGGGCGGACGCAGTGTAGGCATCGTCGCTCAACAGCCCTCGGTGTTGGCAGGCGTGCTCGATATCAACGCCTCCATCAAGGGCGGTCGCTTTGTGCGCTTCTGCGACTGCTTCAACGTCCCCATCATTACCTTTGAGGACGTGCCCGGCTTCATGCCCGGTGTGGCCCAGGAGCACGGCGGCATCATCCGTAACGGCGCCAAGCTACTCTACGCCTACTGTGAAGCCACGGTTCCCAAGATCACGGTCATCACTCGCAAAGCCTACGGCGGCGCCTACTGCGTGATGAACTCCAAGCACATCCGCGGCGACCTGGTGTTGGCCTGGCCCACCGCCGAGATCGCGGTGATGGGGCCAGAGAGCGCCATCAACATCCTCTACCGACGGCAATTGGCCGAGGCGGCTGACCCGGTCGCCGAGCGCGCCCGCCTGGTAGCCGAATACCGCGAGAAGTTCGCCAATCCCTATGTGGCGGCTTCGAGGGGTTATGTGGACGACATCATCGAGCCGCACGAAACCCGGCCCCGGCTGATCAACGCCCTCGAAATGTTGCGCAACAAGCGCGACACGAACCCTTTCAAGAAGCACGGGAACATCCCGCTCTGACCCTTTCAGGTGCGATGCGCTTACGAAGTGCCTCGCACCTCAAGGAACACTTCTGCCCATGAAGCTCACCGCCCGCCTCACCAGCGAAGCCTTCTCGCGTTACGAGCACGGCGTCATCACCCTGGGCACGCTGCTGGACGTCTGCCTGAAGACGGACCTGCTCCTGGCCGCCCAATACGACGACACCGGTGGCTGGTATGTGCGCGTTCCTGGTCCCCAGACGCGTGCGCTGACACCCATCGCCCCTGACCTCTACGCCTTCTGTGGCGAGGTCCAGGACATCGACGTCGATCAGGATGGCCTTGACATCTATTACGACGTCCTTCTCGACTGCGGCCTGCCCATTAGCCTCCTGGTCAACGACCCTGGCGCGCACCCAGAAGCGGGCGACCTGGGCAAACATGTCCCCGACCCTGGCGCCTGGCTTGTTGGCATCGCCAGCCTGATCATCGATTGGGCCGATCAAGAGACGCTGCCCGTGGCTCAGGGATTGGCCGCCACCGTCGTCGGCATTGACCGGCTGGTGCTTCGCCCTGGTCCGGGATTTGCCGAAGTGCGCTCCGAGGGTCAGCTTCCCCTGACGCCCATCGAGCCCGACCGCATCATCCTCACGTTGAGCATTGCTGGAGACTGACCGGCCATGTTCCGCAAAGTCCTCATCGCCAATCGCGGCGAGATCGCCGTGCGTATCATCCGCGCGTGCAAGGAGCGCGGCATCAAAACCGTGGCCGTGTTCTCTGAGGCGGACCGCACAGC
>CAZHTZ010000235.1:0-1893 GCA_964535455.1 uncultured Caldilineales bacterium
GGCGTCCGCCCCCAAGGCGTTGAACTCCACCACCGGCCGCTCTAGGCGCTTCAGGCTGTCCTTGAGACGCGCGTTGGGCTTGGGGGGCATGGCGCCGTCGGCGGCGGACAACCGCCGCAGGTCGGACAGGCGGATCGTGTGTTCCTGGTCCAGATGGAGCGTCTCGTAGGCGTTGGCCAGCAGGGCGTTGTAGAGTCGGCGGTCGGCCAGGGTCAGATCCATGGCGCCCGTCATCTCGACGAGGCCGATGGGCTTCGGGAAGCTCGGATCCGTGGAGAGATCGAGCGGCTTTCCGGCGACATGGTACTTCTCGGCCATAGGATGCTCACCAGCGGATTCGGGTGCGCCACCGAGTATAGGGATGGCGCACGACGGGACAACGTACCCCCCCAGAATGTCGCAACAGATCCCCCAAAATGTCGCATAAAACCACGTCTCCAACCCCCTCTTTGTCACAATAAGAGCGAAAATTTGGATAGCGTCCGTCAAGGTGGTGGAAATTCGGGCAAGCGCAGAGGTGGTCATCGATCAGGCGGCCTTTGGTGGAAAGGTGATGGCCTGGGTGCTTTCGATGGCCATGTTCAGTTCGGCCATGGCCTCGACCTGCATGTAACGGTTCTGGGTCTGCCACTCGTCGTTCTGTTCCAAGAGCACGGCCCCGATCAAGCGGATGATCGAGGCTTCACCTGGGAAGATACCGACGACGTCTGCGCGACGTTTGACCTCCTTGTTGAGACGCTCCAAGGGGTTGGTGCTGTGCAACTTGGTCCGGTGCTGGGCCGGGAACCCCATATAGGCGAGCACGTCGTGTTCGCTATTGTCCATGAAGGCGGCCAACTTTGGCCAGCGGTCGCGCATCTGGTCGGCGACATGGCGGAAGGTCTGGTGGGCGGCCTCGGCGTCGGGCTGTAGGAAGGCTTGGCGCAGGGCGGCGGCGGCGATGGAGTTCTGGCCTTTGGGCACGTAGGCCAAGGCGTTCCTCATCCAGTGGACTCGGCAGCGCTGCCAGGTCGCGCCCATGACCCGGGCGATGGCGGCCTTGAGCCCTTCATGGGCGTCTGAGATCACCAGCTTGACGCCCTTCAACCCCCGGCGCAGCAAGGCTTTCAGGAAGGTGGACCAGAAGGTTTCGGCCTCGCTGGGGCCAATATGCAGCCCGACGATCTCCCGTTTGCCCTCGGTGTTGGCGGCCACCGCGATTATCGCTGCCACCGAGACGATGCGCCCGCCCTCGCGCTGCTTGAGGTAGGTGGCGTCCAGCCACAGGTAGGGCCACTCGCCTTCCAGCGGGCGGTCGAGAAAGGCGCCGACACGCTCGTCGATGTCCCGGCACAGCTTGGACACCGTCGACTTCGAGATGCCCGACAGGCCCATCGCCTGGACCAGTTCGTCGACGCGCCGGGTCGAGACCCCGCCGATCCAGGCTTCTTGGATCACCGCCACCAGGGCCTTCTCGCTGGTCTTGCGGGCCTCCAGGAAGGGCGGGAAATAGCTGCCCTGGCGCAGCTTGGGAATGCGCAGGTTCAGCGTGCCGAGCCGCGTGTCCAGCGTCCGGTCGCGATAGCCGTTGCGGTGGGTCAGCCGTTCGGCGGAGCGTTCGTGCCGCCCAGCACCGATCTGTCCTTCGACGTCAGCTTCCATCAGCATCTGCAGCACCGCCTCCGCGACGCTGCGCAGGAAGTCGCCGTCTCCGGCCTTCTGGAGCAACTCTGCCAGTGCCATACTGTCATCGGTCATTGGGTTCGTCCTTCGGTTCGAGCTGAAGCGTTGCAACTCCACTCTAGCCGACCAATCCAATGACCACCTCTTGCGCATGGGCCGCCGCCCTGGCGGTGGGGCATGCCCCACCGCCAGGGCGATCAGCGAATTTCCACCACGTCCGTGGACGCTATC
>CAZHTZ010000236.1:0-1853 GCA_964535455.1 uncultured Caldilineales bacterium
ACCAGTTGCCAAAACCCCAGTCGCACTGGCGAATGGCAATGCCGTCGTAATAGCGACCGTAGATCTCACCGATCTCCTTGGCGGTATCGCCGTGACTGATCTGGGTCGTGTCCGAGTCGATGAAGGCAGCGTGGCCGCCCAACTGGGCCAGGCCCGCCTCGAAGCTGGAGCGGGTGCGGGTGCTGGTGAAAAAGAAGAGCAGGGCCATGACCTTGTCACGGAGGAGCGGATGGGGGATGCCTAATGCCCGTTCACGCTTGAGTTGGAAGGCCACGTCCAGAACGGTTTCGATTTCCTCTTTGCTGAAATCAAGGTCGCCGACGAAATCACGTCCGCGCAGATTGGTTTGCATGGTGCTACTCCAGGTGGTGAGGTGAAAGGACGGGAACGTCCTCTAAACGACGAAGGAGGAGGGAAGCTGATCGATGTTGCAGCCGAGCGCCTGCTCTAAATAGGGCAGATGGTCGCCGCGTACGGGCTCACCTGTCGCCGTCTGGCCGGCAAGCAAGTCGGCCCGGGCCAGCCAGCGATCCTGTGGGCCGAGCGCAAGGGCGCGCAGGCCGGCAGCCCGGAAAAAGGTGAACTGGTAGGCAGTGAGGGCGCCAAATGAGGGAGAAATCCGGATCTCACCTGAAAAGCTGGTGAGCGACTCAAGCTCAAAGTCACCGGCGGCGTGGCTGACCTGGCCGCCGAGTTCTTCCTCGAACTCGCGCACGGCGGTGTCGCCGATCGGCTCTACCCAATCGGCATCCTGCTTCTGCCTGCCGCCGATGATCTGGTACTGCCCGGCGCGATCGTCCCATTGGCTCAGAAAGCAGGGGGGCTGCCGGGAGGCATCGCGACGTTGGACGACAAGCACCTGGGCCACGGGCGTGAAGCGAATGGCCGGCGCCAGTGGATCGCGGCGCTGGCGTTCCACCTCCAGCCAGTGAACGAGGGTGGCGCCGTGGCGCAGGCCCTCGCCGGCAGTGGCGCCCATCTGCGACGACCAATCCGGAACGACCGCACCTGCGGCCTCGGCCCAGGCCGCCAGACTGTGCAGAAAGTAGTAGGCCGGCTGCGAGACGGCGCGGATGCCTGACGGCGAGAACTCGACCGCCCCCCACATCTGCAGCATCGCTGCCAGGCCTTGTCCGATCACAGCGCCGCCGGGCAACTCGTCCAGCGATCGCGGGTCGTGTCGCGACTGCGGGATGGCTCGCAGCCAGGCGGCAAGGAGCGCGCGGTCGATGGGGGTGCGCATGATTGTGGGGGGCCAGGAAACCGGTAGACCGGTCCTTACCGCTCTCCTCTCATACTCGCGAACGCAAATAGGCCGGGAACAGGGCATAGACGCCCGTGGCCTGGACGACGTCCTCCAACGACACCTGATCGAGGACGGTGTGGGCGTGGATTTCGTTGCCGGGGCCAAAGCCGATGCTGGGGATGCCAGCCTTGCCCGTCCAGTAAGTGCCGTTGGTCGAGAAGTTCCACTTGCCGGTGGGGACCACCCGTCCCAGGAAGTCGCTGGCTGCGGCCACACCCGCCTGCACAATGGGAGCGTCCTCGGGCAGCGCCCAGGCCGGGTAGTACTTGTCTACCTCGAATACGAAGCCGGTGTAGCTGGGATCGGTGTAGTAAAGCATGGCCACATCGAAGTCCTTGGCCTGGTCGGCGGGAACCAGGGCCGCGACCTGGGCGATGGCTTGTTCTTTGCTCTCACCAAAGGTAAGGCGCCGGTCGATGAAGATCGTGCACTCGTCGGGCACGGCGTTGATGCTCGGCGTCTTCACATGCATATCGCTGACCGTGATCTTGCCGTTGCCCAAGAAGGGATGGTCGCCGAGCTGCGGTTCCATGTCGCGGATGGCGGC
>CAZHTZ010000237.1:0-1845 GCA_964535455.1 uncultured Caldilineales bacterium
CTGCCCACTGATGGCGCTGTCGGCGGGCAGGGTCGCCTCGGCCGCCTGGACCGCCGCCTGGGCATCCACCTGGCCGTAGCCGAAGTACTGATCCCAGCCGGCATCGCCCAGGTCGGTGCCCGTCCCCGTCAAGATGGCCGCAACCTGATCGGCGGTCAGGGCCGGGTTCTCCGACCAGATCAGCGCCGCCACGCCCGTCACCACCGAAGTGGCCATCGAAGTGCCGCTGGAGAACTGATAGGTCGAGCCGGAGGTGGACTTCCAATAGGTGCTGTAGACGGTGCTGCCGGGCGCCGCCAGATCAACGTAGCTGCCGTAGTTCGACAGTGTCCAGCGGGCGCCCCCTGGCACGGTGGCGGCCACGCCCAGCACACCCTCGTAGGCGGCCGGGTAGAAGGGATCGCTCGTGGCGCCGTTGCCGGCCGCCGCGATCACCAGCACACCATGGCTGCGAGCGTATTGCACAGCGGCCTCGATCGTGGCAGAGGGCGTCAGCCCACCCAGGCTGAGGTTGATCGCCTTCACGCCCATGTCGGTGGCGTAGATGACGCCCTGGGCGACATTGGCCCACGTGCCCGAATTGCTGCTGTCCAGAACCTTCACGGGCAGGACCTTGATGCCCCCCGCGATGCCGGCGATGCCGATGCCGTTGTTGGTGCTTGCGGCGGCGATCCCGGTCACGTGGGTGCCGTGACCCAGGTCATCCTGCGGCAGATTGTTGCCGGCCACGAAGTTCCAGCCCCTTACGTCATCCACATAACCATTGCCGTCGTCATCCAGGCCGTTGCCCGCCACTTCGCGAGGATTGGTCCAGAAGACGCCGTTCAGATCGGGGTGTGCGAGGTCGGCGCCGCTGTCCACCACGGCGACCACGATCGAGCTGGCGCCGCGCACCAGGTCCCACGCCAGGTTAGCCTTGATCTGCTGGGGGGCGTAGGTCTTGCTGGGGTTGCTGTAGTCCGGGTCATTCGGCGTCCAGGCGCCTTCTACCATGCCATTCGGCTCGATGAAGACGACTTCAGGATCATCTTGCAGGGCTTGCATCGTCGCCGCTGCGTTGTCCGCAGACACTGTCAGCAGGGCCACATTCAGCCCCGCCACCTGCATGACCGACTTCACATCGCGGTTCATGGTTGACAATTTGGCGCTCAGGGGCGTGCCAGACCGAATACCGACGAGCCATTCACCGGCTGCAGGCGTGCCCTGAGAGAAGACCGGGCTGGCTGCCGAAGCTGCAGGCGCAAACACACTGAACAACAGGCCAATGATGGTCAGGCATAGCAGCGAGCGATGAAGGGTCGTCATGGGATTAAGGCTCCTGAGTAGTAACTCGATCGGTCTAGGCGTCGCTCCGACGTTACGTGCTCATTATGCCACCCGGAAATCATTATCTCAATGGGATATTTGTCCCAAGTTCAAAAAGATCTTCTTAATTTGTAGGGGCGCACCCCGCTGTCGCCCTGGCTGGGCAGGCGCAAGGCCGTGCGCCGATCCCGGATAGTAATCGTTCAGACCTGGCGGAGCATCCTGAGCGGAGTCCGGCGTTGTGTGCCGGATGCAGTCGAAGGATGCGGAGCGAGTATCGCACAAGGCCGCGTCCTTCGACTGCGCTCCGCAAAAGACGCTCCGCTCCGCTCAGAGCCTGCCCTGAACGCAGTGAAGGGATGCTTGCGTTTCGGCATGGACTGAACGGTTACCCCGGATAATTGAGAGGATAACCAGCGGATTGCCGCGAAAAAGAAAAGCCCACGGCATCACCGTGGGCTTTTTGAGGTCGTAGAGGGTTAGCTATAATGAGTCAGATAAAGATCTGGGCTTCTCGATCTGGAATAGAGGCTTCAGCCG
>CAZHTZ010000238.1:0-1770 GCA_964535455.1 uncultured Caldilineales bacterium
GGTGGGCATCGAGCGTGGCCTGATGACCACGATCCACGCCTATACCAACGACCAGCGGATACTGGACCTTGTGCACAAAGATCTGCGCCGCGCCCGCTCTGCCGGCCAGAACATCATTCCGACCACCACCGGCGCCGCTCGCGCCATCGGCCTGGTGATGCCCAACCTGAAGGGCAAGTTCGACGGCTTCTCGCTGCGCGTGCCCACCCCCACCGTCTCAGTGGTTGACTTCGTTGCGGTGCTGGCCAAAAGGACCACGACCGAAGAGGTGCTCAACGCCTTCCGCGCTGCCGCTGCGGGGCCGATGAAGGGCATCCTCGGCGTATCGGAGGAACCGCTGGTGAGCACGGACTTCCGGGGCGATCCTCGCTCGTCGATCCTGGACGCTGGGTCCACCATGGTTCTGGACGGCGACCTGGTCAAGGTCGTCGCCTGGTACGACAACGAGTGGGGTTACTCGATGCGCGTGGCCGACCTCTGCAAGTTCCTGGCCGACAAGGGCCTCTGAGCTAACCGCCGGCTGCAAATGGCCGGTTGCCGTTAGCCATGTCTCGACTGTTCTAGCGCTGGAAAGGTGGCAGAACGGGGGTCGCACAACTCCTCGTTCGGCCACCTTTTCATTAATGCGAAATCTTGCGTCCCTCCTGGGGAGGCTTCCAAATGAACAAGAAGACCCTGAATGATTTCGATGCGACGGGCAAGCGTGTCCTTGTCCGCGTCGACTTCAATGTTCCACTCGACAAAGAGCTGTCAATCACCAATGACATTCGTATTCAGGCAACGCTGCCCACCCTACGCTTCCTGTTGGACAAGGGCGCCAGCCTGATCGTCATGTCGCACCTGGGGCGGCCTAAGGGCGCCCCCGAGCGCAAGTACAGTATGGCTCCGGTGGCGGGACGCCTGCAGTCGTTACTGCCCTGGCACCGGGTCCAGCTCGCCAACGACATCGTTGGACCGAGCGTCAAGGCGATGGCCGAGTACCTGCAGCCCGGCGACATTCTTCTGCTCGAGAACCTGCGCTTCCATCCCGGCGAGCAGAAGGGCGACCCCGCCTTCGCGGCCGCGATCGCGACCCTCGGCGATGCCTATGTAAACGACGCTTTCGGCACCAGCCATCGCGCTGACGCCTCGATGGAGGCTGTACCCCAGGCCGTGAGGGCCAAGGGCGGCCCCGTCGTCGCCGGCCTGCTCGTCGAGAAAGAGATCGCCTACCTCGGCAACGCCGTGCTCAACCCGAAGCGCCCGTTCGTTGCCATTCTTGGCGGCGCCAAGGTCTCGGACAAGATCGCCGTGATCACCAATCTGCTGGATAAAGTCGATGCCCTGCTGATCGGCGGCGGCATGGCCAACACGTTCCTGGCAGCCCAAGGTAAGGAAATGGGCAAGTCACTGGTGGAGGCCGAAGCGCTGGACACCGCCCGTGCGATTCTGGCCAAGGCCGGCGGTCGCCTGCACTTGCCGGTTGACGTGGTCGCCGCAGTGGCCTTCGAGGCGAACGCCGAGGCCAGCATCGTCTCCGTCGACGCCGTACCCGCCGATCGCATGGTGCTGGACATTGGCCCTGCGACCATTGCCTCCTATCAGAAGGTGCTGGAAAGCGCTAAGACCGTGGTTTGGAACGGCCCGCTGGGCGTCTTTGAGATGCCACGCTTCGCCGAAGGCACCTTTGCCGTCGCCCATACCCTGGCCGGCCTGGCCGGCGCCACCACCATCATCGGCGGCGGCGATTCGGCGGCAGCCATCAGCCTGGCCGGGCTGGAAGACAAAGTG
>CAZHTZ010000239.1:0-1706 GCA_964535455.1 uncultured Caldilineales bacterium
GGGGGCGGTTGGGATGGCCGGCAAAACTAGGGGATCGCTTCAATCGATGTACTGTTCAAGGTTTTCGCGGTCGGTCGGCGGCGGAAAGGTTCCCGGCTGTCCGTGCTTGTGGCCATATGTTTCGTTGAGCAGGAAGCTCAGCGTCCTCGTAACGTGGCGTTCGAACGCACGACGCGTGTGGTGAAAGTAGACCTGCACGAACATCATGTATCTCGCCAGAATCAGACCGTCAACGGCTTGAATTCCACCCCGTTCAACACCAATCATCAATCCACCAGACTCTGGGTCGCGTACCACGCGCAGTGTTGCGATAAGCCGATTCAAATCATAACGACCGTACGCCACGCCAGCATGATGAGAATCTCGCAGGAGGTAGTCAGCTCGGTCAGCATCCATCTGACCAGTAATCAAAGGGCGCCAGAACAAAATTTGAGCCGGAAGATGATCGTCGTTCTTTAAGAAATTGCAGATCTCCTCCGCGGTGACCTTCATGTGATTGAGGGGGTGCCCATCGATCACATCTGCCAGGAGGTGTTGAATCAGGCCGGCCGAATAGTCCTCATGCTTATAACGCTTCCCGCCAGGTGACTTGAACGGCATTACATCCTCGCCGGCATGGGAGAAGGGGCAATGCCCGACATCATGAAGCAGAGCTGAGAGCCGAACGATCACCCGCGCTCGATCAAGATCATCCTTCGAAAATGTCGGCTCTGTGACCTCCGGCACTTCGAGCAGCGGTCGCAGCTGATCGAACATTTGCGTTGCGACATGCATCACGCCAAGAGAATGTTCGAACCGATTGTGGCACGCAGCAGGGTACACCATCTCGGTCAGAGCCAACTGTTTCACCCGCCTCAGGCGCTGAAAGACCCTGTGGTCAACGAGTTCCTGCTCCCATGGTGACAACTTGATGAAGCCATGGATCGGGTCTCGGATGATTTTGTCTGTTTCTGCCATGGCGGCTGCGATCTCTCCGGAATCGAGGCTACCGCCTCTTGAGCAAGACTATCACGAACAAAAGTTTAGCGAAATGTTCTGGCAGTCGAACCTTGGTTCCCAACCGTGGCGGTTGGCGACCGGATCTGCGCCGGGAGATGAAATGCGGCCTGGTGCTCGATGGTCCGCACTATGGATTCGTGTAGAGCAGAACATAGCCGAGCGTTGCTCCTGACGGCGTCTTCACCTTGAGGACACCTGACCAGCCACTCGGGTTGGATGCGCTCATCAGCTCTGCGAAGCGGTAGCCGTTGCCGGAGCCGCCGGCGAGGATGAGTTCGCCGCTGGCGGTGAGTTCCAGGAGGGTGCTGTCGGCGAGGTTGGACCCGGGGCCATGGATCTTCAAGGGCGAGGTGACGCTGTCTGTGGCGGCGATCACGGTTGGGCCAGCGGCGAGACCTGAGGCGCCGTGTGGCGTCTGGGATGCCCAGGTCCTGGCGTAGGCTTTCTGCGGGTCGTTGCCCTGCTGGAGGCCTGCGCCCCAGAGGTGGATGTCGCCGGTGGTCCAGTCGTCGGCGTTGGCGGCGTACTGGCGGACGACGATCCAGAGGCCGGTCTGTCCAGCGGCGAGGGTTCCTACGATCTTGAACCGCTGCCAGGAGGTCGTCAGCATCCCCTGCGTCGGTCCGGCCAGGTAGGCGGCGTAGGCGTTGTTGACGATCGCCACCGAGACCTTCCCCGTGCCGGAGGGGACGCGGGCCCAGACGTGG
>CAZHTZ010000240.1:0-1625 GCA_964535455.1 uncultured Caldilineales bacterium
CCCGTGGACGCCGATGCGGACCACGAAGCCGTCGCCGCCCAGTGGGCCGATCCGCAGCGGGCGCAGGCCGATCCGCGGCAACTGGTGCTGATGCGCCGGTTGCGCGACCACGACCCCACCCGCGTCTATGCCGGCTGCTGGCCGGACGACTGGCCGGCCAGTCGTCTGCCAGGCCGCTTCCGGCAACGCTGGGCTAACCAAGAACGGCGCATCCGCGCATTGGTCAACGGCGCCAACCTCAACGCCAACTTCGGCTATACGGCGGCGTGGGTGCCCAATCGCACGCAACAGCGGCGCTGGGACGCCGCCCAAGCCAAAGTGGAAGTCACCGAGACGCAGATCGCTGAGCAGGATGCGGCAGTGACGAACCTGACGGGCCAACGGATGGCCCTGACCCAGGCAACCCAGGAGGCTGAGCAGGCGTTAGCGCAGCAGATCGCCGACCAGACGGCGCTGGTGGCGCCACGCCAGGCCGCCGGGCAGACTTGGCGACGGCTGGCGCAAGGGGTCGCGCGCTTGCGCACCACACTGACGCAAGTCCAAGCACGGGCGCAGCGGCAACTGGCACGCCTGCAAGAGGCGCTGGCGCAACGCCAAACGCGCCGCACGGCGTTGGGACAAGAGGTGGCGGCCCGTCAGGCGACCCGCGATGCCATTGATACCACCGGCCAGTGTCGGGAACGCAATCTGGAAAAGGACCAGATCATGCGCGATCTGCAAGTCCTGCTCGTCAGTTTGCACGACTGGGTGCGGGAGCATTATCTGCCCCCGCCTGGCAGCGGCTCGAACTGAACACCGCCACCGAGGTGCTCTATCGCAAAGCGGGCCACGTGATCTGGGGGGCAGAAGAGATCGAGATCATCTTCGAGCCGTACCGCTACGCCGAACTGCAACGGGCGATGGAAGACACCTGTCGCCGCTGCAATGCCGCTCAGTTACGCTGGCGCGATGGCCGACTGCTGCGCTTCCGGGTGGCGGCGGAGTCCGAACTCCAATTATGCGATTGTTAAGATGCCGGTCAAGCCTCATGCTAAAGGATGCTTCGCGATCGCAAACCCCGCTCCTCGCAATGACTGCTCCCAAGTGAAATGCACCCCATACGCCAGAACCCTAACCGGAGTGCCCACGTGTCAGCTTATCCCGGCATCAAATTGACTGCGCTATCGCACGGCGCGGGCTGAGCCTGCAAGATCGGTCCGGCCGATCTGGCGCAGGTCTTGCGCCACCTGCCTCCCCCCACCGACCCCGATCTGTTGAGCGGGTTCGCTCACGGCGCGGATGCCGCGGTCTACCGCTTGAGCGACGAGTTGGCGCTCGTCAAGACGGTGGACTACATCACGCCGATCGTAGACGAGCCGTATGCCTTCGGCGCCATCGCGGCCGCCAATGCGCTGTCCGACATCTACGCGGTCGGGGCCAGGCCGGTGCTGGCGCTCAACCTGGTGGGTTTTCCGGTCAAGACGCTGCCGCTGAGTATGCTCGACGAGATCCTGGCCGGCGGCGCGGCCAAACTGGCGGAGGCCGGCGTCGCCCTGGGCGGCGGTCATTCCATCGAGGACTTCGAGCCGAAGTACGGCCTCTCTGTCACCGGCATCGTGCATCCGGGGCGCATGGTCACCAACGCC
>CAZHTZ010000241.1:0-1618 GCA_964535455.1 uncultured Caldilineales bacterium
GGAACATTTCGTTGTAAAGTTGTAGGCTACCATTACAAAATCTCGCAACATCTCATCTCGATCTCCTGACGGGAAACGACGTGGCCCTCTCATCTCGCAGTGACCGCGGCAACTGCCATGAAGCCATGCCATAAAGCCATGAATGCAGACAGGGGGCATGCAGAAAGCACAGCAATCAGGCGAAGGAACGAAAGCTCGATGCATGTTACTAAGAGGAATTCGACAACGACGTGCAAGCGTGGCAGCAGCGATCTCGCATCAAACACCGGTCAGGATTCGCAAGTCTCGGTCTCATGTCCTAGTGACTGCCACTGCTGACCCCGTTGGCGTGGCCGTTGGCAGAGCGGATGTAGCCCAGGCCGGCGCGGCGCAGGCCCATGACCTGGTCAGGGAAAGAAATGCCTTCGTTGATCAGCGGCATGGCGATGGTGCCGCCGGCCATGACCAGGAGAGCTGCGCCGTGTTGGGCCAGCAAGCCGACGGCTTGTTCGACAGAGGTTGGGAGATAGTATGCTGTTGTGGTCAAATCGACACCTCCTCAGTCATCGAGAAGTGCGAAGAAGCGGGCCGGAGAGCCTTCTGCTCCCCGGATTTTGATGAACGGTGCGAAGAACTGAAAACGACGATCGGTGGGAAGCTGTGACAGATGGGTCATCTGTTGCATCAAGATCGCCCCGCTTTCGAGGATGATCTTGTGGATGATGAAGTCCTCCGAAGTGAAATCAGGTAGGCGGGCGCAGTACTCGCTGAAACAGTCGAAGCCGATGGCGCGGGCGCCCTGGTCGACCAACCATTGGGCGGCGGCGGGTGTGCAATAGGGAGATTCCAGGTAATAGGTGGGGAAGTTGCCCCAGTGCTTTTCGGTCCAATCGGTGCGCACGAGGACGATGTCGCCGGCCTGGAGGTGGCCAAGGCACGGCCGCAGGTCGTCCACGGTGATGGCATGGTTTGGGCCGACATGATGCAGGTCGGCCACCAAGGCCTGGCCGAACACGCGGTCGAGGGCTATATCCACGGCGGTCTGGCCATCGGCCTGGACGTGTTTGGTGAAGTCCACGTGCGAACCGGTGTGCAGCAGCATCTCGATCTTGCTGGCCTGCCAGAAGCCCGGTCCGCGGTGGAAGCTGGTCAATTTGAGCTGTTGGTTCACCGACGGCGGGCTGAGCGTGTCTTCGCCGATGGGAACCGCCAGGTCGACAATGCGCATGCTGACCTCCTATCCGAAGGGATAATAGATGTAGTGATAGACGGGGCCGGGGTCGGCGAGGATGGCCGCGTCCGAGGACGCGACAGGGGTCTGCTGCGCCAACAGCTCGGCGTTCAACTTGCCCAGACCCTGGTGGATGAGAGTGTGGGCGACGCCTTCGAGGAAGCGGGCGTTGAGCTTGCCCAGGGCGCCGGTGACGATTCCTTCCGCCTGGTAGTCGAGCAGGGTTTTGTCGTCAAGCGCCTGCAGGGTGAATGCGGCGGTGCCACTAATGGCGCCGGTGGGTCCGGTCACCTCGCCGCGGAAGCGGCAGTGCTCCGGCTCGCTCTGGTCTTCCACCTTGACGTAGGTCTCGTAGGCCCCGTTGACGGCGGACAACCAGACCAACAACTGTCCGCGGTACTCGCCGGC
>CAZHTZ010000242.1:0-1605 GCA_964535455.1 uncultured Caldilineales bacterium
CAAAGAAGTATTCGAAGCCCATCCCGTTCGGCCACTGATCGAAGGGACCAGCCTGGGTCGATTGATAGAAGGGCGTGTTGTGATCCTTGCCGAACCACGAGGTCGCGTACCCGTTCTCCTTGAGGATGGCGCCGATGGTGCCGTTCTCCTTCCTGATGACCGAGTCGTAGCCTGGAAACCCCGTCGCGATTTCACCCACCACGCCGAACCCGGCGACGTGATGGTTGCGTCCGGTGATCAAAGCGGCGCGCGTCGGCGAGCAGAGCGACGTCGAATGGAAATTCGTGTAGCGCAGCCCGCTTTGCGCGATGCGATCCAACGCCGGCGTCGGAACGACGCCACCGAACGTGCCCGGCGCCCCGAAGCCGGCGTCGTCCGTCATGATGAGCAGCACGTTGGGTGCACCCTTCGGCGGCACAACGCGTGGCGGCCACCAGGCTTTCGACTCCGAGGCCTTTTGCTTGATCACCCCGCCGAAACTCGGATCGGGCGGTGGAAGCTGCTTGCCGTCGAGGGTCGTGGTGGCGCTCGAAGAACCCAGAACCCCGGTAACCTGTTGCGCCGAGGCGGGCCCCAAGCACGAGGCGACCGCGACCACTGCGATCAATAGCTTGCCAGCGTGGTGTCCATTCATCGCGTCTCTCCCACAATGTCAGGCGTCCCAACGGTGGATCGCTTGATGCTCGGATTGCCAGCGTGGCGCAGAAATCGAGCTGGTTATCGGCCCACTTGCTGGCTTGTACCTGGTATGCGCAAGCCTGGCCAATCGAAAAATCAACCACCCGCGGCCAGGGATCAGCGGGCGGCCCCGAGCGCGTGCTCCCTTGGCCCTTGTACCGCCGTTCGTCACACGCAGAAACCGGCGAGTGCGGGTCATCGAGTTCCAGGTGATCTGGACCAAGCTCCTCGACATGGCGGATGACATCCGCGCCTTCATTCGGGCCAACGAGGCAAGCCTCAAGACGAAGAGCTGAGACACTCATCTACAGCACTCCGACCATGACGTCGGACGTTCGCTAGAACTGGACTGCCGTTCGCTACAGCCGCCCTGATGATCATCGGCCTTCCTTATTTGGGAAACAGGAACTGCTGCTGGTTGGTGAGCGCCCCCACCACCCACGGGCCATCCATGAACAGACCGACCGCCGTCGGGCCCGCGCTCCATTTCCCGCTGCCGAGCTCCGACTCGGTTGCGGTCGGAAACGTCATCACCGCCGCATCCTGGCTCCCCTCCCCGAGCGTGTTGTGAAAAAAGTTGAAGTTGTTCTGAAAAGGAACACTGATGAGATCAGCGACCGGGTTCTGGGTCTTCTTGGCGAGGTCAGTCTCGCTCTCCTCAGCAACCGCCCGCCGGCGCGAGCCCCACGACAGTCGCGAGCACCGCCAGCATGTACACCCGCGCGATCTTCCGTGATGATTCCATCATCGGTTTTTCCTCCTGGTTGACGAACACGATCACTCACTGGCGCGGTTGTTGCGCTGACTCTCTTCGAGCAGACGCTTTTCATCCGCGGGAGTCAGCTTCGGGCGGTCGACTTTCAGCGTCAGCTTGGCAAGCGTGCCGGTGAACTCGAACGGCACCTGGTAGTCCCGGTCGTCCACCGG
>CAZHTZ010000243.1:0-1603 GCA_964535455.1 uncultured Caldilineales bacterium
TTATTCCGCCAGAATCGCCTCAATCCGTGCCAGCACGTCCGGGCTGAGGGTCACGTCCGCGGCCTTGACGTTTTCGATGACCTGCTCGGGGCGGGTGGCGCCGATGATGGCGCTGCTGACGCCAGGGTGGCGCAGGGTCCAGGCCAGGGCCAATTGGCCGCGGGTGATGCCCAGCTCGTCGGCAATGGGCTTGAGCTGGCGCACCCGGGCGGCGTTGGCCTCGGTCACGAAACGGTCACGCGCCCAGCCCTCGCGGTTGAAACGTGAATCGGCGGGGACGCCCTCATCGTACTTGCCTGTCAGCATGCCCATGCCCAGCGGCGACCACACCACCAGGCCGATCCCCCGCGGCGCCGTCACCGGCAGGATTTGCCCCTCCACCGGCTCCCGCTTCAGCATCGAGTACTCCGGCTGCTCCACCTTGGGCAGGTGCCAACCGTAGCGGTCGCAGAGGTCGTAGGCTTCCAGGATCTGCGTCGCCGACCATTCCGAGGTGCCCCAATAGAGCACCCGGCCCTGCTCGATCAGCGTTTGCATCGCCATCACCGTCTCGCGGATCGGCGTCTCCGGGTCGGGCCGGTGGCAGAAATAGATGTCCACATAGTCCGTGCCCAGCCGCCGCAGGCTCTTGTCGAAGCTCTCCAGGATGTGCTTGCGCGACAGGCCGCGGTCGTTGACCTCGTCGCTCATCGGCCAGAAGACCTTGGTCGAGATCACCAGGCTGTGGCGGGGATACTGCGCCAGCACCCGGCCCATCTGCTCCTCGGCGCCGCCGATGCCATAGATGTCGGCGATGTCGAAGAAGTTGACGCCATGCTCGTAAGCCGTCTCGACGACCTTGCGGGCGGTGTCTTCCGCCACCTTGCCCTCGCCGAAGTTGATCCAGCCGCCCAAAGAGACGGCGCTGATCTTCAAGCCGCTGTCGCCCATACGTCGGTATTGCATTGTCATCGCTCCTTTATGCGTTAACACGTTTGCACGTTGCACGTTTGCACGTTGTCGTAGGGCGACATTCTAACGTGCAAACGCTCCAACGTTCTAACGTTCAAACGTTCAAACGTTCAACGCCGCCTTGGCCGCATGATAGCCGCACATGCCGTGGACGCCGCCGCCGGGGGGCGTGGCGGAGGAGCAGAGATAGACGCCGGGCAGTGGGGTGCGGTAGGGGTTGCGCTGCAGGGTGGGCCGCGTCCACAGTTGGCGCAGGTCCTGCACGCCGTTGTTGATGTCGCCGCCCACGTAGTTGGGGTTGTAGGTCTCCAACTGCGCCGTGTTGGTGGTGTGCCGGGCCAGGATCAGGTCCTGAAAGCCAGGAGCGAAACGCTCGATCTGCGCCTCGATGGCCGCAGTCCTGTCCATCGTGGAGCCGTTGGGAACGTGGCAGTAGGCCCACAGGGTGTGCTGGCCGGCAGGCGCCCGGCTGGGGTCGAACAGGCTCTGCTGCGCCACCAGGACGTAGGGCCGCTCCGGGTGCTGGCCCTTGTGCACTGCCCGCTCCGCGTCCGCAATCTCCGGCAGGGTTCCGCCCAGGTGCACGGTGCCGGCGCGGCGGCAGGCCTCCGCCCGCCAGGGCACCGGGCCGGACAGGGCGTGGTCCACCTTG